>NZ_JBQKUJ010000016.1:0-102214 GCF_054968525.1 Alteromonas sp. G5_S2_22_S1 | reverse complement strand
ATAATTAGAGGTTTCAGCCATTTCATGATTAATGAAAGTTGGGAAGTGTCTAGTTAATTGGTAGAGATTCATACTGAGATTTCATTTCATCACCCCTAGAGGCTGCTGTTTACCACACGCTTACTTTATGCAGTAAACGAATATTGATTTAAGGCCAAACACATTAGCCTTTCCCAATGATTTATAAATGGAGCGTTTTCTATGGGCGGAGTAAGTATGATAGCCTTTGCTTCATCTTCATTGATTCCGAGATCAAGCAATTGTTTAATTTGAGTAACAAATGTAGTTATTCGTGTCGCAGCCTCTCTAGAATATATCTTTGCGATTTCAAATGATTCAAAGTGTGTTGTGACTCTTATTTTATCATTCTCTGACCAATATTCAGGGGGAGAAACACTATATTCGACTAACCCAATACCATCAAAATCAATCGTACAGGTTGCTGTCACCCACTGTTCATTATAAAACTTGTCTTGGTCTAAATATGGATGAAGAACTTGATCTCCTGCTTCTCTAGCAAAAGCATCTGCTTTACCGTCCATGTTACAATCCCTACAAGCAGGAATGAGATTTACGGTTGACACCGAAAACTGGGGAAAGCATGCTTTGGGAAGATAGTGATCTAAATTACGGGGTCTTCCGATGCCGCCACAAAATGGACAGCGCTCATTTGCTGCAACCATGAGTTTGTCATAAATGCATCTGGCCGGTTTTGATTTCTTTACAAAATAGTTTTCATAAAGTTTTAGAAAATCCTGCTTCTTCAATGTTCCTATAATGTCGGTGTTATCATCATCGATTACAGCTGGAAGTGTATACAAGTCACCAGACCTTCCCAAAGCCGTGTACTGCTGGTTAGCACTTAAGATATCTTCACTCTGTTGCCGAACTTTATCAGCTAAATCAGGAATTCCTGTGATCCCGGCTATTATTTTTTCTAACACATCATCATCTTGAATATTTGGTAACGTTAGTCGTTTCATATGTTCTTGTTATCTCTATCCAAGATTAGAGATTTAAGAACTGCCCTGCCTTCAACTCCAAGTTGCTCATCGAAACGGTCGACTATCTCATCAAACGTTGCACCAGTATCAACTTCTAACTGTAATAGCGAATGAAAGCCCGACTTCCAAACTTCTAAACCGAAAACGGCTCGAGTCAAAACTCCAACATTTTCTCCAAATGTTTCCTTTTCGGGTCTATTGTAGCCCATTTCTAATCCAACTCGATTTAGTTTCCATACACACTTGCGTGGCACTTCCTGTAAAACAACTGGTGAGTGCGTCGCTATTATTGCAACCCCGTTTCTACTGTATAATAAATCGCTTAAAGCCCTTAAAAAGGCTGATAACAATGGAGGATGGAGATGGCTTTCAGGCTCATCGATTAACACTAAAGTCTTTTCTTCAACTAATTGTACTAATCGAGTTATAGACAATAAAACGATTGTATGACCTGAACTCATCCTTGAAATGAGGTGGAGAGCTGCTTTTTTTACTTCTTTAGTTGAAGTCAGTTCTACTAACCTTCCAAGTTGCATCTCTGCGAAATTTTCATCTGATTCCAGCATTCGTATTGCTTTCAACCATCGTTTTTTCTTTTCCACTTGACTAAAACAATTACCTAAAGCAGATACAAATTCGTGATTAATTTCACTGATAGTTTTTAACGGAGTTTCTTCACCCTCTTTTAATCGGTTGGCCGACACTTTTTTTAATCCAACATAAAAATAGCAAGCGCCTTTGTCTTTAGAAGGTTGCTCTTCTAGCGGCTCAAATGGGTCAAACGCACTAAAAGCGATGGAGACAGTACCACCAAAATATTCTTCGTGAAGATCTCTTTCTCTTCTACCTGATGTATCTTTAAATATCGCGTCATTCGAATCATACCCCACGTGTAACGATTCGATCATCTTATGGAATAATGTGGTTTTACCCACACCGTTTCTACCAATAATCACATGGATGTTTGTACTTGGTTTTGATTCGGCATCAACATCAAAGTCGAGTTTATAACCTGCTTGCTCAGTTGTACCCACAATTTCAAATGAGAAGTTATAATTAGTTAACGCCGCATCCCCTTTGATCACTCTTGTGAATTGTTCAGTGATAGATTGCTTACTCACAGTTCTCAATAAACTATCTTCGAAAACTGATTCGTTCTCTACTTCTTTTAGAATATTAAGATACGGAATGTCACGAAGAGCTGTGAGAATTTCAGTTTTTAACTCCTCATCTAAAGAGTTAAGAGACTTGTAGTATTCTACATCTTGACCTAATGAGAAAAATTGGTCATCCAACTGTTGAAATGGTTCATTGATTAATGCAGATGTCTGTGGTTTTGGTTTTCTATCTTGCCCCAGAAAACCTATTTTTACTGTACCTACTTCTGTCTTTTGTAATGCGTCATCCACAACAAATAGAGTGAATAGCGTAGAAAAGCTGTAATCATCCCAACTATCAATAACAAGATATGCAGCGCTCTTTCTCGTAGTACTTATTTTATTAGGGTACTTTATAACAAAAAAGTCCATCAATAATGCTCTTCAATGTAACTGTAGGCTTTCTTAAATAGCTCTTTATCTCTTCCCAGGCCGAACTGTGCGAGAGTTACCATTAGTGCCTTCTGTATTTCTCTGGGGCCGCTATTGGAGTTCTGCCAGCCTTCGAACCTTGTGGCTTTAACTATCTTGTCGATCTGCTCGACAACATCACCAATTAGTTTTGGCGTTGTTTCTGGTCGGGTTTCTAAGAATAGTTTTGTTAACGCCTGTTTGTTGTCTTCTTCCGTTACAATCTTTTCGCCAGTCTCACGCTCTGCTTGCACGGTATCCTTCGCAGTGTCCAACAGGCCTTTTAGCCAATCTATCGCTTTGATTACGCCAGATTCATAATCTTGTCGAAGTTTTTCAAGTCTTTCACCCAGCTCCACGAATTTAGGATCATCACTGCCTCGCAAACGGCCCATCAGATCTATTTCAATCCGTTTAGCTCTTTGTTCCTGTTCCTTTTCAGTCAGAGTAAAAATGGCATGTTCATCCATTACAAGCTCATCGATATCATCCCGAATACGATTAATATCAGTGTGCTCGTGAATCATTTTGATGGTTTCAGGACCCAAAGCTGCCCACACTAAAGCTCCTGTTTGTCCAACCGGGCGCACTGACTCATAAACCTGGGCAAGCCATTTATAATTTTTTCGATAAGGGTTTAAGAAAATATCTGGGTTAATTGCAGACCATAGCTTTGTAAGTACTCCAAAGCTTTGAGCAAATTCATCACGTTTTTCATTGGTGGGTAAGCATTCTTGTGCAACCATTATTCCCTCAAACCCTTCTAGGGTTCGATCAACATTTGGGAAGAAGGCTAAACACCTTTCAAGCTGACTCGGTAAAAGTTCTTTAAAGGCTTCGATACCTTCCACAACACCATCTATTTCGTCTGGGTTATAGGCCAAAGCTGTTCGTAAGTTTTCAAAGACACCCAGGTAATCAATGATGAGGCCCATGTCTTTTCTGGTTTCATTAGTCTCATATAAGCGGTTCGTTCTGCACATTGCTTGCAAAAGCGTATGATCACGAAGAGGCTTATCCAGATACATGCAATAACATATTGGAGCATCAAAACCGGTGAGTAATTTTGCAGTAACAATAATCAACTGAAGTGGATGCTTTGGATCTTTATAACTTTCGATAAGATCTTTCTGAGTTTGTTCTTCGGCATCGATATGCTGCCATTTTTCAAAGTCACTTTGCTTGACTGGTATCTCTAATTCATCATGCCACTTTCGCCAGTCCTTATTAACCTTATCTTTCTTATCACCCTCTAACGCTTTGACAGGCGCCTGATCAACATTCATTACCACTTCGACCGCATCAAATCCTAGCTTTTCACCTAGCAGATAGTACATTTGAACACAGGCATCCCGGTCATATACTACGACCATACCTTTCATCTTTTTAGGCTTAACGTGGCTGGTAAAGTGTTCAGCTATATCTTCACTAACAGCAGCCATTCGCTTGGGTGCTTTTAGCATTAGGGCTAGCTTACCTGCACGCTTTGAAAGTGCCGCTTTTTCCTCATCGTCGAGACGATTTTCCCGGACTAATTCTTCAAACTCTCTGTCGATAGCTTCACGATCGACTCGCAGCTCTGCCAATCGAGGCTCAAACTTTACAGGGTTTGTTGCACCATCTCTAATCGACTGCTTATAGCTGTAGCGGTTCATATAGCGGCCGGGGTCTTCTTCTGCCCCAAACAGCTTAAATGTATTTCGATCTATTCCTGAAATAGGTGTACCGGTTAGGCCATAGAAATGCGCGTTTGGTAACGCCCAGCGCATTTTCTCGCCTAAGCCTCCTTCTTGAGTGCGGTGAGCCTCATCAACCAGAACAATGATGTTTTCCCGGCTGTTTAATCCGTCAGGATTGCTTTCATCGATTTCCACATCTTTAAATTTAAAGATAGTTGTTATCAAAATACCGCGGCTGTCTTGTTCAATATGCTCGCCTAGCTTCCGACAACTCTGTACCTTAATAAGGTTTCTAACATCAGCCCCGCCAAAGGTTTCGCTAATCTGGCTATCCAAATCTCTTCGATCAACAACCACTAAAACGGTTGGATTCTTAAGTTCATTATCTGCACGTAGCATCTTTGCAGCATAAAGCATTAACAATGACTTTCCTGAGCCTTGGAAATGCCAAATCAGCCCCTTTTTGGGATAACCTCGGCGCACTCGCTCAACAATCTGTTTCGCAGCCTCGAACTGAGGATATCGAGGTAAGATTTTGACTCTTTTAGGAGGTGAATTCTTTCCTGTTTTCACCGTCGAAAACAAAGCAAAGGACTCTAGCATTTGCAAAAGCGTTTGTGGATTTAATAAACCCTCACAACTTTCCAATACTGATGCCATGCCTGGCAGGACTTCATCTCGTTTGTCAGTTCTGTGCCATGGGCTCCAATCTTTTACCCGGGCGTTGATGGCACCATAAGCAAAGGTCTTTCCTTCACTGGCAAAACATAGCAGGTTGGGCACAAAGTAGGGTTCAACGTTCTTCCAGTAGTACTTTTTACCGCCCATAAAATCGGCGGCTCCGTCTTGCCAGGTAACACTGGGGCGGGTGGCGGTTTTCACTTCGCCCACCACAAGTGGAATGCCGTTCACATAAAGCACAATATCAAAATAGACTTCAGTCGCCGCGATATAGTGCACCTGTTGAGACACCACAAAGTGGTTGTTGCTGATATTGTCGAAATCAACCAGGTTGATAGTGATATGTTCGCCATTCTCGCCAAAGGGCAAGGTTTTATCGGCCATTAACCATTCATGGAAGTTTTCATTAGCTTTTACTAAACCGGTATACCGAGCCTCATATACTACACCTCGGAGTTTATGAATGACTTCATCTGCAAAATCCGGCTGCTTGGCAATATCGGGGTTTAACGAACACAACGCGTCTTTCAGCCAATCATCAACGAAGATATCCTGCGCTTGTTTGGGCAGGCTCTCACCGTGGCAGTAAGTCCACTTTACTCCGCTTAAAACCTTTAAGCGGTCGATAATTCCATTTTCTGTGACGGTTTGTTCGTTAAACATACTTTCCTCAAAACATTCTTTTCAATGAGGTTTCTAAACTCTTTCTTCGAGCACTGTTTATATCGCTAGAAGAAACCACTTCAACAATAGAGTTCACACATTCAGCAATGCGCTGCTGAGTTACTAAATCCGGTACATGCACGAGCATTCCTTTCAGCTCCTTAACGTTAAAGTGCTGCTGCGCCAACCCTCCAGCGCCTTCTAACACCTGCCCCTTTCCGAGAGGACTGTTGATATATGCACACAAGTATTCCGGTAAAACTCTTTCTAAATCAGGCCGTACAATTAATATATCTACACAATTAGAAACCTCTAGCGATTCAGGAATTACACTAGCGGTCCCGGGGTATCCTGTTCTTACAACTACAACATCGCCTGGTTTCAAATGAGATTTTTTATGTTTGCTATGCCCTTCGTGAGTTATGTAAACCATATTCTCTAACGAGATATAGCCTCTCTTGACATTCTGTGACCGTAAAGCTGGTATGCCATGATCACAATACAATTCTGCTGGTTTATTAACGATACCAACAGTAATGACCTCACATACATCTGCCAACTTTTCAATCGGACAATCCTTGCTTTCTAGCTTATTAATTGCATCTATAAGCAATAAATCTTCAACGCTTTCCGACGTATTGCTGAGCCCTTCAGAGTAGTAATTTGCGCTTTCGATCTTTTCCAAAATATCAAGGATCGACTTCTGTTCCTCTGGGTTTGGCAGGTTAATTTCAAGGTCAGCCAAAGATTTAAACTTTGTTCTAGGAGACAAAGAACCAGATGAGGTTTTAGAAGCTATTTCCCAAAGCTTTTCTGATTGCACAATATGGGCTAATAAGCCTTCTTCCAGGAAGCTGCCTTTTGGTTCCATTACAATAATGTCACCAGAACAAATTCCATCAAACTCGGCAATTGCCGCCTTCTTTAAGTAAGGACGGCGTTTGCCAAATAAGATATGCCCTTTTTTAAACACACGGGTAAAACTCGGATTATCCTCGGCAATCATGCCCCAGCGTTTAATTTTTAGCGAACCAGAATCTAAATGCTCCAAGCCAATGTAGCGTTCGTAGCCATCGGCAATCGGGTCTTTGGTGGTGAGTTTTACTTCGCGGCAAATATCACCAAATTTAACGGTTTGTTTTTCACTCATTACTGCACGTCCTCACCGTTAACTTTAAAACCAAGCTCTTTTAAGCTTTTAAATAACTTATTGGTCTGTTTTTTCAATTGCACTCGGCTGACTTTCCATGCCTCGATGGCATGTTCAATATCGTGCACTTCGCCATTTTTTTGTGCCTGCACATAGAGCGGAATCGACAGGTTGTAGAGGTTCTCTTTGATGGTTTCGATATCGACCAAAGCGGTGAAGTCGCTTTGCTTTTCAGGTGTAAAGTAAGCCTCGCACAACACAGCCAAATCATCATCCGATAAGCGGCTGTGGGCGCGCTCGCGGGTAACGTGCTCCACACCGTTGATAAACAGCACTTTGTTTTTACGATCGGCGGGTTTATTGCAGTTGAGCACCACCACGCAGGATTCCATCGGCGAGTTGTAAAACAAGTTTGGGCCAAGGCCAATCACTGCCTCGATAATGTCCGACTCAATCACTTGTTTACGGATGCTTTGCTCGGAATCACGGAACAACACGCCGTGTGGCCAGAGCATGGCGGCGCGGCCAGTGTCGGGTTTCAGGCTTTTTATGATATGGGTGTAAAACGCATAATCGGCACAGCCCTGCGGTGGTACGCCGTAGAGGTTGCGGCCGTAAGGGTCAGCGGCGAATTTGTCGCGGTTCCACTTTTTGATGGAGTATGGCGGGTTGGCGAAAATCACATCAAACTGCTTGAGCTGGTCGTTTTCAATAAACTTGGGTTCCGCCAAGGTATCGCCGCGCAGCACATCGAACTCTTCAATGTCGTGCAGGAACATATTCATTCGTGCAATCGCCGAAGTGAGCAGATTCACTTCTTGTCCATAGAGATGCACTGATCTCCATTCTTTGCCCTGAGAGCGTAAATCCATTACCGCATTTAGCAGCATTCCGCCGGTGCCGCAGGTTGGGTCGTAAGCCGTTTCACCGGGCTTTAAGCCCATGATGCGCGTCATCAGATGCACGACTGTACGGTTGGTATAAAACTCAGCAGCGGTGTGGCCGGAGTCGTCGGCGAATTTTTTGATTAGGTATTCGTAAGCCTCACCCAGATCATCCTGAGCAACCGATTTAATCCCCAGCGGAATTTTACTGAAGTGCTCAATCAGATCAGATAGCAGGTGATCGGGTAAACGTTCTTTGTTGGTCCACTGGGCATCACCAAACACTCCATGTAAGCGCGGGTTGCTGGCTTCAATTAAACGCAGTGCGTTTTGAATGGCTTCACCAATGTTTTTGCTGGTGTGGCGCACTTTTTCCCAGCGAGCTTCCTGCGGAATATCAAAGCGGTGATGCATTGGCATGGAGGCGTATTCTGCATCGCCTTCATGGATCTCCAAGGCTTCGGTGTATTCTTCTAGATATACATCCGACAGGCGCTTATAAAACAACAAAGGGAAAATAAACTGTTTGTAATCGGAAGCGTCAATTTGGCCGCGTAGGAATTCAGCTGCGCCCCATAGTAAATCTTCTAACTTTTTCTTGTTCATTGTACTCACAGTTCAAACCCTTCTTTTCTCAGCAGCGCTTCCAATTCATCCTCTGCTTTTTCCAACGCAGTAAGCTTGCTACGAAAATCAGCCAATGATTCTTCCACAGTTAAGGTTTCTTCCTCGAGAGGCTTTTGAACATATCTAGCAATATTGAGGTTGAAGTCGTTTTCTTCTATTTCACTCAATTTCACCCAGCGCGCAACACCTTCAACTTCCTTTACTCCAGGGCCTTTGGACTCTTGTTGTTGATAGATGTTATAAATCTCGTCCGCTTGGTCATTTGAAAGGGTATTCTGTGCACGTCCCTTGGTGAAGATTTCTTCCGCATTGATGATAAGTACATGATCTTGATGACTGGCAGGACGCGATTTGCGTAACATCAAAATACAGGCTGGAATACCTGTGCCATAAAATAGGTTTGACGCTACACCGATGATTGCTTCGATGCGGTTTTCTTTTAAAAGCTGTTCACGGATCTTACCCTCTGCCCCTCCCCTAAATAAAACGCCATGAGGCAAAACCACAGCCATACGACCTTTGTCATGTAATGAGGCGAACATATGTTGAACCCAAGCAAAGTCACCGTTTGTTTTAGGTGCTAAACCATACTGCTTTCGCCCATAAGGATCGTTTGCCCAAAGGTCATAACCCCATTCTTTTAAGCTAAACGGTGGGTTTGCGATTACACAATCAAATGTTTCGAGACGGTCGTTTTGAATAAACTTGGGCTCTCGAAGCGTATCGCCGCGTACTATCTCAAAATCTTCTTGTCCATGAAGGAACAGATTCATTCGAGCAATAGCTTCGGTGGTGAGGTTCTTTTCCTGGCCTTTAATTTTTAATAAGCGTGGATCGCCACTATTTTCTTTAACGTGGTGGATAGTTTCTAGCAACATACCGCCAGTACCACATGCAGGATCGTAAACGCTTTCTCCTGCTTTAGGGTCCAAAATATTTACCATCAATCTAACGATAGTACGTGGTGTATAGAACTCACCTGCCTTTTTATTGGCTTTATCAGCAAAACGCTTAATCAAGTATTCATAAGCCCGCCCCATGTCATCATCACGAACACTGGAGATACCAAGATTTACTTTATTGAAATGATTGAGAAGTGTTGATAGTAGTTCATCAGAAAGCCGTTCTTTATTGGTCCAACTTGCATCACCGAAAATACCGTGCAATTGAGGATTAGCTAACTCTATACCCCTGAAGGCTTCTTTCAATGCCTGTCCGATGTCTTTTGTATGGGCAAATACCTGCTTCCAGTGAAAGGAGGCCGGGATTTGAATACTATGAAACATGTCTGCTCGAGCAAGCTCTTCATCGCCGACCTGTTTCATTGCTTCTTCAAATTCTTCGTCGTACACATCACATATTCGTTTGAAAAAGAGGATAGGGAAAATATACGTTTTATAATCTGAAGCATCGATGGGGCCCGTTATAATGTGGGCTGCGTGCCATAAATGTGCTTCGAGGTCTTTCAGTTTTATCAATGTCATGTATTTTCTAATTACTTGTACTTTTTTATTCTTAGTTTTACCAATCAAAAGTCATAGTGAAATTGCTAGACTCTAATTGATAATGTGCATCATTATCAATTCGATCAAAGATTGTTTCTGAAAACATAATCAGCCCACCACTGCATCATGTCTTTGCGCTCATCCAAATACCTTGCATGGTGAGTATACGCAGCCCTAACACCATTTCTTTCCATATGGGAAAGCTGTCGTTCAATCGCATCAGGGTTAAACCCTTGTTCGTTGAGGATGGACGATGCAGTTGCTCTAAATCCATGTGGGTTGGCTTTTGCTTTACCAGGTTTTGTTCCGTCGTAACCAAGCTTAAATATTGCTCTGCGCATTGTGTTATCGGACATTGGATCATTTCTATCACGTTCAGACGGAAATAGAAGCTGATATTGTTGAGTAATAGGCTTTATCAACTCAATGACTTGTAGCGCTTGTTTGGAGAGTGGAACAATATGTTCGCTCCTCATTTTCATACGCTCTGCAGGAATACGCCAAATATTGTCATCAAAATTAAACTCTTCCCACCTTGCACCACGAAGCTCGCCTGGGCGAACAAATGTCAGCACCAGCAACTGAATAGCATACTTGGTTAGCAGTCTGCCCTTTTCTTCATAAGTGGACAAAGCTCTAACAAACGCAGGTAACTGCTCTCTTGGTAGTGAAGCCCGGTGCTCAACCTTACGAGACTTCAGTACATCACTCAATTCACTCGCTGGGTTAAAGTTAATCCGTTCAGTCTGAACAGCGTAGCGGCATACGCGTCCGATATCTTGGAGTACACGCTGTGCAACGTCTAACGCCCCGCGTTTTTCAATGTCCCTTACCGTTTCGATTACATCTCGTGGGCGTATGGTAGATATGGGGCGCTTACCTAATGAGGCAAACGAATTGTCTTTTAAGCGAAGCCAAACGCGTCTCGCGTGATTCTCTGTCCATCCTCCGCTTTGTTGTTCCCACCACTCCCTGGCAACGTTCATGAACAAATCTTCGTTTAAGCGTTGCTCCTCTCTTACCTTTTCACGTTTTTCTGCAGCTGGATCGACACCGGATTTAATAGTTAGTCTGGCTTGCATCGTCAACTCACGAGCTTTAGAAAGTGGGGTCTCAGGATAGGAGCCCAACGCCAACGTTTTTTGCTTACCCGCAAACCGGTATTTTAAACGCCAGAATTTGTTACCATTGGATTTAACCAATAAGCGTAACCCATCTTTGTCAGATACCCACTGATCTTTGTCAGCCGGCTTGATGGCTTTTATAGCACGGTCTGTGAGTGGCATATGGTGCTACCAAGTAGAATTGAACCCAGATAGCACCAACAGTAGCACCACTTATGCGTAGATTTCAATAGACAAGGTAAGACAACCGAATACATCAAATACCCTGAAAGGCTTGTTTTTACTGGGCTGAAAAGACTGCAAAAGACGATGTAAGACTAAGAAATGGTGCCCGGGGCCGGACTTGAACCGGCACGCTGTTACCAGCGAGGGATTTTAAATCCCTTGTGTCTACCAATTTCACCACCCGGGCATCGGGTTGCTTTTCAGCAAAGGTGTCAGGCGTAGAACCTGATGCTGCGTTGCAGCGTATGGAGGCGGAACCCGGAGTCGAACCGAGATAGACGGATTTGCAATCCGCTGCATAGCCATTCTGCCATTCCGCCAGATGCGTCTGGCGCGTGATTAAAACCTCTCTCTAAGAGATTGGAGCGGGAAACGAGATTCGAACTCGCGACCCCGACCTTGGCAAGGTCGTGCTCTACCAACTGAGCTATTCCCGCACGTCTTAATCGACCATTTCGTTTGGTTGATGTCCTCTCGAAATGTGGGGTGCATTCTACCTACCCATTCAAAACTGTCAACACAAAAAAGTGTTTAAATTGAGATAAATGCGGTTTTTTATGATCGTTTGCTATTTTTTTATTCACTTTGATTAAACCGCGATCAATTTTACTTTATTGCACTTCCTCGAAGGTGTGGCCACGCTGCTTTTGTATAAACAAACATTGACCAAATTGACAGCACTGCAGAGAGATATAAAAGAATATAACCTAGAGAAACCCAATAAATTGGAAAGCCCATAAAGGTTTCAAGGCCCGATAAGAGCCCAATTAAGGCTAACATTTGAGCCGTTGTTTTTGCTTTTCCAATAAAAGACACTTTAACTGCATCTCTTACACCATTCGATCCCATCCACTCTCGTAGCGCAGACACGTAAATTTCACGCACTAAAAGCGCAATAGACGGTATCGTTATCCAAAGTGTCGCATAACTATGCGTGATCATAAGTAGCGCAGCACCAACAATAAGCTTATCGGCTACTGGATCTAAAAACGCACCAAAGGGGGTAGATTGCTCAAGCTTTCTAGCGAGATAGCCATCGAACCAGTCAGTGATGGCGGCTAACCAAAAGATAAATGCGCCGGCTTCATGCGCCCACTTCCAATCAAGAAAATATACAACGACAAAAACAGGAATAAGGATTACTCGAAATAAAGTAATACAGTTTGGAACAGTCCACATAAAAAGTACGTCTCAGTGTTATGCCTCTATGGGCGTTTAGCGCTATAGCTTGAAAGTTCTATGCCTTTCATTTGTGTAACACATTACCTTAATTTGCAATGCATTGCTTGTCACTCCGTCAATTATTGATGGAGGTGGTCGTAAATTGTATCGGCCAGTTCCTGGCTGATACCGGGTACACTTGCAATTTCATCCTTACTGGCTTTTTTTAGACCCTGAAGGCCACCCATAAACTTAAGCAAGGTTTGTCTTCGTTTAGCGCCTATACCCGGAATGCTTTCTAAGCTCGACGTTGTTTTCACCTTTTGTCGACGGTTACGGTGCCCTGTTATGGCAAAGCGGTGAGATTCGTCGCGAATGTGTTGAACAAGGTGAAGCCCGGGCGAATGACTGTCCATTGGCAGCACTTCATGACTTCCCGCTAAAATTAGGGTTTCTAAGCCGGGTTTACGCGTGGTGCCTTTAGCTACACCCAACAGCATGGGCTTTTTGTCGTGTGGCCATTCTTCAAAAAACGCTTCGGCTTGTGCCAGTTGCCCTTTACCACCATCAATAAGAAGAAGGTCAGGGATTTTTTGCACCTCTTTTACCGATTTATACCGACGTTTCAGAGCCTGGGCCATCGCAGCATAATCATCGCCTGGGGTTATCCCTTCTATATTGTAACGTCGATAGTCGCTTTTAAGGGGGCCTTCGCGATTAAACACCACGCAAGAAGCAACCGTTTGTTGCCCAGAGGTGTGCGATATATCAAAACACTCCATACGCTGAATAGGCGTATCGACTTCTAGCGCGCCTTCTAGGTCAAGGTATCGGGCAAATACAGACTTTTGCTGACTATACTGTGCATCTAACGCAGCTTGTGCATTTGATTGCGCAAGCTGTAGATATTTACGCTTCTCTTCCCTCGCCCCTTTAAAGAAATGGACCTTGTGACCAGCCTCACTGGCTAACACTTTGGCAATCGCCTCTTCATCGTTTAATGAATTGCTTAGCACTATTTGCTTGGGTATGACCTTGTTTCCTGCAAGGTAGAACTGAAGAAAGAAAGACTCAAAAATTTCTTGTTCATCGGCGATATTCGGCACTTTAGGAAAATAAGCTTTACTGCCTAACAGTTGCCCTTCTCGAATAAACATAACCTGGATACAGGCCATATTGCCTTTAAGCGCAAAACCAAACACATCCATTTCGTCTTGAGTACCGGCAACCCATTGTCGCTCTTGTACTTTTCTTAGCGCATTTATTTGGTCTCGATAGCGGGCCGCGGCTTCAAAGTTTAACGCTTCGCTAGCCTTCTCCATCTTCTCCACCAGCTCGCCAATCACTTGTTGATTTTTGCCTTTTAGAAACAAGCGGGCAAAGTTAACCTGTTCTTTATATTCTTCGTCGCTGACGTACCCTTCAACGCAAGGGGCACTGCAGCGCTGCATTTGATATTGAAGACAAGGCCGACTGCGCGCGCGATAATAGCTATCTTCGCACTGACGAACAGGAAATATACGCTGCATAGAGCGTAAACTTTCGCGTACCGACCATGCGCTTGGATATGGGCCAAAATACTCCCCTTTTTTCTTTTGAGGGCCACGGTGAAATGACAGCCGTGGATGTTCGTGGTCAGATAAAAAGATAAAAGGGTATGATTTGTCGTCACGCATAACCACGTTGTAACGCGGTTTGTATTTCTTAATGAAATTATTTTCCAGTAAGAACGCTTCGGTCTCACTGTTTACCACCGTGACATCCATGTCCGCTATCTGACTGACGAGCGAACGGGTTTTGGCATTATCCAAATGGGTACGGAAATAACTGGATACACGCTTTTTTAGGTTTTTCGCTTTTCCTACATAAATAACCTCACCCTGGCTATTGTACATGCGGTACACGCCTGGTTGAGAGGTTAAATTTTTAAGAAATGCTGCTGAATCGAATGCAGACATAATCACCTTGACGTTGTGCGTCTAGCGACGCTTAAAAGGTGTTAGGATTGATGAGTTTATGACGATAGGCTAAATGCGTTAACTCTACGTCAGAATTCACGCCTAACTTTTGAAACATTCTATAACGATAGGTGTTAACCGTTTTAGAGTTAATACTAAGCTCGCGAGCGATATCAGGCACTTTGTGCCCTTCTGTTAATCGCATTGCTATGGTAAGTTCTCTACTCGATAAATCGTCAAATGGATTATCTGAACTGGGCAACAACTTGCCAATAGCAATACTATTGGCCACTTCGCTATCAAGGTATTTCTGCCCTGCCGCCACTTTACGAATGGCAAGAATTACCTCTTTGGGTTCAGCATCTTTGGAGAGAAACCCATACGCGCCCGCGTCCATCACTTGCATAGGAATTGGGCTTTCTTTGTGCATAGAAACACAAATCACCCGAGTGTTTTCCGACATACGAACAATTCTTTTCGTTGCCTCTAACCCGCCTATCCCGGGCATATTCACGTCCATGAGTACCACATCTGGGGCATTTTTACGGCACTTCTGTACCGCGTCTTCACCGTTTTTCGCTTCTGCGAGAATCGTGAAGTCTTCCACATCTTCCAGTATCCGGCGTATCCCTGTTCTGACCAAGTCGTGGTCGTCTGCTAGGATTATTTTTATCACTCTAGTATCTCACTGACTTCATTTTTACTTTCGACGGGATTTAAACCCGGCAACTTTTATAACTGCGCATCTTAAACAGCTTTAAATCTTAACCAAGTCATCATACCACGAGATAAGCATACGTGAAGTGAAGTTACACATTTTGAAATAAATTATTGATCTAGATTACTTTTAGCCAGTTAAATTGGTAAATCAAACCAGAGTCTACCAACCCTCTTTCATTTGCCAGCCTGAAATAAATCATTACGTTCTCTTCGCATAACACTATTAGTAAGCCATAGCGCTAAAAGCTCAATACATCTTCTAGAAACTAGGGCTTACGCTCTTAACCTTATCTTAATTCCATTTATTCGAAATAAAATGTCATAAAATTGAGTTTTTCTTTCTAATAAAAAGAATAAAGGCGGAGAAATGAGCGTTACTTAAACTGAGGAATAAAGCATAGGCGCAATAATGCTTCCTCAATTAATGCTGGATGGCAGGCAATATTGAGCCGAATGTGATCTGGTGCACCGAAAGGCGCACCGTCATTACCAATTACGCCTCGTTCAATACAGTCTTCAACGGTTCTAGCGGGAGAGTAATACAATGGAAGCGAACGCTTGATTGACGCGGGCTTGTCGTTTGAGGTTTGAGGGTATTGGCCCCGTGTATGGTTATTGGTGACGGTTTCATAAGAATCCATAGACGACGATAACGAAGAGTGAGAACACGTTGCGTTAAAGGTTTTTAGATCTAACCACAGAAAATAACCCGCACGTCCCATCGTAAATTTAACCGAAATACCGTAGTGTTGAAAAAAGCGTTTAACCAGCTTTCTATTAAAACTTAGCGCCTCCTTTACCTCGTCCAACCAAGTGCTACCTTCACTGTAGGCAGCAATTAGTGCAATTTTGCCTAGATTGCTGGCATTAAGGTGCTTAGCACTAATGGCTTCTGCAAACGTTTCTCTGGTTTGTTTATCTTTTATCACCGCATAAGAAGCACCCGGAATACTGGCTAAGTTAAATGCCTTTGAAACGCTGTTCAAATGAATCGCCCTCGGTAAAACAGAGGGCTTTTTATATTTTTCCGTTTGAGAGTCGAGCTTATTGACCTCGCCTTGATTGTCTAGGCCAAACATTGAAATAATCGTAGGCTCATCTGCCGAGTTAAAGGCAAATTCACTGTGCACTTCGTCTGTTATCAACAAAATGTTGTGCTGCAAGCAAAACTCAAAAACCGCTTGCTGCTCAACGCGCGATAATACAGTGCCAGTTGGATTATTAGGATGGCATATAACAAAGGCTGTCGCAGACTTATCAAGCGAAGATAAATCAATACTGCTTCTCGCGGCGCGTTCAGTATTATCGCCGCTACAACCTTGAGCATGTGAATCATCTTTGACTAAGCTTTGACATCGACTAACGTCATCAAGGTCTGCCTTGGGTGATGACAGAGATTCTGTACATCGAATATAAACAGGCTTTAAGCCATTGCGCTTGATGGATGATGTCAGTGGCTCGTAGGTAGGCGTCAGTACCATTACCTTATCACCTGACTGGCAAAACGTGCGAAGGGCCACATCGACAGCACTAATCACGCTCGCCACATCCACTATGTCTATGTTTTCAACTTTGTAATTATAATTAGGGGACCTGCTGCGTTCATACCAAGTTGCAACCGCATCACCAATATCACAGGACTGATAACCATAGGTACTGCGTAAATTATTGCTAACGGCACTGATTATATAAGCACAAGGTGGAATATCCATATCGGCAATCCACATTGCGATAGGACTTAGTTCAGAAAACGTAGTTTGTGTATGATGACTTGAGGGAATGTTGAACCGGCGTAGTATGGCAGAATACTTTAATCGCGTTTTGTCACGTCTCAGATGAGATGGTGAATGCCATACATCCTTGTAAGGCATAAATTCATGTTGTAACGACGAAAACAAAGAAAGTTGTTTTAACTCCAGGTCCACGCTTTCACTGCCCTTCTCGGTTGTATCTAGTGAGGTTGTGAGTAAATAAGCTGAGCCAATCCCGTTTTATTCGTTCCTTGTCTCAGCCTTTCACGACACATTTCAATTTTTTTGCTGTATTAGTCTAGCTTTTCAAACACATTAAACTCAGATAACGTGTGCTGATATTTACGTTTAGTCTCGCGAATAACAAACGGAATCTCAGTAGGCTCTCCTACGCGTTTGAATCCATTACCCAATGCGTCTTCTAATGCTTGGGTTGAACTTAAGGTCTCACCGTTCTCATCTTTATAGCCGCCTAGCCATTCGCTTCGTTCGGTGTACTCTTCAAGCCAAGTGAAAGGGCTAGCTACAATCAGCAAACCACCCTTGTTGAGGCGCATGGCCATGTCGCTTAACACTTTTCTAGGGCTGTATACTCTATCAATTAGATTGCCCATAAAAATAAGATCGTACCCAGTAAACTGAGGCTTTAAGTTACACGCATCGCCTTGAGCAAATGTAACCTTATCCTTAGTCTGATCAAGACCTAAGGCCGAGAGTTTGCGCGCTTTGAAAGACGTTAACTCGCCTTCTTCAATTAAATGGTAGCGAATTTCGCCGCGCTCTTGCATATCAAACGCCGTTTTAATGAAACGTGCAGAGAAATCGATACCATCTACATGATCAAAATGCGTAGCCAGTTCAAAGGTAGAGCGGCCTACCGCACAACCTAAGTCCAAAGCCTTAGTATGCTTACGCCCCTGCATTGCATTAATACAGAACTGAGCGCTTGCCTTTGCAAAGTTAGAAACGCCGTAGTATTCGTCGCCGTAGTGGAATTCGCTGTACTGCGATATTTGTGTATCGCTCTCATAGTCAAAGTCGTTCACTGCTATTACTCGCTTTCCTTGTACATATCTAAAACCGGCATGCTGAAAGAAATGGCGTCTAAATGCATAGCGACTATCTTTCAATGCCTCGTTACCAGTAGAAACCCAGCTACCGCCTTTGATGAGGTTATGTTTATTGTCGTACGTAGGTGTAGTAAAGTCATCATACAGGGGGTGAACTTTAAAGCCATCGAACGGGTAAATAGGCGTTTCAGTCCATTGCCAAACGTTACCGACTACATCAAAAAAAAACCCTGTCTGGTTTACGTTAACAGGTTCGCTAGACGCATACTTTTGCAGCGCTATATTAAATTCGCTGCCATAAACCGCTTGATTAACCCCAGCATACTGGCGTAGCGCTAACCATTCATTTTCGGTAGGTAAGCGAATAAGCTCACCAGTTTGCTCACTTTTATAATTACAAAAGGCTTTTGCCTCGTGGTAATTAACATCTACCGGCCAGTCTAGTGGAAGTGGATGTTCTTCAACCATACTTCGATACTTATACCCATCACCCTGTTTAATCCAAAACACTGGGTGCTGGGCTTGGGTGTACTCACGCCACTTATTGCCTTCACCTTCCCAGTACTTTGCGTTTTCATACCCACCTGCTTTGACGAAAGTTAGGAACTCACCGTTACTTACAAGGAATTGTGACGCACTAAATTCACTTACTGACTCCTGTTGAAGGCCGTATTCATTGTCCCAGCCATAGTATTCACTATCCCAAGGTTTATCATTCACAACGTGTTGTGCAGAGACGGGAACAAGAGTATTACTTTCTAATTCCTCTACTTTTGTTTTGAAATCGTTACACACAGGCCAATCAGAATGGGAGCGCACCGAGGTAATGGGTAACTGTCTTATTAGTACAGAAGAGGTTTCTAAGTGGATCCGTTCATGTTCTATACCCATAATTACGGGCCACATAGGGCTTTCCCAATCAATAGGCATACTGAACGACATAGTATCAATGAGATCGCAAACTAAGGTGCGTACTTGATTACGATATTGACGCACCTCTCCAACTTGTGGCCAATCGTAATTTTCATCGTTTAAGTCATCCCAACTCATTTCGTCCACACCTATGGCGAACAAAGACTCGAACTTGGGGTTTATCCGCTCATTAATGGCCTTTGACAACACAAGTTTGTTGATGAAAAACGTTGCAGTATGGCCGAAATAAAAAATCAGAGGGTGACGAAGTTTTTCAGGGCGTTGATAGAATACCTCGTCGCTTTTAAGACAGGAAAAAAGTGACTCATAGGTATTAAAAGAATCGAGGAAATAATTTTTTATTTCCTCTCTTTTTTGCTCGACTGATCCTTCCCTAAGATTTAGCGTGGGCAAAGCCTGCATAATGTCCTCTCATATTATTTTTATGTACTACCAACTGCACAATAATAGTATTGCATTAAAAGAAGCAGGAATACCCCAATAAAGCAGCGTTAATTCAGTTGATTGTTACTCTATTTATTTGTAGCAGCTTTTTGTGAACAAAGCGCGACACATAGAGATTTTTTGTGGAATGTTCTCTCATCACAAAATAGAGACCACTTGAGATCATAAAAAATTTCAGCGTACACCTCGCCTAACCCAATTGACGCAGTGTCCAGTCGATTTATCTTGAAGCAAAATAAAACGCAACGGGGGGAGCTTAACTTCACTTTTTAGAGGCTTAATTGAATCCATAAAAAAACCCGCAACATGTGCGGGTTTTTCGTATTTGGCGGAGAGTGAGGGATGTGCTCGGGTACGTCCTGTACCCGACCCTTCGGGCGCCTGCGGCGGCACCAATCGTTCCCGACGATTGGTCGAACAACGGGGGCTCTCACCCTCACTCTACAGAAGTTTTATTTGACCCATAAAAAAACCCGCAACATGTGCGGGTTTTCGTATTTGGCGGAGAGTGAGGGATTCGAACCCCCGGTGGGTTTGACCCCACGTCTGATTTCAAGTCAGGTGCATTAAACCGGGCTCTGCCAACTCTCCTGAAGTGCTGCGTATCTTAATGATTTAACCGAAGGTGTAAAGCACTTATTTTCGTAACACGGTTCAACCGAACAATTGATAAGCAATGTGTTTAAAATTTAATTCACTGTCGTCAATTTTTCGCCTGAGTAATGCCATATGCCTTACCCTTTCCACAAAAACATACTCGCTGGCTTGGTTAACAATGTAAGTGAAAATGCGTTATCTACCGCTTTGTTATTTGCCCCATAACAAACATGTAGTGGCAATAAATGCTCTTCTTTGGGGTGAGCATACTGTGCCTCAGGCCCGGTAAACCATTCAACAAGCCTGAGTTTACGTTCAACTTCACTATATGCGCTGGAGCGCATCGTGGTCTGTAACCAATTGTTGAAACGCGTAGCCTTATGCAATGCCTCTTCAGAGCTATCGAAAAAGCCGTGCATATTGTGAAACGACGAACCAGAACCCAATATCAGAACATGTTCGAAAGCGCCGATGTTATCAATAATCTCTTTTAGCGCTTTGCCTAAAGAAATGTGAAATTGTGCATCGCGCCTTTTGTTTGAGCCAGTAACTAAAGAGACTTGTACGCAAGGAATATCGGCCGCGGGGTACATTATACTAAGTGGAATGAACATGCCGTGGTCAAAACCGCGTGTATGCTCGGCTTTCGCGGTTATTCCCCTTGTGTTCAAACCGTTAACTATATTATTTGCAAATTCAGCATTACCTTTTGCCGGATATTTAAGTGAATAAGCCTGCTCCGGAAAGCCATAATAATCGTAAATTAAATCTGGCTTGGCGCTGGCTGTTACTTTAACCACAGCTTCTTCCCAATGTGCACTTATAACAATGATCACATCGGGCTTTGCTATCTCCTGAGATAACGTTATAAGGGTCTCAATCATTTCCGCGTGATAGCGAGTTTGCATTTCCCCCTCTTGCGACTGTATCTCTAGCAGTGGAAGTGGGCCTCCACCATGAGAGATATACGCCGTTGAAATTCGGGTAGGCCCAGTCATTATTGTGGTCCTTATGCTTTAGAAAAATACGTTTTACTAATTAATGAGTCGACAGAGAATTTTCCGCCCCCTTGAACAACTAGTGCAACGGTTACGGCAAGTAGTGAAAGCGCAAACTCATAGCCATTGTTGCTCAAAAACAAACCGTTTGAAGCGTGCACGCTGAAAATAGCCACTACCATAGTAAAAGCACTGACTAATGCAGCAGGTCGTGTGAGAAAACCAATTAGAAGCGCTAATCCCCCGAAGAACTCTGCGCTACCCGCTAAAAGCGCCATTAAAAAGCCCGGTGCTAACCCAATACTCTCCATCCACTGCCCTGTTCCTTCCAGACCGTAACCCCCAAACCATGCAAATAGTTTCTGCGCACCGTGCGCCGCTAAAATAATGCCCACAGGTACCCGCAATACAAGGCTTGCCACACTATTGGTTGATGTAAAAATGGTTTTTAACAGCGTATTGTTCATTGTCGTTTCCTCTCTTGTGTTTACGTTAATGATGTTGCGGTACCTCAGTTTCAAAACAGACGTGATTAGTGCTAAACACGCCAACTTCAACTGCGCTTACCGTTACCGCATAGAATAGTTACCAACAGTCGTTGAATAAAGAATGAAAATATTGAATTATTACCAACACTGCATTGGCAATAGAGAAGAAAAGTGGATAGATTGACCCTGTTAAAAACGTTTGTGGTAGTCGCAAATGAAGGCAGCTTTACTAAAGCCGCGGTACGCTTAGATACATCGAACCAGCTTGTAAGCAAATATGTTGCACAGCTTGAAAAGCACTTAGATACTAGGCTGTTTAATAGAACAACCCGAAAAATTCATCTTACAGAGGCGGGGCGTCAGTGTTTGCAACACGCAAACCATATTCTTGAAAGCATTAATGATATGGAAAGCCAGCTAGGCCTTTTTAACACGCAGGCCAAAGGTACTTTACATGTCAGTGCCCCCGTATCCTTTTCTACTTTACATTTAGCAGGGGCAATAGGCGCTTTTCAACACGCTCACCCACATGTATCGATTAACTTGCAGCTTAACGACCGTAAGATTGATGTGATTGACGAAGGGTTTGACGTTGCAATACGCGCCGGTCATCTTGCCAGCTCTAGCTTAGTGGCTAAAAAGATCACCGCTATTAATTTAGCGCTATGCGTGTCACCCGCATACCTTAATAAGTATGGTCGTCCCTTACACCCAAGCGACTTAAAGCCCGAGCACTATTTAGAATACTCGTATGTAAATTATGACAATAATCAGTCAGAACTTATTGCTGCGTTAAAAGCTAACGCCCAAAAGTCGCCTCCAAAGCTCACCGCAAATAATGGAGAGGTGCTGACAAATGTGGCTAAGCAAGGTGAAGGCTATGTGCTTCAACCTACCTTTATAGTTGGCGAAGCTTTAAAAAAAGGAGAGCTAGTTTCTATACTTGATGAGTATATTCCTCAGTCTATCGCTCTGTATGCGGTATACCCACACCGAAAATTAATATCAAATAAGCTGCGGGTTTTTATCGACTTTCTTTGCAACTACTTTGAAGACACTCCTTTTTGGGATAGGTAAGCGCGGCGTATATCAACGCCACGCTCCACAGATTTTTAATAGAACGTCTTAAAGCCTAAACGTCTCCATAATGGCAGGTACCCCCGGGAACATACCAATAAGCGCCATAACGGTGCACAACACCAAGAAAGTGATACCTGGAATAATCCAGCGCCCCGCTTTTCCAAGATCACCGGCCCTATCTTTACAACCGACCAAACCTAAGTTATCTAACAACATAGTGAATGACCACCCAAATACTGGGTTTACCAATACCGAAGAGATAACCACTAAAGCGGCTGACTGGGTTGTTTTACCCTCGCGGGTCATCTGCATGCCTGCCTCCATTAATGGCAAAAACACACCCACAATTAATGCAACGCACAATACCGGTGGCCAAACAGCCAAGTCCATAGGGTAGCCCCAAAGTGCCGCAACAACACACAACAGCCCGGTAACTAATGCGCCACCAGGAATGGGTCTACGTGCGATGGATGCTGGAATAATATAGGTCCCCCACGACGATGAAATATTCCCCCCGCCAAGTAAGCTACCGACGGCCTGACGGCTAGACGCCGCGATCATGGTGTCATCGATGTTCATATGTGCTCGTTCACTTTTCTTAGGGTAACTAAGCTTTTGGAAAACTTGATGCCCTAAAAAGTCTGGCGACCACATAGATACTGCCAACACCGCAAATGGAAGGACGGCGATAAAGTGAGACCAATCCGGCAGCCCCAGTTGCCATCCCGTATTTTCGCCCCACCAATATGCAGGGTTTAAATTTGGCATGCCAGGCGATGTACTAAACTCGAAGGGTGCACCAAAAGCAAACGCAATCACCGCTGCCATCACTGCACCTAAAGGAATTGCCAGCCAACGCTTTTGAATGTGCTCTAACCATGCATACATTAAAATTGTTGCGATAATTACCACAAAAGCCAAATACGCCATATCGAAGCTTTCAGCCCAGGCGAAGAGTTTTTTCACCTGCCCCGTTATGCCGATGAAGCCTAAATACAGTAATAACCCACCACATACACCGTTACTCGTGAGCTTGGCCAGAATACTACCGCCTTTTGTAATACCAAGAATAAATCCGAACAGACCGATGAGGAGCCCCAGCGCCATAGGGTGACCGCCTGAAGCGACGATGAGCGGTACTAGGGGTAAAAGCGGCCCGTGTGTGCCAGCCAGATTAGCCGAAGGGTTGAGAAAGCCAGAAATAAGCACCACAAATAAAACCGCAGCGATAAGAAGCTCAAAGCGCACATTTTCAATAACAAATTCTGGAGATAACCCCAGAGGCGCAGCAAACGCGCCTACTACAGCGGCCACCATAACAATTTTACCTATAGTGGCTGCCATGCCGGGAACAAAATCTTCCCACTCAACGCGATAGTCTTTACCCGGCAAATTTAAACGCCAACGTTTTGGGGAAATGATCTGTAATTCGTGATTTAAATAGTCTTCTCGAGACGAGAATTCACTGCTTGATTTGTGAAGTTTTTGATAAGAGGAGCTTTCTTGTGACACATAACACCTTTAGATTGCGCGAAGAAAACGCAAGCCTAAACATGTGAATGGAATGTAACAATGCGACTGTGGTCTTATACGAAAGTCTAAATTTACAAAGAGGCATAAAAAAACCCGCAACAATGTGCGGGCTTTTCGTATTTGGCGGAGAGTGAGGGATTCGAACCCCCGGTGGGTTTGACCCCACGTCTGATTTCAAGTCAGGTGCATTAAACCGGGCTCTGCCAACTCTCCTGAAGTGCTGCGTATCTTAATGATATTTTAATGACTGTAAAGCGAAAAATGAAAAAAATTGTTTAAGTGCTGAGATTTCAATCAAATAGCGTGTTTCGCCCGTATAAAAGATGTTTTTGTATTCACCTGACACCATTTTCATCTGAAACTACTTGAAAATGGGAACTAAAACCCATACAACATACACTAAATAATTGTGTACCATTTTGGTCATATCATAAGTCCTGTTGGAGGAAACAATGGATCAACGTTCGATGTATTCAAGTGCATCTCAACCATCGGTATTGCAGACGAACAAGGTTCTACGCAACACCTATATGCTGCTTGCGATGACACTAGCGTTTAGTGCGGTTTGTGCTGGTATAGCAATGGCAGTAGGCATTTCTCCTATGATGTCTCTTGTTATGACTATCGGCGCTTTTATTACCCTATTTGTAGTTCAGAAAAAGGCTGATTCAGCGTCTGGCATCTACTGGGTGTTTGCATTCACCGGTTTGATGGGGGCGTCACTTGGTTACACCTTGCAATATTACCTTGCATTTGGTGGCCCAGGCTTAATTATGGAAGCGCTAGGTGCAACAGCCCTTGTGTTCTTCGCCCTATCTGGCTACGCCCTAACCACTAAGAAAGACTTCTCGTTTATGGGCGGCTTCTTGGTTGTAGGTTTAGTTGTAGTGCTTGTTGCGGCAATTGCGAACATCTTCT
Source organism: Alteromonas sp. G5_S2_22_S1 (assembly GCF_054968525.1). Classification (NCBI taxonomy): domain Bacteria; kingdom Pseudomonadati; phylum Pseudomonadota; class Gammaproteobacteria; order Alteromonadales; family Alteromonadaceae; genus Alteromonas; species Alteromonas sp. G5_S2_22_S1. Next base: position 77,453 of record NZ_JBQKUJ010000016.1, on the reverse strand, counting down.
TCGCGGTTCCAGCGGTAAGCTTAGCAATTAGTGCAGCGATTGTGTTTATAATGTCAGGTTTCATCTTGTTTGATACAAGCCGTATCATTCACGGTGGTGAAACAAACTACATTCGCGCTACAGTTTCGCTATACTTAAACATATACAACTTATTCACCTCTATTCTTCACCTTCTAGGTGCGTTTGGCGGCGACGATTAATTTGGCGTTTAAGGTTTGAGAACAAACACCCCTTAACTGGGGTGTTTTTATTTATATGGCAGAATATTCAATACTTATTACTTCATCACCGTTTGAAGGCGACACGGCTCTGCGCGCCCTCGCCTTCATACAAGGCGTGATAGATAACGGCGACGTAGTTAACAACGTCTTCTTTTACAGCGAAGGTGTACACCATTGTAACAGTTTGATGTTGAAAACCGGGGATGAACTGTTTGCTTATGACGGCTGGAAGGCCCTTGCTGCCGATCATAACGTAAATCTTATGGTGTGCATCACAGCCGCCGTCAAGCGCGGTATTGTCAGTGAAATGGAAGCGAAAGAAAACGGCATAGCACAGGCAAATTTAACTACTCCCTTTGAGCAAGCTGGCTTAGGCGAGTTTTTTACTGCCCTTCACGAGTGCAATAGGCTGGTGCAATTCTGATGGCAAAGTTACTTATTAGGTTTACACAAAGCCCATTTTCCAATGCGAAAAGCCAAGACGGGTTAGATTTTGCGCTAGCTGCAACAAACTATGGGCACGAGGTAAAAGTGCTCTTTGAAAATCAAGGTGTACTGCAGCTGGTTAAAGCCACGTCTACAAAAGGGCTGAAAAATCACACCAAACGTTTAGCCAGTATGCCATTTTTCGATATCGAAGAATGCTTTGTGTGTAAAGCGAGTGCAGATACCTACGACATAGACCAGGTTCTTGCTAATACAAGTTTAATTGACGAGCTAGATTGTAAGTGGATAACCTCAGAAGAAAAAGTTGCGCTTATACAAAGCGTTGACCATGTGGTGACATTCTAATGCTGATTACTATTACAACGCCAAATTTGAGCAGCGCTGATGAACAGCTGCTAATAGCAACCTTAAAGCAAGCCCCTTATGCTTGTGTTGTATTCGTTGGTGATGGTGTTTACGCCCCAGCGTTAAACACTGCGTTTTTTGAACAACTCGCCAATACGGTAAAAGACACGGTAACAGATACGGTTAAAGGCGCGGTAAAAATCAAATCAACACCTAACTTGTCGTTTGTCAGTACGGATGCGGCTACTAGGGGCGCAAATCTGCCTGAATTTATTAATCCAATTTCCTACAAGGAACTCGCTGCCATATCAGCAAAAAATAAGCACTGGATACCCCTTTTATGACACAAGAAACCTATAGCTTTAATTATAAAGGGAACGAGATCCCTACAGACAAAGCCGGGTATTTACTCGACTATACCCTTTGGGAAGAAGGTATGGTTGACTTACTGGCGCAAGAAGAGAACATTGAACTAACCGAAGCCCACTGGGAAGTGGTGCGTTTCGTGCGCGCATTTTATGAAGAATACGAAACCAGCCCAGCGATTCGTGCCTTGGTGAAAGCTATGGCCAATAAGTTTGGACCGGAAAAAGGCAATAGCCGCTACCTGCAGCGACTTTTTAAAAAAGGCCCGGCTAAGCAAGCCACCAAACTGGCTGGGTTACCTAAACCTGCGAAATGCTTGTAAAGGCGATTACGCATTATATTTAAAGCGCTAGCGCCCCTCTGCTGGCGTTTTTTCTTTCGCACATTCCATAAAATTACTTTCTCCTCTCATCACAGTATCGATTGTTGCATATCAACATGGGTTAAACCCACCTACTAGCCTTCTACTAAAGGTACTCGTTAAATTGCTGCTCGGGTTGAAACCTGATTCAAGGTAGCTATTAGAAGTGCCACCCTATTGTCAATTGTTTTAGCCTTGGTGTTGAAATTGCAACTACCTTCTTACATTAGCGTTTTATCTTGGGTTTTAGGCACATTTTTCATACTTGCCTTTTGCCGAACACCATAAACGTGAATGTTTTACATAAATGGACATAGGAGGCTGTATGACAGTTCAGAAACACTACGTAATTGTGGCCAACCACGACAACGCCACAGCTTACACCTATACCAACCACGGAAGCGCACTTGTTGAAGTAAAGAAATGGCACAATGAGTTTAGCGGAGAAAGCGATCAAGATATTTATACGGATAAACCCGGTAGACAATCGGCTCCCGCTTCGCAAGTGCCAGGTGTCGATAGCATGAATCGAAAAGATGCCGCTGAACTTGAAGATGAACGATTTGCCAGTGACATTGCTGACTGGCTAGATGGCGAGCGTAAACGAGGTGCGCTAGGCTCTATAGATATTATTAGTGGGCCAGGATTTCTAGGAAAACTAAGAAACGGAATGTCATCTCAATGTTCAGAAGTCGTCGACAAAGAAGTGAAAAAGAATGTTTTAGGTGCGGATGAGGAAACCTTGCTTTCCTACCTTAAATAAAACGTTCTTTGGTACACCTATGATTACAGGCGGCGGTCGTTAATGCCGCCTTAATTTTATTCGCTTGTCAGTCAAGTTAGAGGTTTTCGTCAGCCTTTAACATATTAGCTTCAGCGATTGCCTCAGCACTTTTAAACGTTTTTACTCGCGTGACTTCAAGGTCGGTATAAATACGAGGGTTATTCAAAATATACTCTACCTCATTATTTAATGAGCCTTGTGTGTCAGCGGTTAGCCACGCATTAATAGCGTGACTATCATGAGGAAGAAAGCAAGGGATGGATTTCTCGTGATATTGGCTAAAGCCCTCAATTGGTGGGCGTGTCACTACCGCACAGGAAAACAGCCCATTGCTAAATCGCCGGTACACCGCGCCAATAAGTAATGCTCCACTAGAGGGCTTCATTAAATAATGCGCTTTTCCTTTTCCAAGTGGGTTTGACTCCCCTACCGCTGTTGCCACTACTACTGCTCGTCGCTCTCTAATAAACTTGCCCCAATAAGGGCTATCTAAGTTACGGGCGTTAAATGTTGTTCTGTTGCCAATCTCTAACGTGTCGCCAACGGGCTTGGCATCAAACCACCATGTAGCATCTATGGTGCTATCACCAGACACAATTAAATTAGTGATTTGTCGTTCAGGCGCTTTTCCAAATGCAGGATAAAAGTTAATGACATTGCTTGTAGAAGATTCGTTGACAAAAAGCGGAATGGTTTGTGTGAGTCCCACTTCTTCAAGTAGCGCTATAACATCTGGTGAGTCAGTAATACGTTGAATAAATCCGCACATAAAGAACGCTAGCGAGAGTCTGAATTGACTCTAAAGTACAGAAATATTGAGGGAAGTAAAAGAAAAAGAGCCATCACATAAAAGTGATGGCTCATAGTTTTTAGCAGTATTTATTCGAAGCGAACAGTAATTCCTGCATTCAATCTACGACCTAGTAGATCATATAGTGGATTGAACGTGTAGCCAGGTGGTACTTTATTGAACGCGTTTCTTAAGCCCACATATACATCAACATTTTCGTTGTATGTGTATTCAATGCTAAAGTCATGCGTCCAAATACTTCCAACAAATGCTGGAGATACGTCTTCAGGCGAATCAGCACCGGGTGAAACGTCAAATAACGCAGAGCGGTCTATAAAACGGCTCGTATAGTTGAAGTTCCACTCATCAAGACGATAGTCAACAATTGTTCTTAATTGATATTCAGGATCGCCTACCTCACCCACTTCTACGTTAATCTCATCTGGACGGTCTTGGAACGCATACTCTTCAAGTTCGTTTACTTTGTTACCTTGAAGGTTTAAACGTAGCTCCCCAGGTAGTCCTAAATCACCAAGTTCAGTAGTATAGCGAACCTGAAACTCAACGCCCGACGTTTTAAGTGCCGAAGCATTGATAAAGCCTGAACGTACAACTTCCACGTCGTTGTTTTCGTCACGGTCAATCTGCGAGCAGAATCCTGCGTCAGGGCCACCCGTCGCATCAACACAGTTATCTAGGATATCCTGTGCACCAACTTCTGTGATCGCATCTTCAATTTCAATGTCATAGAAATCAAGTGTTACGGAGAAGTTTTCTAAGAACTCTGGCGTCCAAACTACACCAACCGTTTTTGATTCACTACTTTCAGAGAATAGATCAGGATTACCGCCTGATACCGTTTCGATACTTACGTTATCATTTGCTTCAAAGCCAGCAGGAATACCGAGAGCTAGACAGTTCGCCGCGCGATCTGGATCATCATTAATGTTATCGGCATCACACGGGTCGTTGATATTTGCGAAACCTGGTGATTGAGGAGAAAATGCCTCGTCCACGTTAGGCGCACGAACAGCTTCACCTACCGTACCGCGAATACGTACATCTTCAATTGGCGCCCACATAAAGCCTACTTGCCATGCATCTGCACTACCCGCGTGTGAATAGTCTGCTGTACGATATGCCGCATCAAGTGACAGCTCTTTTGCCAGCATAACGTCACTAAGAAGAGGTAAGCGAAGCTCAACGAAAAACTCACTTACATCATATCCACCGAAGGAATTTGGTGTAGCAGCGTTAGTAAATACGCCTTGTTGCGTTAATTCATCGGTAGTTGTTTCAACTTCTTCTTCACGATATTCATAGCCCAAAGCGATACCCAGCGGGCCACCAGGAAGTTCAAACCATTCAGCAGAATCAAATGCCAGTGTTCCACCAATCATTTCTTGAGTGATTTCATCTTCGCGCTGCACATCACCAGCGATGAAGTCTGCAGAAGCTGCGCTTGCTTGACCGAAACCAAATGGATTAAACGGTGCACAGTTTTCTGGGTTTACTAACGCTGGGTCCTCGTAGTCATCACCCTGAAGTTCTGGAACCTGGCTACGACACGCTGCTTGACCAGTTTCAGGGTCAATTACAGAATCAAGCGCCGCTAGGAAGTTTGTAGGAATTAAGTCGTTTAATGTACGACGCACGTTCGACACTTCGCCTCGCGTGTAATAAACGTCGTAGTCGAACTCGGTGTCGCTTAGTGAGAAATACCCTTCAAAGCCACCGATGAAGCGGAAGAGTTCACGGTCGTTAGACGCTGTTCGATTACCAATGTCAGTAAAGAAGCGTGACATTTCTACCACAGATTGGCCGCCATCAAGAAGACGTGAGCGCGTAGAATCATCTAAGAATGCATTGTCTTCGACATCTACAAAAACACCGCCAAAACGGAAAGAAGGCTGGAATTGCTGCTCAATCTTCTTATCTACGTGTTTAACATCACCATAAAATCGTACGTTGTCGGTAATGTCATAGCGGAACGTACTTGCTAACGTAACTGTTTCTTGGTCAGGGATGTAGTTAACATAGTCTTCACCGAAGAAGACTGTGTCATAACGCTGGTCAAAACTACCAAACGCAAAGCTATTCGTTTCTAGACGAGATACTTGGTCCATAGGTGTGCCGTCTGGCATAAACGTAATTCTAGGGCCACCACCAAATGGGTTGATAACGCCGAACTGGTTAATCATCTCTGAACCAACAAACGGAACACGCAGTCTATCTGCGATTCCATCGTTTTCACCTGTATCTGCAGGGTTTACAATCGTCCCCCACGCGGCAGCCTGTTGAAGATCAGGCTCCATAACTTGGTTTATGTTGTTCTTTTCTGCAAAGAAGGTGATGTTACCTCTGCCGTCGTCAGTCGTGTGACCGTATAGGGCACTAAAGTTGTTAGTTCTGTTACCAACACCTTCGAGATCGGTAGTACCATCAAACCTAAACTCTAGGCCTTCATAGTCATCTCTTAGGATAACGTTAATAACACCCGATACCGCATCAGAACCATAAATAGCCGATGCGCCACCAGTAATAACTTCAATCCGTTCGATCATAGCGGCGGGGATTGAGCCTGTATCTACCGCGTTTGAAAATGGTGAGCCCGCTACGTGGCGTTTGCCGTTAACAAGCGTTAGCGTTCGGTTTTCGCCAAGAGAGCGTAAATCTGGCGAACTCAGTCCAGCATTGGCATTACTATTGTTGTTACCAATTAGGGTTGAGCCTGCAGCAATTGCAGGAAGTTCAGCAAGAATACTACCTAAGTCGGGAGTACCGAAGCGCTTTATTTCTTCTGCACTTACTGAAACGATTGGTGCTGGCGTTGAAAGCTCTGCACGTTTAATGCGTGACCCAGTTACTTTAATTTTTTCGACGGCTTCTTCATCTGGTGCATTTTCTTGTGCCATTGCTGGATAGGCAAGTGATCCTACAAGACCAATCAACGCCGCATTTCGCAACGCATTGGTAATAAGGTTTTTTTTAAACATGTGTGTTCCCTGGAATTTTGTTGAGGAAACGGAAATTCCAAGATGGACATTTTCCTTATCCCCAAACGCAATTGTTGATTCATTAATCAATGTTTTTAAGGCGCGTATGAAATTTGATATTTCATTTTTGTTACGCGGCAAGTAACATTATCCAATTGGATTAGATATGTAAAGAAATGTCAGTAGTGACATTAGTGCATGAAAAATATGAGAATTTTGCTAAAAAACAAACCGTATTTACAATTTGAAACAACTTTCCTTAATTTAAATATCTTTTATAAGCTTTTGAATATATAGGATATATTTTGCTTATTAGTTGTTTTGGCAGAATTCTTAAGACTCTATTGACGAATAGTATTAAATATTATACGGGTTAGGGAGGTAAGATGACCGACACCTTTCTTAGGTGCCGGTAATACGTTTGATATCATCTGCTTGGCTGTTTGGACGTCTACAGATTACAAGTGGGGGCTAATGAACGCTTCGTCAATCAAGCGCTCTACGCCTTAATCACTTCCTGACCAGCCATGTAAGGCACAAGCGCTTTAGGTACAGTAACACTACCGTCTGCCTGTTGGTTATTCTCTAAAATAGCAACAAGTGTACGCCCTACTGCCAAACCAGAACCGTTCAGTGTGTGTAGCAGTTCAGGTTTATTGGTTTCAGGGTTGCGGAACCTTGCCTGCATACGTCGCGCTTGGAAATCCAGCATGTTTGAGCATGAAGAGATTTCGCGGTAAGTATTCTGTGCAGGTAGCCATACTTCAAGATCATAGGTTTTACATGCACCAAAGCCCATGTCACCCGTACATAGCAACACTTTGCGGTAAGGTAGCTCTAGCTTTTGCAGAATAACTTCCGCATGGCCAGTAAGCGCTTCTAGCGCGTCGAAGCTATCTTCTGGCTTAACTAGCTGTACTAGTTCTACCTTGTCGAATTGATGCTGACGAATGAGACCACGGGTGTCACGACCGTACGAACCCGCTTCTGAGCGGAAGCACGGTGTGTGTGCCGTCATTTTCACAGGCAGCGTTTTAGCATCTAAAATTTCATCACGGGCGATGTTTGTTAGCGGTACTTCCGCCGTTGGAATTAGACTTAGCCCCTGCCCCTCTTCCGTTGCTGGCTTAGTGTGGAATAGATCCTCACCAAACTTAGGCAACTGACCTGTACCGTATAGGCTGTCGGCATTGACAAGATAAGGCACGTACATTTCCTGATAGCCATGCTCTTGAGTATGGGTATCTAGCATGAACTGAGCAAGCGCACGGTTTAAACGAGCAATATCGCCACGCATTACCACAAAGCGGCTGCCTGTTAGCTTACTCGCGGTCGCGAAATCTAGGCCGTTGTTTAAGCCTTCAGCAACGTCTACGTGATCTTTTACTTCAAAATCAAACGTACGCGGCTCACCCCAACGGGAAATTTCAACGTTGTCGTCTTCGTCTTTCCCTTCTGGTACCGACTCATGCGGCAAATTAGGAATGCCTTGCGTAAGGGTATTAATTTCTTCTAACAGTTCGCTAAGCTCTGCTTTAGCGGCATCAAGCTCGTCGCCAAGTTTACCCACTTCAGCTAAAAGCGGCGCAATATCTTCACCCTGCGCTTTTGCCTTACCAATGGATTTACTTCGTACATTACGCTCGTTTTGCAGATCCTGTGTTCTGGACTGAAGTGTTTTTCTTTTTTCTTCAAGCGAACTGAAAGCTGCTACGTCGAGGTTAAAACCACGGGCAGCTAATCGCTTAGCTGTTTGTTCTATATCGCTTCGCAAACACTTTGGATCTAACATGTGTTTCTAATTATCCTTTCATTAATTCAATGGCCAGCCACCCAGCTAGCAAGCAGGCGCCAACGTTAAGAAATACATTCGCTGCCGCTTTAAGCCACAGCTCGTTTTCTAATAAAGTTAAGGTTTCAACGGAAAATGTTGAGAATGTGGTAAAGGCCCCTAAAAGCCCAACGCCGATAAGTGCACGGTATGGAGAGTCGCTCAAGTCATAGCGTTCAATAACACCGTAAAGTAACGCAAGTGCAAACGACCCCACCACATTCACCGTTAGTGTACCAAACGGCATGTGTTTTCCAAATAAGGAATCAACACTTGTAGTAACAAAATAACGTAAACATGCGCCGGTCGCCCCGCCAGCGGCAATAAAACAGTACAAAGCTAACCCTTGAGGCACGAATAACTCCCTAGCGCATTTTTTTTAAAGTGAGTTGTTTGTTGAAGTGACCCTTTTTGACTAATACACGTTTTAGCGATAAGTCACTGTACAGGTTTGCACTTTACCTTTTATTGTGACTTCTCGCATTAAGTGTGTCGAGAAATTCTCGTTTAGCTTTAAGGGCTTTTTCTAATCCGCGATCATTGGGGTTATAAAGCCGCGTTCCTTCAAGACTTTCCGGAAAGTAAGACTCTCCCGCCGCAAACGCATTGGGTTCATTGTGCGCATAACGATAGCCATCACCGTGGCCTAACTCTTTCATAAGTGACGTGGGCGCATTACGTAAATGCATGGGAACTGGGGCATCGGAGGTTTTGCGCGCTAGTGCTTTGGCTTCATTAAACGCCATATACACTGCATTACTTTTTGCTGCCAATGCACAATATACTGCTGCTTGTGCGATAGCACGCTCACCCTCTGCGGGCCCCACGCGGTGAAATGTATCCCACGCGTTTATACAAAGCTGCATGGCCCTTGGGTCTGCGTTTCCAATATCTTCTGAGGCAATGGCAAGTAGACGTCTTCCGACGTAAAGCGCATCACCGCCGCCGTCTAATATTCTCGCATACCAATACAAAGCTGCATCTGGGTCTGAGCCTCTTACCGACTTATGGAAAGCGGAGATTAAATCGTAAAAGGTATCGCCTTTATTGTCGTAACTGGCAACTTTCTCGCCTACCGCATGCTCGATATCGCTAACGGTAATTTCGTTAGCACTTGTGAAGTCAGCGGCCAGTTCTAAATAAGTAAGAAGGCGCCGGGCATCACCACCGCTTAAATCTATAAGGGCGTTTCTTGCTATATCATCAATACCAAGGGCTCTGTCGCCAAGACCTTTTTCGGTATCACTTAATGCTCTATCGACTAATTCAGAAAGCGCGTGTTGTTCAAGTGTTTGTAGCACATAAACACGTACTCGAGATAAAAGCGCTTTATTTAATTCGAACGACGGGTTTTCTGTGGTTGCGCCAATAAAGGTGACCACCCCAGACTCTACAAAGGGAAGAAAGGCATCTTGTTGGCTTTTATTAAACCTGTGAACTTCGTCTACAAATAAAAGGGTTCGCTGGTTATACCTTGCGTTGTCTTCAGCCTTATCCATGGCGGCTCTGATGTCTTTTACGCCAGACGTAACGGCGGAAATGCGCAAGACAGAGGCATTGGTGTACTGAGCTATGAGTTCTGCAAGGGTGGTTTTTCCAGTGCCGGGCGGCCCCCACAAAATCATTGAATGACAGTGGCCCGCTTCGAGCATTTTGCGAAGGGGTTTACCCTTGCCTAGCAAATGGTCTTGCCCGCTGTACTGCTCTATGGTGATAGGGCGCATACGCGCCGCTAACGGCGCAAATTCTTGATTAACGCTGGTCATCAACTATGTAGCTATCTGGTATTTCAACAGAAAAAGTATCAGCGGCAACAGGAAAGCGAGTTTCAATATTATTAAACACTAAGGTGCTGATTTGCTGTTGCGCGTCTAGCATATTAAGCGAAGCGAGCTCATTATCTTGATTGAAGGTTAAAGTAAGCGTGACAATTTGACCGCCTTCCTCTTTAGGCGTTATCTGATAACTGCGTAATACCCCTTTACTACCCGCACCTTCAGATAGCGATGCGCTTTTTAATTCGCTAATCGAAAATTTAGCCCACGTTGCTTCATCGGTCGCGGTTAGCAAAACAATGGGGTTATCTTTAACAGCATTGTCTTGTGAAAGCACGGTGACCTGCTCTACAAAGGTGTCTACATTCCAAACCGCTTCACCATCGGCAACTAATAAAGTTTCGTCAGGGAACGTGGTTTCCCAGCGCAACTTATTGGGGCGCGTCATTGTTAGCGTGCCTTGCGCTTCGTGCACTACGTTTTGCTGGGCATCGACTACGGTTTGCTCGAAGCCTGCGCGAAATTGTTTCATTTTACCAAGTAAAGCCTGTAGCGATGCTCTGGCCGAACTTTTTAACTCAAGGTTAATGCTTGGGCTTTGCGCGCTTTGTGAAGCGCTTGCCATCTGAGTAGTGGTGCTCGACGCTGTGTTTTGCGCAACGGCACTTTTAACACTAAGCCCAATACTAAGCGTTGTTAGCGCACCTACTAAATAAACCGAAACTGCTTTATTCATTTATTCAATCCGTTTGTTAATCTTTGTGGGGAGGCGGTGCGAGTACCTCGCGATTACCGTTGTGCCCCTGTGCACTTACGACCCCACTCATTTCCATTTGTTCAACTAATCGCGCAGCGCGGTTGTAACCAATTCTAAATTTACGCTGTACGCTAGACACGCTTGCACGGCGCGTTTCGGTTACAAATGCAACAGCCTCGTCATAGAAAGCATCAAACTCTTGGTCTTCGCCTTCTGGCTGCTCACCCGGCAGAAGTACTTCGGCAGATGCCTCGCCATTTAGAATTTCTTCGATATACTCTGGCTCGCCACGTTTTTGCCAATCGGCAACCACAGCGTGTACTTCGTGGTCATCCACAAACGCACCGTGAACTCGCGTTGGCACTGGGCTTCCCGGTGGCAAATATAGCATGTCACCCATACCTAACAAGGTTTCAGCACCCTGTTGGTCTAATATGGTTCTAGAGTCGATTTTACTTGAAACCTGGAAGGCACAACGAGTTGGAATGTTTGCTTTAATCAGGCCGGTAATAACGTCAACAGAAGGACGCTGTGTAGCTAAAATAAGGTGAATGCCCGCCGCTCGGGCTTTCTGTGCAATACGCGCAATCAGTTCTTCTACCTTTTTACCCACAATCATCATCATGTCGGCAAATTCATCGACCACCACAACAATCGCCGGAAGCTTGGCTAAATCAGGCGCTTCTGCGTCCATACTTTCTTCATTCTTCCAAAGCGGATCTTTTATGGGCGTGCCGTTAGCAATCGCCTCTTCAACTTTGGCGTTGTAACCTTTTAGGTTACGCACACCAAGTGCGCTCATTAAGCGATAGCGGCGCTCCATCTCCCCTACACACCATCGCAGCGCATTTGCCGCTTCTTTCATGTCGGTAACTACTTCGGCAAGCAAATGAGGGATACCTTCGTAAACAGAAAGCTCGAGCATTTTCGGGTCGATCATGATCATACGAACATCTTCAGGCGTGCTCTTATACAGTAGGCTTAAGATCATAACATTGACCCCAACCGACTTACCTGAACCAGTGGTTCCCGCAACTAATAAGTGGGGCATCTTAGCTAAATCAACCACCACAGGCTTACCTGAGATATCAGAACCTAACACCATCGTCAGCGGCGACTTATTCGCTTGGAACGTATCACAGCTTATGACTTCACTTAAGCGGACCATTTCCCGCTTTTTGTTTGGCAGCTCTAAACCAATCACCGATTTACCAGGAATAACTTCTACCACACGCACAGAAATGGCTGACATTGCTCGGGCCAAATCTTTCGAAAGCCCGGTAATCTTGCTTACTTTTACCCCAGGCGCTAAATCCAATTCGAAGCGGGTAATAACCGGGCCGGGGTAAACGCCCACCACCGTTGCTTCAATGTTGAAGTCAGCAAGCTTTTCTTCAACAAGGCGAGAAATACCCTCTATTTCCTCTGGCGTAAGGGGGTTTTCATGCTTATCAGCGCGTTCGAGTAAGTCGAAGGAAGGCATAGGTGGAAGGTTGGTATCAACGTGACTACCTTTTGCTTTTACAGGCTTTGCCCCTAGAGCCGCCGGTGCAAATTCATTAGCATTCTGGCTTGGTGCAGGTGTCGACGGTACTTGCTGAGGCTCATTTATATCAGCTGCAGTCGTCACGTTATTTGAAGACGCTGCAGGCTTGCTACCTGTTTCATAAGGCAAGTCTTCGTCAAACTCTTCTAATTCATCGAAGTTAATATGTGGGCTCTGCTGTGCACCTTGTTGAGCGTCAGCACTATCAGTGCTTTCAGGCTCTTGCTCGGGCTCTGGGGTAGACTTACCGAAACCTACTTTATCTTTTAGGCTACCAGATACAGCGTCGCGCATACCAGATAGTGAAAATGCAGACTTTTTACTTTCTGGCTGTTCCTCTTCCTTTGCTTGTTCCTGTGTTGGCTTATTCGACGTGCTGTCTGAACCGTCACTATTAACGGGCGTATCGTAGGTATAAAAAGGCGGTTCGTCTTCAACGGTATCAATGCCGAACGTTGGCTCGTTTCGCACCGGGGCGTTTTCTTTGACCGGCGAAGATTTACCCTCGTTGGAGGCTAAGGGTTCAGCACGCATACTGGTTATATCCAGTTCCGCACTATCACTTCGCTCGTTTTGACTTGCTGATTTGTTCGAAAGCGCTAAGCGCGGCATTTCCAGAGCAAGTAAATTTTGCGGTGCGGCAAGGGTTTTACGACCCAGCCACAATGTACCTTCACCTAATCTATCGATTATAGTGAGCCAGCTTATACCCGTTAGTAGTGTAAAGCCGGTACAGAAAAAGCATAGCAGCAATAATATGGTACCTGCCGTATTAAAATACGGGACTAAAGCTGAGCTGATAACGTCGCCGACAAAGCCCCCGGCAGAAAAATTGTATATATCATCGAAGTTAATACTTGCGATACCAGTTGCACCTAGGGCCATCAATAAACCGCCGATAATACGAAGGCCAATGGTAAGATAGTCGAATTCGTCGAGCTCTTTGATATGTTGGAACAAGAACCAACCTAGAAAAGCTGAACCAAAAGGTAGCAAATACGCAAGAAAACCAAATGAAAAGAGTAGCAAGTCGGCTACCCACGCCCCGGTTGCACCAACCCAGTTGTGAACGTCTAATTGTAATCCCGCTTGACTCCAACCTGGGTCGCCCGGATGAAAAGATGCTAGTGCCAGCAATAAGAAGAAGGCGAAAACACAGGCGATAATCATGCCTGCTTCCCACACTCGCTGAACCCCTGTTAATCGCGCCATAACCCTAAAAAACCTTCAATTTCTATCGCATTTACTTTTAAAAGCAATTGCGCTAAACGCAGCAAAGAGCTTAGCGAACCCCTTGCTATCCCTACATAGTTATTATTTATCTACTTTTGGTAAGTGACTGAGTACACAGTTAAATATGTTTCCTTGCCCCCTACCCTTTCACTTGTGCTAACCACTTTTCCCTTGATTAAACACAAACACTGTATTTTTGCACAGCCTACCACAAAACCACATGATTGAGCCATGCTTTCATTACTTCAAATTAATGCGTAAAGACGACGTACTTTTCACTTCTTCCATAACCACATACGTACGCGACTCACTTACCCCCGGTAAGCGCAATAACGTATCGCCCAACAATTTTCGATAGCTCCCCATATCAGCAACGCGCGCTTTTAGTAGAAAATCGAAGTCACCCGATACCAAATGACACTCTTGTATATCGTCGTGTTGTTTCACCGCAGCAGAAAATTCTGCAAAGATATCGACTGAGGTTTTCGTCAATGTTATCTCTACAAATACCAGCATGGCAGCACCTAGCATTTCAGGATTAACCACCGCGTGATAGCCTTTAATGTAGCCTTGTGCCTCTAATCGCTTCACTCTTTCAAGACAAGGACTTGGGCTCAAACCTACTTCTTTAGCCAGTTCTACGTTAGAAATACGACCGTTTTTTTGCAGCTGCACTAAGATATTCCTGTCTATTCGGTCAAGGTGTTTAGGGGTCTTTACCAACATATTATGTTTCTTAATATTGCAATTTTACCAAATTATATTTCAAGCGCGCTCAATTTTCAGCAGATAGTTCGTTTTTTTATGCCGTATACTCAGCGTAATTATTTATAGGTCTAGGCGACCTTCAATCGCTAAAACTAAGTTCAACCAGAGCCACTTAGAAGCTCATTATATAACTGAGGACTATACATGTTAGTTGGTGTACCAAAAGAGATTAAAAACCACGAATATCGTGTTGGCCTAACGCCAGCGGCTGTAAAAGAGTTCGTTAGCCACGGTCATAGCGTTTTGGTAGAAACCAACGCCGGTGATGCCATTGGTTTCACTGATGAAATGTATGTAGAAGCAGGCGCTGCGATTGCACCTACTGCTGAGCAAGTGTTTGCTGAAGCGGAAATGATTGTAAAAGTGAAAGAGCCACAGCCTAATGAATGTAAGATGCTTCGAAAAGGCCAAACGCTTTACACGTACCTTCACCTTGCGCCAGACCCAACGCAAACCCAACTTCTTGTTGAATCAGGAGCGACCTGTATTGCTTATGAAACTGTGACTGACGATCGCAATGGTCTGCCGTTACTTGCGCCTATGAGTGAAGTTGCTGGCCGTATGTCAGTACAAGCGGGCGCGCATTACTTAGAAAAAGCGCACGGCGGAAGCGGTACGCTACTTGGTGGCGTACCAGGTGTTGCACCAGGTAAAGTATTGGTAATTGGTGGCGGTGTTGTAGGTACAAACGCGGCTAAGATGGCGCTAGGCCTTGGTGCAGACGTCACTATTTTGGACCGTTCACTTCCTCGCCTACGTCAACTCGACGATATCTTTAACGGCCAAGTTAAAACGGTTTACTCAACGGTTGATGCTATCGAGCACTACTCTTCAAAAGCTGATCTTGTCGTCGGCGCAGTACTTATTCCAGGTGCAGCTGCACCCAAGCTTCTTACTCGTGAGCAAATTAAAGCGATGAAGCCTGGCTCTGTGCTTGTAGATGTTGCCATTGACCAAGGCGGCTGTTTTGAGACGTCTAAGGCCACTACGCACCAAGACCCAGTTTACATTGTAGATGATGTTGTTCACTACTGTGTAGCGAACATGCCAGGCGGCGTAGCGCGTACTTCTACAATGGCACTTAACAATGCGACCCTGCCATTCGGCTTAGCCCTTGCTAACAAAGGCCCAGCGAAAGCGATGGCAGAAGATAAACACCTGCTTAACGGCCTAAATGTTCACGAAGGTAAAGTAACCTATAAAGCCGTTGTTGATGCACTTGGTGAAGAGCTAGGTCTAACCTACACACCTGCTGACGTTGCGCTTAAAGGCGAGTAAGCCAAAAAAGTAACACGTTAAATTTATAAAAAAGCTCGGACAGCGAAGACTCGTCCGAGCTTTTTTGTTTTAGCCTACAGTTTTGTATTTAGATACGTTATCAACAAAGCCTTGCTTGTAAACGTACCGCTAATCTAGCTCTAGCGCACTAAACATACCAATACATTGACGGTATCAGCCATTAAGCGAGGCGTTCACCGCTTTTAAAACCGCAATGGGGTCTTCTGCTTTCGTAATGGGCCGCCCCATTACCAAATAGCTCACGCCCGCTTTCATTGCATCAGGAGGTGTCATAACACGTTTTTGGTCGCCAGCGTCAGCGCCTACAGGGCGAATACCTGGCGTAACTAATAGAAAGTCGTCGTTATGCTTTTCGCGTAACGCGCCGGCTTCCTGCGCTGAACAAACAATGCCGTCTAATCCTGCTTTTTCTGTCAGCGCGGCCAAGCGCAGTACTTGTTGTTCTGGTGTTACGCCGCTTACCACATCCGCCAATTGCGCATTATCCATGCTGGTAAGTACGGTAACCGCAATAAGCTTAGTTTGAGGATTACTGCTTGTTGCAATGGCTTCTTTCGCCGCTTGCATCATAGGTAGACCGCCAGAAGCATGTACGTTTACCATCCACACACCAAGTTCCGCAGCGGCTTTACATGCTTTGGCTACCGTATTGGGGATATCATGAAATTTCAAATCGAGAAAAACATCATAGCCTTTGGCGATAAGCGCCTTCACAAACTCTGGCCCGAATAAGGTGAACATTTCTTTGCCCACTTTTAGCTTGCATAAGCTTGGGTCTAATTTATCTACAAACGCTAATGCAGTGTCTTTATTGTCATAGTCTAAAGCAACAATAACGCGTGGGTCATACATGTTCTGTTATTCTCCGTCTAGCCCTTTGATAGGTTTTACTACGCCCCACTTTTTACAGCTCGGGCACAGCCAATATAATTTTCGGCCTGAAAAGCCACAACTTCCGCAGCGGTACTTAGGGCGCTGCAACATTTGCTTTTCTACTAACTCTTTTAACAAACGCAGGCTGTCTGCCGTGGTTTGATCTGTTAACTGGTCGATGTAAAGGCCCATTAGCGTTTTAAAGCCTCGCATAGTAGGCCTCTTGCGAAGCTGTTCAAGTAAATACTCTGCAGCTTGCGCTGTTTCACCACGCTTCATCAGCACATCTACCATAGCAAGGTATGAGGTGGCGCACTCTTGCCAATGGGCTTCTAAGTTTTTCTGAAAGCTTTCCCAGTCGTCGGTTTCTTCGGCAATTTTTTCTAGGCTAGGCACAGCTTCGCTGAACCAATTAATATCGCGCTCTGCAACTTGCGTGAAATAGGTATTCGCGTCAGTAAATCGTTTTTGCTCAAGGGCTATATCGCCTAGCATTAACCACGGCCTAACGGCATGCTCATCGGCGTTTACCGCTTTTTGCAAAAGGGTTAATGCCGCCCCTTGGCTTTCGTTTTTAAGCTCTACCGCTGCCTGTTCGCAATAAAAATGCGCTAAACGTTCACATACATCGTCATTATCGCCATGACATTGCACCATACGCTCGGCAAGCTCTATCGCTCGTTCCCACTCTTTGGTGGTTTGGTAAATGCTGAATAATTGCTGTTGGGCAACGAGGTAGTGCTTTTCGCTGTTTAATAGCTGAAGGAAGGCATTTTCTGCTCTTTCGAGAAACCCGGCTTGGGTGTAATCGTGACCGAGCTCTCTTAGCGCGTTTTCACGCTGAGCTGGTTGAAGCTCGTCTCGGCTTACTAAGTTCTGATGAACTTTTATCGCGCGGTCAATCTCTCCACGGTGGCGAAAGAAGCTTCCCATCGCAATATGGGTCTCTACCGTATCGCTATTCACATTAATCATTTTGATTAACGTGTCTACCGCTTTATCCGGCTGATCTGACAGCAGGAAATTCAAGCCTTTATAATAGTGCTTAGAAAGAATGCTCGACTGTTTGCGCTGCGCTTGACGGACACTATTTCGGCCCATTATCCAGCCATATCCTGCCGCAACAGGCAAAAGAAGAAACAGCAGTTCGAGCATTAGTGTTCTTGTTCCAAACTCTGTATTTTAGATTGAGCTGACATAAGTTGTACGCGTAATCGCAGCCAACTTACCAGCATGATCAAAATGCCAATACCCACGCCAATGGAGAGTGTAATCGCGATAACCGTAGATAAACGTAAGTTTGCTTGTGCAATCAGGTAATTTACCGTTACTTGCGCTTCATTTTGAGAACCAACCACAAACGCTATGGCAAGCAATACCAAAATAATGAGAAATGCTAGGATCCCTTTCAACACTAAACCCTTTTTTATTGATTTGCTGATAAGAATAGCAAAATGCTAAAAGAGATAACACAAAAAGCGTGAGGGATTTGCGTTTAAGCCGCTCCCTCACCTTCGAGTTCTTGACGCTGAGGTTTTGCGATAAGATTATCAACAACTAAGTCGTGATGCAGTGCAGACATGTTAGTAATAAATATGCAGTGTGTATAGCCTGCCTGCATGGTTTCAAGCTTGTCGTACATGGCTTTGTCAATTTTAGAAAGCTGAGCAAGCCGTTTCTTCGTTAGTGGGGTAATGGCGCCGTGACAACGAATAGCGGTAACATCGGTTGCACTAAGTTGTATTTTTCCTTCGTCTAACTGGGTTTTTATTTGGGTCCGTAGGCGAGAAAACAGAAAATCCCGCTCTTTAATGTAAACTAGTCTGTTATCACTCTTTCGCACGCAATGAACCACTAATGCCTGGTTTGACGTCTCTTTAAACATGCCTTCAAGAATTTGAGACTTAGGCTTTGCCTGTGCCTTGTCGGCAAAGAAACCGTGCAGAGGGATAATATTTTGAGTACGAGAAAACGGATACAGGTCGTCTGAGGTGTCGCTTTGATATACGGTTTTCAACCTGTCCAATGTAAACCGGTTCATAACACACAGTACCGACAGCGAAGGCATGTGCCTTACCGCAAGCTCCCAAATATAGCGATGAGTAGCACGCTGAATACGTGCTATATCTCGCACTTTGAAATACGCTGTGTTCTCTTCCACCATGTGATCGACATTAGAACCGACCTTTGCTTTACGGGTGTCTTCCATAAGGCAAAGTCTTACCGTGCCGGTGTCAGCCTGGTAATGAACGACTTTGTATTTTTCGCCCTTTATTTTAAGTTCCGGTACCGATACCCGTATTTCTTTTTGTAACTCGCTGTTTGGCGATACGATCAATTTCATACCGCTGGCACTTAAATCTGCCACGCGGGCATCAAGAGAAGAAAGTAACCCTACTTTTATCGACGCGGGCTTATCAATGACATAACGGGTTTCACTTCGCCTGTCCAAGTCCTCTTCCATTACATAGTCAATACGCCAGTTACTTCCACTAGCCTTAAGTGTCTTCGACAGGGGCTTAAAATCACACTTAGCCGAAAGCGTTAGATTAGTGAGGTAAGCTGAAACATCTTTGCAATAAAGGACATGAGAGATTTGCGCAAGCTGCTCAAATTCCTTGCTGGCAATATCGTGAATGGCGAAAGCTTTTTGTTTATCTTCTCTATTGACCCCTTCTAAACGGCAGTGGGTACAAATAAAATCACCACTCTTAACCAGTAAATAAACCAGTGCGTTTAGCTGCTTAATTTCCAATAGCTGACGGTGTGTGGCGGTAATTTGAACGTTTCCACTTTTGGTCTTAATGTTACCGTGAAATACATAGGCTTCGTTATACCTATGCAACTCTTCAACCAGCGTTGCGAAAATGGGTTTATCGTGAAGACTCGACAGGAGCTTTTCTGCGTTGTTATGTTCAACATTGGCCTTAGTAAAAAGCGCGATAAGCGGTTTCAGCGACTTCTTATCTGGCGCGAGAAAAACGGGCAACCATGGGCTATTTTCTAAAATGCGATCTCGCTCTAGCTCTTGCATAGCCCGCTCTATTTCTAAATCTCGTTGCAAAGGCTGTTTATAAGAGGTTATTGCCACATAGCGTTTAAGCGTAGCAATGAATGTGTCATCAACATCAGCATGAAATGAGAATGATGACTCATATTTTCCCAGATGTTTGTTGTATTTTACTGATTCCAACTCTAGCTTTATTTCCGTAGGCTCTTTTGTTAAGCCTTTCACTTCGGGAACAGTGAACGTTAGAATGTCTCCAGTCGACGCATTCGGCGGCCTCTTCGTTTCAAGAGAAATACCTTTGTGTGACATTGAACTGATTGAGCAATGACGGCCTTTCTCAAAGTCAGGTGAAGATATCGTAAAGTTAGGTCGAACGGCAATGTCGTCGCCAAAGTCTATGTCAGTAAAGGACTGGCTTTCGACATTAAAGGCATCGACAATTTTTTTGAATTGCTCTCTTTTTATTTGGTTTTGGTAGAAGTCGGAGTTCATGACCGACTCAAACACACCAACGGTGTATCTATCTTGGTAAAGAGACGTTTCGTCTTTGAGTATTTGCGCACCAACTTTATCAAGGCGCATTTGCACCCCGAAATGCTTAAACTTCATCACAGGGAATTGCGCGAACGCCGAGTTATCCGCGGGGGCATCGGTTAATGAAGTAAGGCGAACCACTTCTTCTTTCACGACTTTGCGGACACTACTAGGGAGTCGCTTCGAAAACTTGTTAATTCCTTCTAACAGTTTGTTTTGTTGTTCATAAGGAATTAAAGCACGTATGAGCGGCTGGTATTGTTTTATTATTGCTTGTTCATCGCCGGCTGACATTACTTCATGAATACCGTTTTTTGTTATTCAAGTAATATATAACCCTATTAAAGCCGGGGTCAATAGGCATTAAAAATTAAACAAAAGTATATTTACTATAACGTAAACATAGCACCGTAATAATGAACTGACTTATCCACTTATGCTTACCTAACATCAAATGCTAGATACAAAAAAGCCGCTTTCCAGCGGCTTTTAAAATACATTATGCGATTGAGGCGTCTACCCTTTCGCGAAGTTCCTTACCAGGCTTAAAGTGCGGTACATACTTACCGTCTAGCTTTACGGTTTCACCCGTTTTAGGGTTTCTACCTACGCGAGGTGCGCGGTAGTGAAGCGAAAAGCTACCAAAACCTCTAATTTCAATACGCTCACCCTTTTGAAGTGTTTGCGCCATTTGTTCTAGAAGTTCTTTAATTGCCAGTTCGAGTTCTTTCGCCGGAATATGACGCGCTTGATCCGCGAGCCGTTCAATTAATTCAGACTTGGTCATGTTTAACCTCATTGTCAATATTATTGTTTAAACAGCTATCGCGAATAGGGTGTGCGTGTGCACACCCACAAAAGCATTATTCGCCTTTAGCAGCTTTAAATGCTTCTGCCATCGCGTTAGCGAAACCAACATCTTCTTGCTGGTTAACTTTGTCGATAGCTTCTTTTTCGTCAGCCTGATCTTTCGCTCTAACAGATAGGTTAACAGTGCGGTTCTTACGGTCAACGCCCATAAACTTCGCTTCGATGCTATCACCAACGCTTGCTACTTCTGTTGCGTCTTCAACACGCTCTACAGCAAGATCTGCAACGCGGATGTAGCCGTCAACTTCTTCAGCTAGGTTTACAGTAACGCCTTTCGCATCAACTGCTGTTACTGTACCAGTAACGATAGCACCTTTCTTGTTATCTGTCAGATACTTGTTGAAAGGATCTTCTTCGATTTGCTTAACGCCAAGCGAGATACGCTCACGCTCTGGGTCGACTTGTAGTACAACAGCAGAGATTTCGTCGCCTTTCTTGTAGTCGCGAACCGCGTCTTCACCAGACTTGTTCCAGCTGATGTCAGAAAGGTGAACTAGACCGTCGATGCCGCCGTCAAGACCGATGAAGATACCGAAATCAGTAATTGACTTGATCTTACCAGACACTTTGTCACCTTTTTCGTGTGACTCAGCAAATGTTTCCCAAGGGTTAGCAATACATTGCTTAAGACCTAAAGAAATACGACGACGCTCTTCGTCAATTTCAAGAACCATTACATCTACAGTGTCACCTAGGTTGACAACTTTAGATGGGTGGATGTTCTTGTTAGTCCAGTCCATTTCAGAAACGTGTACAAGACCTTCTACGCCGTCTTCGATTTCTACGAAGCAACCGTAATCAGTTAGGTTAGTAACCTGACCGTTGATCTTAGTACCTTCTGGGTAACGAGACGCAATTTCTTGCCATGGATCGTTGCCCATTTGCTTCATACCAAGAGAAACGCGCTGCTTCTCTTTGTCGAACTTAAGTACTTTAACGTTGATTTCGTCACCAACATTCACGATTTCACTTGGGTGCTTAACGCGCTTCCAAGCCATATCAGTGATGTGTAGAAGACCGTCTACGCCACCAAGGTCAACGAACGCACCGTAATCGGTAAGGTTCTTAACGATACCCTTGATTTCGTGACCTTCTTCAAGGTTAGCAAGAAGCGTTTCGCGCTCTGCGCTGCTTTCTGCTTCGATAACTGCACGACGAGAAACAACAACGTTGTTACGCTTAGCGTCTAGCTTGATAACTTTAAATTCAAGCTCTTTGCCTTCAAGGTGTGTAGTGTCACGTACTGGACGTACGTCAACTAGTGAACCAGGAAGGAACGCGCGTACACTGTTAACTTCAACAGTGAAACCGCCTTTAACTTTACCGTTGATAACGCCTTTAATAGTCGCTTTATCATCGTAAGCTTTTTCCAGCTCAACCCACGCTTCGTGACGCTTCGCTTTTTCGCGAGAAAGGATAGTTTCACCGAAACCATCTTCAACTGCATCTAGTGCTACGTCTACTTGGTCACCGATAGCGATTTCTAATTCGCCTTCAGCGTTTTTAAATTGGTCAGCTGGGATAGCACTTTCTGATTTCAAGCCTGCATCAACAAGAACGATGTCTTTGTCGATAGAAACAACAGTACCTTTTACAATTGAACCAGGACGTGTTTCTAGTTCTTGTAAGCTTTCTTCAAAAAGTTGTGCAAAATTTTCAGTCATAAGTCTCAAATAAACTTTTAAGTTGATATCCACGCTTCTTATCCGGATAACGCGGGGTTATTAAATTTAGTCGCCACTTCCTGTAGCAACACTGCTTTGGATGCGATCAGCTCTCGTCATTAAAGGCGTGAGGAAATAATATCCATCGCTTTTTCAAAGACTTGGTCAATGTCCAAGTCCGTTGAATCTATAATTACTGCATCTTGTGCCGGTACCAGTGGAGCCACTGCACGTTGAGTATCGCGCTCGTCTCTTGCCTTGATATCGGTTAAAAGGCGCGCAATATTAACATCCATGCCCTTTGCTTTCAACTGGCTATAACGGCGCTCAGCACGGGCTTCTGCGCTAGCGGTAAGAAAAATCTTTACCGGCGCATCTGGAAATACTACCGTGCCCATGTCGCGGCCATCTGCAACAAGACCTGGATCTTGTTGAAAAGCGCGCTGTCTGCGCAATAAAGCTTCACGTACACGCGGTAGCGCAGCTACTTTAGAAGCCACAGCACCGACTTCTTCTGTGCGAATATCGTCTGTGACATCTTCGCCTTCCAGAATAATGCGCGTTGAATCGCCATTCGTCTCGAAACTCACATCAAGACCGGTTGCTAGAGG
Organism: Alteromonas sp. G5_S2_22_S1; assembly: GCF_054968525.1. Taxonomy (NCBI): domain Bacteria; kingdom Pseudomonadati; phylum Pseudomonadota; class Gammaproteobacteria; order Alteromonadales; family Alteromonadaceae; genus Alteromonas; species Alteromonas sp. G5_S2_22_S1. The sequence continues at coordinate 54,372 of NZ_JBQKUJ010000016.1, read as the reverse complement.
AACAACACATTCTTCATCATCACACGGTAGGTCGTGGTGGAGTGCAGCTACTGCCAATACGCGGTAAATTGCACCGCTATCAAGAAAGTGCCACCCTAATTTCTTTGCTAACAAGCTACTTAACGTACCTTTGCCAGCACCACTAGGACCGTCAACCGTGACTACGGGTGTGGAATGCATACCTGCTCCATCGTTTAAATTACTAAAAAATCGCGCGTAATTATACGCTTTAGTGCAAGATAAGCAATGCCACCTAGCGTAGGTGGCATTGTACATTTGGCTAATGCTGATATAGATCAACCCATCGACTCACCAAAGTTTATTCGATGGGTTTTATATTTAAGCGGTGTATTTACGCACTATATAATGTTTTAAAGCGCGTGAAGTAGTCAGGGAAGGTTTTGCGCGTACAACCTGGGTCGTTAATCGTCACAGGCGTATCGCTAAGCGCGACTAACGAAAAACACATGGCAATACGATGATCGTTATACGTATCTATTTCTGCGTGTTTCAACGAGTCAGTTGGCCACACAGTGATGTAGTCATGGCCCTCTTCCACCTTAGCCCCTAACTTTTGTAACTCTGCAGCCATGGCAGCTAAACGGTCGGTTTCTTTAACGCGCCAGTTATAGATGTTTGTCATGGTGGTTGGACCTTCGGCAAACAGCGCTGTAGTCGCAATGGTCATGGCCGCATCAGGAATATGGTTCATATCCATATTCACCCCTTTAAGCGGTGCGCCGGTGACTTCCACATATTCATCGTTCCAGACTACTTTCGCGCCCATCGCTTCAAGCACATCTGCAAAGCGAATGTCACCTTGAATGCTATTTTGACCGATTCCGGTTACGCGTACCGTGCCGCCTTTAATAGCGCCCGCTGCAAGGAAGTAAGATGCAGACGATGCATCCCCTTCTACCATAAATTTACCAGGGGCAACGTACTTAGCCTCACCAGAAACGGTAAACGTTTGATAGTTGTCGTTGTCTACCGACACGCCAAACTTTGCCATGGTGTCTAACGTAATATCGATATACGGTTTAGACACTAATTCGCCTTTAATGCGGATAGTAGCATCACCAGAAAAAAGCGGAGCCGCCATTAAAAGCGCAGTTAGAAACTGACTTGATACACTGCCATCTACCGACATTTCACCACCGTTTAAGGTCTTGCCCTTAATTTGTAGCGGTGGATAACCTTCGTTTTTTAAGTAGGTAACGTCAGCTTGTGCCTCACGCAGTGCATCTACCAAATCACCAATTGGGCGTTCTTCCATGCGCGGCTCACCGGTTAGCACAGTATCCACATTGCTTGCAGCTAGCGCTGCGCACAAAGGACGCATAGCTGTTCCGGCATTACCTAAAAAAAGCTCAAGGGGTTCGGCCACATTAAATGCACCGCCGTTTCCCTGCACCACACATTGGGTTTTATCTTCACTAAGACGATAGTTTATTCCCAACTTAGTCAGGGCATTTAGCATATGCTCAATGTCTTCGCTATCGAGCAAATTGGTCAGTTCAGTTTCACCCTCTGCTAACGCAGCTAGAAGTAGTGCGCGGTTAGACAGACTTTTTGAACCAGGTACATTGACCTCTCCCGATACTTTTGCAATCGGGTCTAATGTTAACTGCTCCATTTTATCCATTCACTCTTTCAAATTCGCGCATAAATTCAACTAGCGCAACTATGCCCTCTACAGGCATTGCATTATAAATACTGGCACGCATGCCCCCTACCGAACGGTGCCCCTTCAATGCAAGCAAACCCGCTTCCTGAGATTGTTTCAAGAATAGGCTGTCTAGCTCAGGGTCAGCTAAATGAAACGGTACATTCATCTTTGAGCGATTGTCTGGGTGTACTTTACTTGAGTAGAAGTCAGAGCTATCGATAGCAGAATATAAAAGTGCAGCCTTCTCGGCATTGCGCTTCGCCATTGCATCAACACCGCCCTTCTCTTTTAGCCATTCAAACACTAACCCTGCTAAGTACCACGAGAAAGTAGGCGGCGTGTTGTACATAGAATCTGACTTTGCCGCTAGTGCATAGTCGAAGATTGAAGGGGTTTCCTTGCGCGCTTTACCCACAAGGTCTTCACGTACAATTACTACAGACAAACCACTCGGACCGATATTTTTTTGTGCGCCAGCGTAAATGACACCATGCTTAGCCACATCCAATGGTTGTGACAAGATAGTAGAAGACATGTCAGAAACAAGCGGTACTTTGCCAGACTCTGGCAGCCAGTCATAAGCGATGCCGTCTACCGTTTCGTTTGGACAGAAGTGATAGTAGGCCGCAGATTGGTCAATATCAGTGAGTTGTGGTGGCGCAATGTAGTGAAGCCCACCTTTTTCAGATACGTTGCCAACTACTACTGCGTTGTTGTACTTTTCTGCCTCGCTAACAGCGCCTTTAGACCACGAGCCGCTCACTAGGTGAAGACTGGTATCATTTGGGTTCGATAGATTGAGGGGTACGGCGGCAAACTGGCCCCGGCCGCCACCATGTGTGAATAACACATGGTAGTTAGCGGGTATAGAGAGAAGATCGCGAAGATCTTGTTCCGCTTTCGCTGCTATTTCAATGAAGTCTTTGCCGCGGTGACTGACTTCCATCACAGAGCAGCCTAAGTCGCGCCAATTTGTAAATTCTGACTGAGCCTGTTCCATTACTTCTTTTGGAAGCATTGCCGGGCCCGCACTAAAGTTAAAAACTTCTTTCATCGCGTTTTTCAACACCTGTAGATAATTACCGTTTAACGCACGATTTTTGCAATGTTTCGTGGTCTATTAGGTAAACAAGCGGCAAAAGCCGCTTGTTTTAAAGAACACTGATAATGCGCTACACCTAACGCGAGCGCGCTATCCCTACTCTTCTGTCGTTGAGCCTTCACCGTCTTCTGCGGCGTTATCTTGCTCTTGAACAGCAGTTTCTGCTTGTTCTGATGCATCTTCAGGAATAATCAAGTTACCGTCTTCATCAAACGCTTGTAACTCTTCTACTTCTTCAATGCGTTGTAAACCTACAACATGCTCGCCTTCAACAGTACGTATTAAGCGCACACCTTGCGTGTTTCGACCTACTACTGACACTTCGCTAACACGAGTACGCACTAACGTACCCTGATCACTAATAAGCATAATTTCATTGGTATCGTCCACTTGGACCGCACCAACCACTTTACCGTTACGCTCAGACACCTTAATTGATACAACACCCTGTGTTGCACGGCTCTTCGCTGGGTAATCTTCAAGTGGCGTACGCTTACCAAATCCGTTTTCCGTCGCAGTCAAAACAGGTCCATCACCTTTTGGAACAATCAGTGATACCACTTTTTGACCGTCCTGAAGACGAATACCGCGAACACCGGTTGCGGTACGTCCCATTGGACGTAGTGCTAATAGCTCTTCACCGGTTTCAGGATCGCGTTTCACTTCGCCCGTTTCACTGTCGCGAAGCTTTTCGTTAAAGCGAACCACTTTACCTGCGTCAGAAAACAGCATGATGTCATCGTCACCATGGGTGATATCAACACCAATAAGCTCATCACCTTCATTCAGGTTTACGGCAATAATACCGCTTGAACGTGGGCGAGAATATAGGCTTAGGTCGGTTTTCTTCACTGTACCGTTGGCTGTTGCCATCAATACATATTTGCCTTCTTCAAACTCTTTAATTGGAAGAATAGCGGTAATACGCTCGTTATCTTCTAATGGAAGAATATTCACAATTGGACGTCCACGAGCATTTCGGCTTGCAAATGGCAATTGATACACTTTCAACCAATATAAGCGACCACGGGTTGAGAAGCACAAAATATGATCGTGGGTATTGGCCACAAGTAGTCGTTCGATGATATCTTCATCTTTCATCTTAGTAGCCGATTTGCCTCGCCCACCACGGCGTTGCGCTTCGTAATCCGTCAGCTTCTGATATTTTACATAGCCTTCGCGAGAAAGCGTAACAACAACGTCTTCCTGCTCAATAAGGTCTTCAATATCTATATCGTGACTTGCAGCGGTAATTTCGGTACGACGCTCGTCGCCGAACTCGTCACGTATCTTTTCAAGCTCTTCTTGAATGACTTCCATCAAACGCTCAGGGCTATTTAGAATGTGAAGTAATTCAGCGATAAGTTCAAGAAGCTGCTTGTACTCTTCAAGGATCTTCTCATGCTCAAGACCCGTTAGCTTGTGTAAACGAAGGTCAAGAATAGCTTGCGCTTGTTGCTCAGTTAAGTAGTACTTGCCGTCGCGAATACCAAACTCAGGCATTAACCAGTCAGGGCGTGCAGCATCATCACCGGCACGCTCTAGCATTTGAGAAACGTCGCCTAAATCCCAACCTTGCGCAACAAGTGACTTCTTCGCATCTGCTGGGCTTTGTGATGCTTTAATCAACTCGATAATTGGGTCGATGTTGGCAAGCGCAATGGCCAAACCTTCAAGGATGTGGGCACGGTCACGGGCTTTACGCAGTTCAAATACAGTGCGGCGGGTAACCACTTCACGGCGGTGAAGAATAAAGCATTCTAACGTTTCTTTAAGGTTAAATACTTTTGGCTGACCGTTGTCTAACGCAACCATATTAATACCAAATACCGTTTGAAGCTGGGTATTGGCATATAAATGATTTAGCAGTACTTCTGCTGATTCGTTGCGTTTAACCTCAATAACAATACGCATACCGTCTTTATCAGACTCGTCGCGCAGTGCAGAAACACCTTCTATACGCTTCTCTTTTACCAGTTCAGCAATCTTTTCGATAAGACGTGCTTTATTTACCTGGTAAGGAATTTCGTTAACAACAATAGTTTCTTTGCCGTTTGCATCGGTCTCTATTTCCGCCTTAGCGCGAAGGTAAATTTTACCACGACCGGTGCGGTACGCATCATCAATGCCTTTACGACCGCTGATCATTGCCGCTGTTGGGAAATCTGGCCCCGGTATATGCGTCATCAGGTCATCAATCGTAATTGATGGGTCTTGGATTAGCGCAACACAGCCATTAATCACTTCAGTGAGGTTATGCGGTGGAATGTTCGTTGCCATACCAACTGCGATACCTGAAGAACCGTTTACTAGGAGGTTTGGTACTTTGGTAGGTAATACCTCAGGAATATATTCTGTGCCGTCATAGTTAGGCACAAAATCAACGGTTTCCTTATCTAAGTCGGCAAGAAGTTCGTGAGCGATTTTAGCCATGCGAACTTCGGTGTAACGCATTGCCGCTGCAGAATCGCCGTCGACAGAGCCGAAGTTACCTTGCCCATCTACGAGCATGTAGCGAAGTGAGAACGGCTGAGCCATACGAACAATAGTGTCGTAAACTGCAGAGTCACCGTGAGGGTGATATTTACCAATTACGTCACCTACCACACGGGCAGATTTTTTGTATGGCTTGTTAAAGTCGTTTTTAAGTTCGTTCATTGCGAACAGCACACGACGGTGCACTGGCTTCAAGCCATCTCTTACATCAGGCAAGGCTCGCCCGACAATAACGCTCATCGCGTAATCGAGGTAAGAGTTCTTTAACTCTTCCTCAATATTAACGGGGAGGATTTCTTTAGCGTTATCAGACATAAACTGCTTAATCCCTTTATTTTGGTTTGTTCTGCGTTATCCACTACTTCACCTTACATCAATGTTAAAGCGAGGCGTGGGCGCGCACTATTGTTATTATGTGGGTCATAATCGTGCTTCGAGTGTACCACTTGATGACAGAATTATGTAGCGCTTAATTACGCTTATTAATCAACAAAAAGACAAGCGATTATTTTTCGCTCACCCAGTCCCATAAAAAGGCCAATTCTGTTTAAAAACAGTAAAACACAAACCCAATTTGCGATATCTTAAGAAGAGATAGTTTAAGGATTGTTTTAGCCATGACGAATGTAGATCAACAAGAAATAAACAAGTTTTCCGAGCTTGCCTCTCGCTGGTGGGATCCAGAGGGTGAGTTCAAACCATTGCACCTTATTAACCCCCTTCGCTTAGACTTTATCAACCAACATAGTGAAGGGCTTTTCGATAAACAGGTGGTGGATATTGGCTGTGGTGGCGGTATTTTAGCAGAGTCAATGGTGCGTGCGGGCGCTAAGGTGACGGGTCTGGATATGGCTGAAGCCTCGTTAGAAGTAGCTAAATTGCACGGTTTAGAATCGGGCGTGAAGGTTGACTATGTGTGCTCGACCGCCGAAGCATTTGCAGAAGCGAATGAAGCGAAATTTGACGTAGTAACCTGTATGGAAATGTTAGAGCACGTTCCAGACCCTGCATCTGTGGTTATGGCCTGCGCTAAATTAGTTAAACCGGGTGGTCACGTTTTCTTTTCTACGCTAAATAGGAACATAAAGTCTTACTTAATGGGCATAGTGGGCGCTGAGTATGTACTAAAATTGGTACCTAAAGGGACGCACGATCACAGTAAGTTCATTAAGCCTTCAGAGCTTATGGCAATGACAGATCAAGCCGGTCTTTTACCAAGAGACATGACAGGCTTGCATATGGACCCGATTTCCCAAGGCTTTTATCTTTCGTCTAATAATGTAGACGTTAACTACTTACTATATACAGTCGCGCAAAACTAAATTAACACTATATATTGGGTTGCGATGATATTTTAAACACCATATATCGTGTTTATCTAAAAATAAAATTCTAAGAATAAATTAATTTTTATCGCGAAGATTTTATTTAAAAGGCTTGCAATCCCGATATTTTACGCTTGTAGAACGCTAAAAAGTTAGTTGTTACTAACATAAATTTCATGCCAGCTTGAGTGCTTGAAATACCACCAGATATTGGGTTGCATTACGGGTCAAACCTCACTATCTTGTGTTTAGTTCAGCACGGGATCCCAACCGTAGAAATCGGGATCGCCCGATCGCACAAAAAAGCAAATGAAGTTATTCATTTAATTAACGCGATATCAATCTCGCTGAAAGATAAAAGCAGTAAAAGAATTTAAAAAGCAGTCTCTACTTTATACTTTTTAAGTATCGGTTTAGGCCGCTTTCGTGTGTGTTGTTACCTGGCGTGAGCCAATTAGCATAACAGCGTCACGTAAATAAATTAAAACGAAAATGGGCATTACATAGCCCACGCATCAAGCGCTAACAGACAAACGGCCAGTAACATGAACAACAACTTATTCGTCACCAAACGCAACGGTGAAAAAGAGTCCATCGACTTAGAAAAGATCCACAAAGTCGTTACATGGGCAGCCAAAGGACTTAACAATGTTTCTGTTTCACAAGTTGAAATAAAGGCACAAATTCAGTTCTATGACGGTATCAATACCAGCGAGATCCACGAAACACTGATTAAGTCAGCGGCTGACCTGATCTCAACCGATGCGCCAGATTATCAGTACTTGGCTGCGCGTTTAGCTATCTTCCACCTTCGCAAAAAAGCCTACGGACAGTTTGAGCCGCCAGCGCTGTTTGAACACGTTGGAAAGATGGTTGATATGGGTAAGTACGACAAGCACTTGCTTGAAGACTACACCCCAGAAGAATTTGCTGAAATGGACACTTACATCGACCATTGGCGCGATATGAACTTCAGCTATGCGGCAGTGAAGCAGCTAGAAGGTAAGTATCTGGTCCAAAACCGTGTTACAGGTGAAATATACGAAAGTGCGCAGTTCTTATATATTTTAGTGGCAGCGTGTCTTTTTGCGAATTATGACAAAGCAACACGAATGGACTATATCCGTCGCTTTTACGATGCTGCTTCAACATTCAAGCTATCGCTACCTACCCCAATCATGGCAGGTGTGCGCACGCCAACCCGTCAGTTCAGTTCATGCGTACTGATTGAAACCGGTGATAGCCTAGACTCTATCAATGCAACAGCAAGTGCTATCGTAAAATACGTAAGTCAACGTGCCGGTATTGGTGTAAATGCGGGCCGCATTCGCGCGCTGGGCAGCCCAATTCGCGGTGGTGAAGCGTTCCACACCGGTTGTATCCCATTTTACAAGTACTTCCAAACTGCCGTAAAAAGCTGTTCACAAGGTGGTGTGCGCGGTGGCGCGGCTACGTTGTTCTACCCTATCTGGCATATGGAAGTTGAATCGCTGTTGGTTCTTAAGAACAACCGTGGTGTTGAAGAAAACCGTGTACGTCACCTAGATTACGGTGTTCAGTTCAATAAGCTAATGTACCAGCGCATGATGAAAGATGGCTACATTTCATTATTTAGCCCGTCTGATGTACCTGGTCTTTACGATGCGTTCTTCGCTGATCAAGAGAAATTCGAAGAACTGTACGTAAAGTATGAAAACGACGACAGCATTCGCAAAAAGCAAATCAAAGCCATGGAGTTGTTTAGCTTGTTCATGCAAGAGCGTGCGAGCACCGGTCGTATCTATCTTCAAAACGTAGACCATTGTAATACACACAGCCCGTTTAACCCTGAAGTTGCACCTGTTCGTCAAAGCAACCTGTGTCTTGAAATTGCACTACCGACTAAGCCACTTCAGCACGTTAATGATGAAAACGGCGAAATTGCCCTTTGTACGCTATCCGCGTTTAACTTAGGTGCCATTAAATCTGTTGATGAGTTTGAAGAACTTGCTGACCTTGCGGTACGCGCGCTAGATAACCTACTTGATTACCAAGACTACCCTGTTCCGGCTGCTTACAATGCAACTATGGGCCGCCGTACACTGGGTGTGGGCGTTATTAACTTTGCGTACTACCTTGCTAAAAACGGTGTTAAGTATTCAGATCACAGTGCGAACGGTCTAGTTCATCGCACGTTTGAAGCAATGCAGTACTATCTACTGAAAGCGTCGAACAACCTAGCGAAAGAAAAAGGTGCGTGTCCTAAGTTTAACGAAACCACATACTCGCAAGGTATCATGCCAATAGACAGCTACAAGAAAGATCTTGATAGCGTGTGTAATGAACCGCTTCATTACGATTGGGATGCGCTACGTGAAGAGATTAAGACGCATGGTCTGCGTAACTCCACCCTATCTGCATTAATGCCATCAGAGACATCGTCTCAGATTTCAAATGCGACTAACGGTATCGAGCCACCACGTGGGTTTATCAGTATCAAGTCGAGTAAAGACGGGGTACTTAAACAAGTAGTACCTGAGTACGAAACATTAAGAGACCAATACGAGCTACTTTGGGATATCCCCTCAAACGATGGTTACCTGCAACTTGTGGGTATCATGCAGAAGTTTATCGACCAAACTATCTCAGCGAATACGAACTACGACCCAAGTCGTTACGAAGGTAACAAGGTACCGATGAAATTACTTCTGAAAGACCTTCTTACTACGTACAAGCTTGGTGTTAAAACACTTTATTATCATAACACTCGTGACGGTGCATCAGACACCTCGGCGCTAGACGCTAAAGCCAACGAGCCTATGCCACGTCAAGAAGAAGTGGTTGTAGAGGAAGATGATGATTGTGCAGGCGGCGCGTGTAAGATATAAACCGCACGCTCCTGTTAAAGTGGCAAGTGCATACAAGGTATTGCTGCACTTGCCATTAACGTTTCGCAGCAAGAACACAAACTATAATACGCGTTAATCATTAAGTTTTTAGTTAGGCCATCATGAAATACACTACGTTTAATCAGCAAAGTACAAATCCATTGATCGAGCCGATGTTTTTCGGTAACCCCGTAAACGTTGCACGCTACGACCAGCAAAAGCATGCCATTTTCGAAAAGCTTATTGAGAAACAAATTAGCTTTTTTTGGCGTCCTGAAGAAGTTGACGTTTCTCGTGACCGGGTTGATTTTCAGAAATTAACCGATCCAGAAAAGCACATATTCATTTCAAACCTTAAGTACCAGACCCTTTTAGACTCGGTACAAGGTCGTAGTCCGAATATTGCGTTCTTGCCAATTATCTCACTACCCGAGTTAGAAACTTGGGTTGAGACGTGGTCGTTTTTCGAAACGATTCACTCGCGCTCGTATACCCATATTTTGCGTAACCTGTTTTCAGACCCAAGTGAGATATTTGAAGATATCGTGGTTAACGATGAAATTAAGCGCCGTGCGGCGGATATTTCTAAGTATTACGATGACCTCATTTTCGCCACTCAGCTTTGGCAGACACAAGGTGAAGGTGTTCATACCGTTAATGGTACGGCATACACGATTAATATGTATGAGCTTAAAAAGAAGCTATACCTTTGCATGAACTCGGTAAATGCACTTGAAGCCATTCGCTTCTACGTATCTTTTGCCTGTACCTTCGCTTTTGCCGAGCGTAAGTTAATGGAAGGTAACTCTAAAATCATTCGATTGATTGCACGCGATGAGAACCTTCATTTGTCTTCAACACAGCACATTCTTAACATGTGGGCGAAGGGTAAAGATGACCCTGAAATGGCGCAGATTGCACAAGAGTGCAAAGAAGAAGCGCGCGCTATTTTCATGAATGCGGTTGAGCAAGAAAAAGAGTGGGCGGATTATTTGTTTAAAACCGGTTCGATGATTGGCCTAAACAAAGAAATCCTCTGCCAATATGTTGAGTATATTGCTAATCAGCGTATGTCTGCTATTGGCCTGGACACACCGTTTGATATTAGCAGTAATCCACTTCCATGGATGAACAATTACTTAAACTCAGACAACGTTCAAGTTGCCCCTCAAGAGTCTGAAATTAGCTCTTACCTTGTTGGACAAATTGATTCTGCGGTAAGCGAAGACGACTTTGCTGATTTTGAGCTGTAAAACCACAGCTTAATGAGCAGTGACGAAAAATCCGTCCGCATCGATGTTGTCGATGTGGGCGCGATTCATACCCCCTCTGATAAAACCATTTTAAGCGCTCTTGAAGCAGCAGACGTTCATATTCACTACCACTGCCGTGAAGGCTTTTGTGGTGCATGCCGAACAAAGCTGATTGAAGGCGAAGTGGAGTACACCACTGATCCCCTCGCCTTTATTGACGACGATGAAATTCTTCCCTGCTGTTGTGTAGCTAAATGCCCGTTAAAAATCAAAGTACCGCTGTAACCTTTTTATTCATCACGCTTATTATCACTCTCACAGCACTTTTTCGATGGCATATAACTCTTCATCAATAACCTGTAAGCGCGATGCAACGACTGCTCTAGCGTCGTTTACCCCTTTGTTGTAAAACGATGCGCCCATTTCCTTACTAATGAAATCCAGAAGAAACTCGCCGTCGAACTGACCAAGCTCAACACTTAATTCATCATCAAAATATCGTTGCAATTTAGCGACTAATACGCCTTTTTCCTCACGCGAAAATACAATATCACTCATTGCGCTGCCCCAATTCTTGTTTATTAACTATCTGATTAACAGTAAGTTTAAAACGTAACATAACCGAACGCACGCTTATTACGCATTTGATAACTTATCTTGTTCACCCTGGTACAGTTTTCGCTGTATCACTATCATGCTGCTATTTTACGTTCGCCAATTTTCAATTTTGAAAAAGGCTTGTAGCGTATAAGATTCAAGGCTCTTGGTCTTAGTACACCTTTGCTGCACGATAAAATTAGTGTAACGCTTTCATGTATTATGTGAGGATGACAATGAAAATTTTACCATTGCTAAGTATTTCCGCAGTATTAGCATTAATTAGCTTGCCCGCGAATTCCACTACGAACAATGGGCACAAGGATAAATCTCTGCCTCCAGGTATAGCGAAAAAATATGATCGAACAGGTGAGTTACCGCCGGGTTGGGAAAAAAAGTTAGCCGTCGGAAAGCGTCTAGACAGAGATATTTATAAACATGCGCGAGTTGTTGTGCCATTAGGTAAAGAAGGTACGGTTACGGTACGTATTGAAAATAAAGTGGTAAGACTCATCCAAGCCACAAGAGAAATTGTTGAAATTTTGGATTAGAGAACGCAATTTCTCAATATGAGGCTTTATTGTTTAATTTTACTTATGGCTTACTATCAACATTAGAAAATTGACTTACCTACCCGCCTCAGTAGTATCAGACATATAACGTGAACCTTTTAACTTGCCAATGTTATTAATGGTGTGTAAGGCACTAAGTCATTGAAACATCAGGCTACTTGTCTATTTGGCGCTTCTTAAGCCAAAGCGGCATGTTTTGTTTCTATGGGCAAAACGCACAAGGTCATACAAGCACAACAAAACTCAGGAATAGAAAATGCCAGCAAACGCACTGTTTAAGCCTTATTCACAAGGCAACCTTTCGTTGACCAACCGTATTGTTATGGCCCCGATGACCCGTCAGTTTTCACCTAACGGCGTACCTACCAGCGACGTGGCAGGGTACTACAAACGTCGTGCGCAAGGTGGCACAGGACTAATTATTACCGAGGGCACCACGGTTAACGATAAAGTCGCAACAATGGATGCCAATATTCCCCAATTTCATGGCGAAGAGGCGTTAACAGGTTGGAAAAATGTGGTAGACGAGGTTCACCGTGTAGGCGGGAAAATTATGCCGCAACTGTGGCACGTGGGTATGGCACGGGTTGCAGAAAAAGCGCCCTACCCTGAACTTTCAAGTGCGGGGCCTTCAGGGTTGTTTAAACCCGGTAAACAAGGCGCCGAGCCTATGACTGAAGAACACATTGAATCAGTGATAGCCGCCTTCGCGCAAGCTGCTGCCGATGCCAAGTCTATAGGTATGGATGGTGTCGAGATTCACGGTGCGCATGGTTACCTTATCGACCAGTTCTTCTGGGAAGGCACGAACCAACGCACTGATAGCTGGGGCGGTAGTATGGATAACCGTGGTCGATTTGCTGTAGAGATCATAAAAGCGATACGCGCCGCCACCGGCCCTGACTTTCCTATTGTGCTTCGTTACTCTCAGTGGAAACAGCAAGATTACACGGCACGACTTGCTACTACCCCTCAAGAGTTAGAGCAATTCCTTATGCCACTCAGTAGCGCTGGTGTAGACATATTTCACTGTTCACAACGCCGTTATTGGGAAAGCGAATTCGATGGAAGCGACCTTAACCTTGCTGGATGGACGAAAAAAATCACAGGGAAACCAACCATCACCGTTGGCTCTGTTGGCCTTAACGACGACTTCTTCGGCGCGTTTAAAGGTCAGGACTCTAGTACTCGAGCTGTAGATGATTTACTCGAGCGTTTAGAGGAGGGTGAGTTTGATTTGGTTGCCGTAGGCAGAGCGCTGCTGCAAGACCCGAACTGGGCAAACAAAATCAAAGAGAACCGAACAGACGAGTTAGAGCAATATTCAGGTAAGGCGCTAGCTAGTTTGTCGTAGTAGCCTAGGCATATCGTGATCAATTCACTAGCGCGTTAGTTCGCGCTAGTGGGCTTTCAGGAAAGCTTCAAAATTTGTTTTACTCATCGGCCTAGCAATGAAGTAACCTTGACCAAAGTCACAGCCCATATTATTGAGTATGTCATATTGCTCTTGGGTTTCGACACCTTCAGCAACCACTTTGATACCGAGCTTTTTCGCCATAACGATAATGGCTTCACACAGCACTTTATCGTTACTAACGTCGGTCATCGTTTTCACAAAGCTTTTATCAATTTTTAAGTAGTCGGTAGGCAACTTTTTCAAATACGAAATCGACGAGTAGCCCGTACCAAAGTCATCAAGTGCTATGTCTACACCCGCTTGTCTAAATTGAAATAACTTTTTAGAAACATTTGTATCTGCTTCCATCAGAAGGTTTTCTGTCACTTCGAGCAAAATTGACTGTGCCGCAATGTTTTCATCCAATAAGCGAGTGAGCCAATCAGTGATACTCGTTTCTTGCTGAAAATATTGACTGGGCGAAGTATTAATACTTATCTGTAATTCACGACAATAGTGAGTTTGCCAGCGCTTCACATTTTTACATACTTCTTCGAACACCCAATTGCTGATTTCGATGATTAAGCCCGACTCTTCCGCTAAGGGAATAAATTCATCTGGCGCAATACGCCCCTTCTCTGGATGCTGCCACCTAAGTAACGCTTCTGCTTTGATTGCCTTACCGTCTTTAAAAGACGTGATAGGCTGATACTCAATGAATAACTCATCGTTTTGAATTGCATAACGAAGGTCGTTCAGCAAGGTTATGCGCTTGACGGCAACCGCTTGCATGTCTTGAGTATAGTATTTATAGCTATTTTTACCGAGATCTTTAGCCCCGTACATTGCTTGATCCGCGTTTTTTAACAGCCCTTTTATGTCACGAGCGTCGTCGGGGTATAGCGTAACGCCTAAACTTGCGCTGGTATGTACTCGCTCAAAATTCATTAGGTATGGCTTTAAAATAACGTCTAGAATTTTCTGTACAACAATGTCGATAGAACTCAGGGTTTCTATACTGTTTAGAATAACCACAAACTCATCTCCACCTAGCCGGGAAACGGTATCATTGGCTCTTAAACATTGCTTTATTCGCTCAGCGCATTCAATCAGAAGCTGATCTCCTACATCATGACCGAGCGTGTCATTAATATCCTTAAAATTATCTAAATCGAGAAAAGCGACTGCCACTCTGTCACCTTCCCTATCAGCTGTTTTTAAAGCTAACTGGAGGTGGTCGAGCATCAGGTTTCGGTTAGGTAAGCCCGTAAGCGTGTCGAAGTTTGCTTGCTTCCAGATAAGCTCGCTAGCACGCTCCCGTTCAATAGCAATACTGGCTATATGTGCAAATTGTTCAATCAGCACAACTTCTTCAGGAGTGGGTACAGCTTTATAGCGATGATAAATAGCGAATGTACCTATTACCTCTGTGCTGGCACCTCTAATGGGCTGAGACCAACAGGCGGCTACACCAGCCCGAGCCGCTATCTCTTTATAGTCATGCCAAAAGGTATGGGTGCTAATGTCTTCTACGATGGTTGGCGCGTTAGTGGCCGCCGTATTACCACATGCTCCAACGCCCTCACCAATTTCCACACCATCTATGGCATCGTTATAAAAATCAGGCAATGAAGGTGCCGCGCCTTTCGTGAGCTTCCCATCTTCAAGAAGCAATATGCTGCAAATTTTTTCTGGATACTCAGATTCAATAGCATTTACGATGTCAAACAGTACGCTGTGTAACGATTCAGCATTAACGACCTTTTCTAATATAGCGCTTCTTACATTCGTAATTTTCTGCGTTTGTGCCAACCGAGTTTGATACTCTTCAAGTTGCTCCGACAGCGCTGAGTATTCTTTTTTAGCTAGTTCGGATTGCGCCATCTCCGCTAAACTTTTTAATTGGAATATTTCGTCTGCAGAAAAAATACGTGGCTCTGAATCAAATACACACAAAGCCCCTACTGCCTGACCGTCCACAACAAGACTTACGCCTGCGTAAAAGCGAACATAAGGTTCACCAATAACAAATGGATTGTGTTCAAAGCGCGGATCTTTTTTCGTATCTGGGATAATTAATGCATCGTCTTGCGAGATAGTATGGTTGCAAAACGCGACATCTCTGGACGATTCACTCAACTCAAGATTTACAGCAGACTTAAACCACTGTCTGTCCGCGTCAATTAGCGTAATTGAAGAATAACGACAGTTAAATACACTGCTAGCTAAGCGTGTAATTCTATCGAAGCGCTCATCCTTCGGCGTATCCAGCAGACCCAATCGCTTGAGCGTCGCTATCCTCTCAGGCTCATTAGATATGACATTAGATAGACCCAAAGTTTGCTTTCCTTTTAACACTACTACGTTTTCTTTACTCGACACTGCCGTCTAAAATATAGTTCGAAAGTCCGAAAACGTTAACATTACTTGTGCATAAAAAACATTTCTCTTTAGTCTACAAGTAGTGAACACGTAGGCCTTTATCTACAATCTATTTGGACTAGACAGCCGCTTTATTACGGCGTGTCGCTATCACAGCGAATTTTTTTACACCTTTTCCACATCAAAACACAGTGCTAAATCAGTTTTTTATTACCAAATAAATACCGCCTAACGTCATCACTGAGGCGATGGTAATTTGCAAGCTTAGTTGCTCTCCTAGAACGGCCCACCCCATTAGTGTGGCAAGTACTGGAACACTTAACTGAACGGTGGCTGCCGTTGTCGACTTTATAAGCGGTAATGCACTATACCAGATAGCATAGCCACAGCCTGACGCTACTACGCCAGAGGCTATGGCGTATAACAACCCCTTGGTGTCTAAAACTAGGTTAAAGCCAATCATAAAATGAACGACAACGCCAAGCACAAAACATAACACGGTGGCGTAAACAAAATTGCCCGACGTAGCTAAAAGCGCAGACGAACTTTTTTTGCCTAATAGAGAATACACTCCCCAAGACATCCCAGCAGCAACCATAATCACACCTGCCAATAGCGGCGGCGCCGACGCGCTAGGTAATAGTAGGATAACCAGCCCCGCAAAAGCTAAAATAAAACCTATCCATTGGAGGAACTTAAAACGTTCACCAGACGCTAACCCAAAAGAAATCATGGTTAATTGAACCGCGCCAAATAACAACAGCGCACCGGTACCTGTAGACATCGACACATAAGCGTAGGAAAAGCATAAGGCATATAAGAATAATGTTAGGCCACCTAGCAAATTTGCATTATTTTTGAGCCCCTGCCATAGATTCTTATACGGCCCCGTGGTTAAAACCCGGTGCTTAAACACAAAAGATAGGAACAGCAGCGCCCATGCCCCGCTTGATAACCGCACTGCAGTAAAACTAGCTGGATCAATTGACGTATGGGCAAGGGCCATTCTACAAAGCAGTGAGTTTGCCGCAAATGCGACCATGGCAATTGCTACCAGTAAAAATGGTTTAAACAATGCGCGTCTCCCTTATGCTGGGCATGAATATTAGCTTTTCGATGGCTTCAACAGCGTCACCCGCAAGGATATAGTGGCTAAAATAAGCCTCTATTGAAAGGGCGAGGCGTGGAAAAAGTAGTATCGCGCTTAAACGAAAAAAGAGGACGTATTACGTCCTCTTTTTATCAATAACGCTTTGTTCAAACTACAGCGATAAACCTAAGCGCTCAGCTACTTCAATGTAGGTTTCAACAACCGAGCCTAGCCCTTGTCTGAAGCGGTCTTTGTCCATTTTATTACGGGTTTCTTTATCCCACAAACGACAGCCATCGGGCGTGAATTCATCGCCTAATACAATGTTGCCATCTTTATCGACACCAAACTCCAGCTTATAGTCGACTAGCAACATACCCGCATCGTCAAACAATGCTTTTAGAACGCTGTTCACTTTAAACGTAAGCGCCTTCATTTCAGCAATTTGCTCTTGTGTTGCCCAGCCAAATGACAGAATGTGATAGTCATTTACCATGGGGTCGTGAAGCGCATCATTTTTAAGGAAAAACTCGAAAATAGGTGGGTTAAGCGCATGGCCTTCTTCCACACCTAGCCTGCGAACCAAAGAGCCAGCAGATAAGTTTCTCACCACACACTCAACAGGGATCATGTCGAGCTTTTTAACCAACGACTCAGTATCAGAAATCAGGGCTTCAACTTGCGTTGCAACGCCTGCTTCTTCAAGCTTTGTCATAATAAAGTGATTAAACTTGTTGTTTACTTCACCTTTGCGATCTAGCTGTTCAATTTTTTCACCGTCGAACGCCGAAGTGTCGTTCCTAAAGTGAAGAATTAATTTATCGCTATCATCAGTGTAATAAACAGTTTTTGCTTTACCGCGGTAAAGCTCGTCGCGTTTTTCCATTCTCAGTCTCAGTTATATATCAAGATTATCTTCTGACATGACCTCAGCGAAGGCACTGTAAAGGTCGGAAACCTGATTTGCTTCAAACGGTACACTTTCATTGTCCATGAAAGTAACAGACGTGCGATTCGCACCCGCTTTTGCAACTTTTAAGCGATAATCACCTTTTTCAAGTAATTCGCTATCGCTTGTGAATAAACCATCCCACCAACTACCTTGATCACCATTGTAAGTAACAAATAGTAGGCCGTTAGATTTATCTAAATCTTTAACGTCAAAACCAAGCTTACGAAGAACTAAAAGCATTCTCGGCCAAGCTACGTCGTACTGCGCTTCAACGAGGTAGGCTGGGTCACCATCAGCATTAAAGCCCATTTCAGTTTGAATACCCTGGCGTATACGCGCAATTCTTCGGGTTTCCGCTAATTGAATTTGGTATTCATAATGACCGATAACTTGGTTGAGTACTTCAACCTCTTCACGGCGCTCTTCCATTGAAGATACGTCGGCAACCACATCGTTACCTAAGGTTTGCATGTAATCTTTAAGCTCTACTGTAAGAGCCGCACTGCGACCGTGAGGTTTTACGTCCAAGCTGAACTCGAAGCGCCTGCCAATTTCACTTTCTTCATCAGCAAAGCTATACCAAGGGCCATCGATTTCTTTAGTGATAACCATCCAGTCGGTTACCAATACTTTGTCTTCTGGACTGAAGCTATCTACACCAATACCCTGCTCGTCTAAATAGCTTAGAAGGGAATTCCAAATCGCCTGACTTAGCGGTTGACTGTCGTCAACTTGGTCAAACCAAATCGTGGCGGAGCTTTTACCCTCTTCAACATGTGACCCGGTCACAAGCGGGAGAACCAACGCAGGCGAGCGGACCATAAGCGATTTGCCAACCAAGTTTTTGTCCGCTTCTTGACCTAGTTCAGGTACTGCAAATTCCCGTGAGAAAGTTGGCGCATCTAGTTCAGAGGGTACTTCTAGCGTTTTGTGTTCTTTAGTTTTTAAGTACTCGTAGCTACCCGACGCGGTCTTTCTATCTATTTGGCTTGAACAACCTGCAAGTGCAACCATCGCTACTGAACTTGCTATAGCCAGCGTTCTTTTCATCTGTGTTCCTTATTAACCAGAAATCAATGCGTATTTTTTTAGTAGTTCTTCGATACGTTTTTGGCTTGATAGTTCCGGTAAAACCATAGGTAATCGCATAACAGCGCTTTCCATCATGCCCATTTTATATAATGCCCACTTTGGCATTACTGGATTTGGCTCTATAAATAGTTCGTCGTGAAGCAGCTTAATAGACGCATCAATGTCACGACACTTATCAAATTCTTTGTTCAGTGCAGTTTCGCACATTTGTGCAATTGCGTTAGGCACGATATTGGCGGTTACAGAGATAACGCCATGTCCGCCTTCGCACATAAACTCACAGCTAGTGCCATCATCACCACTAAGAATTACAAAGTCTTCTGGAACAAGGGGCTGTGTTGCTTTTAATCGCGCAATATCGCCGGTGGCGTCTTTAAGACCAACTATATTCTTATGTGTGGCAAGCTCTGCTACGGTTTCAGGTAACATGTCTGCAACTGTACGCCCAGGCACATTGTAAAGAATAACCGGAAGATCGCTGGCATCTGCAATTGCGTTAAAGTGTGCAACCATACCAGCTTGTTGAGGCTTGTTATAATAAGGCACCACGCTTAAAAAGCCGTTGATACCCGTTGAGCCGAGTTGCTCAGTAAGAAAAATGGCCTCTGCAGTAGAGTTTGCTCCGCTGCCTGCTATCACCGGGATCGCGCCCGATGCCATAGCTACTGTTTCTTTGACCACGTTAATGTGCTCATCAAACGGTAGGGTTGCTGACTCACCAGTAGTTCCAACCGACACTATACCGTGGGTGCCCTGCTCTACATGAAACTTCACAAGTTTCTCTAAAGACTTGTAATCAATATCGCCGTTTTCGAACATCGGCGTGACGAGTGCTACGTAACTACCAGTAAACATAATCTCTCCGCAAAATGTGAGCGCACATGGTAAATATGTCAGTGCTTAAACACAAGTAATAGCGCATGTAAAATGACAAGAATTTGACAATATCTTATTCAAAGGCAAGAAAAAGGCGCTGACTTTAAAAAAAACTCTGTGCTAACATCCCGACATCGTTACCATTGAAGTGAAGTAGATGCCGAAACACCAACTTATCGTGACCATACTAGGTACAGACAACAGTGGCATATTGAGCGAAATTGCCACCACGGTATCTGAAGCCCAGTGCAATATTCTTGATAGTAGGCAAGCCATCTATGGCAAGGAGTTTTCTTTGACCATGATCATTGAAGGTACGCAAAGCGCTATAACAAAGGCAGAGTGTATTTTACCCGCTTTGTTTCAACGTCTAGATTTATTATCCATGATGAAACGCACGAGCCATCATGAAAAGCAAAATCTTGCCCACCTTTTTAATGTCGAATTCAGTGGCGAAGACGCCGCTGGGTTGATTAAAGCGGTAACGGGCTTTTTTGCAGAGCGGCAAGCTATGTTAAGTGCATTCAGGCAGCGCACGTATAAAGATAAAGCCACGGGCAAAGAGAACATGCAGTGCAAATTCGTTGTTTCGCTTCCGCCGAATGAAAATGTAGATGACTTAGAATCTGATCTAATGGCCCTGTTCACTTCATTAAATGTGACAGGTAAAGTACAAGACACACAAAAAAAGGATCCCAATGAAAACGTTACAAGCTGGTGATAAAGCGCCGCAATTCTCATTGCAGAACCAAGATGATCAAACCGTATCGCTCTCAGACTACGCAGGTAAAAAAGTCCTCGTTTATTTTTACCCTAAAGCAATGACGCCCGGCTGTACTGTTCAGGCACAAGGCTTGCGCGATGTAAACGACGAACTAAAAGAGAAAAACGTAGTTGTATTAGGTATCAGCCCCGATGCGGTAAAGCGTTTGCCGAAGTTCATTGAGAAAGAAAACCTCAACTTCACCTTGCTGTCAGATGAAGACCACGCGGTGGCGGATGCATTTGGCGTGTGGGGGCCTAAGAAGTTTATGGGCAAAGAGTACGACGGCATTCATCGCCTCACTTTTCTTATCGACGAAAACGGCGTTGTTGAGCATGTGTTTAATAAGTTCAAAACCAAAGAACATCACACGGTTGTGTTGGACTATTTGAACAGCTAATACTGCGTTTCAATTTTAAATTGAATCGTTAAATATCAAAAGCCCCGAAAAGGTAAACTTTCCGGGGCTTTTCTTTTAGGGTCTTTGAAGTCATAACGACTATTGTGCTACCACAACCCAGCGCAGTTACACGGCTAGTTCATCAGTAAGTCGTTTATTTCGCTTCTTCTGGGATTACCACAGGGTTGCTAGACCACGCAGTAACCACAGCTTTTACCAAGGTTGCCAGCGGTATGGCGAAAAATACCCCCCAGAACCCCCAAAGGCCGCCAAAGACCAATACAGCAACAATGATATAAAGTGGGTGCAAGCTTACGGCTTCAGAGAAAAGTAAAGGGACTAACAAGTTACCATCAAGGGCTTGTATAATGCCGTAAGCTATCATGAGATACCAAAACTCAGGCGATATCCCCCACTGAAACATTGCAACAACGGCAACAGGTATCGTTACCACCGCTGCGCCAATATAAGGAATAAGTACTGAAAACCCCACCAGCACGCCGAGTAAAATGGCGTAGCGTAAATCCATCAGTACAAATGTTACGCAACTCACCACACCAACGATAATAATCTCAATAACCTTACCGCGAATATAGTTCGCAATTTGAGAATTCATTTCATGCCCTACCTGGGTAATAAGACGACGCTCTTTAGGCAAAAGACGAGAGATGCTGTCTAAAAAAAACAGCTTATCTTTTAACATAAAGAACACCATTAACGGTACCAGAATGACATATACAAGTAGCGCTGCTAGATTTGCAATGTTACTAAATGAGGCAGAAATCAGGGTTTCACCCACTTCAACAAGCTTCTCGTTAATCCCTTCCATCATTTGATGTATTTGATATACCTGCACATAGTCTGGGTACTTGTCTGGCAGCGTTAAAATCCACTCTTGGGCTTTTTGCCAGATAAGAGGGGTTTCCTGAATGAGGTTAACGCTTTGCTTTGAAATTATGGGTACCAAACCCACAAGCGTTAGAATTGTGATAGTGATAAAGCCAACCATGACAATACCACAGGCTATCGTTCTCCCAAGCCCAACATTAACCAAGCGACACACCGGCCAATCGAGTAGATACGCAATGACCGCAGCTACGAGTACTGGCATAATTAATTCGCCCCACAGTAAAAGCACTGCGGTAGTCAGAAGAATAAGAATAAGCAGCATTGCTGCATCAGGATCGGAAAATTTGCGTCGGTACCATCGACCAAAAACGCTAAACATAAAAACGCCCAGAAATTACTAAGAATAGGACACGCATCATAGTTGATAGCGCTAGCAATTAGCAATAAGTAGCACTTAAGAATCTTTGAAAATCAAACTGGTATGATGTTTTTACAGTATAGTAAGTGACAGATTGTTTTCTTATCATTAGTTGATTTACGCTACGGTAAGTGAGTTTGTACCAAAAAGCGTAGTATATGTGCATCGACTTCGGCATTATATCCATTCGAAACGCATACACATAAGAAAAAAATAAAATTTGAAACTGTTTAGCAACTTAGCGCTCTAAGCGTTATGCATTATTAAACATGTACAACGATTGTAGGTTCATGAGAAAAAAGTTTTCAGCATCTTTAGTTGCCCTCTCCTTCGTGCTCACTTCGAGCATTACAGCTGTAGCGCAAGATGCCAATTACAGTAATAAAAACGCATTGCCTGAAATTGGTGTGGTTGCCTCAGATGCAATATCGCTAGACAAGGAAATGATCGTCGGTGATGCGGTTATGCGCCAAATGCGCGGTCAAAGCCCCGTTATTTCCGATCCCGTGCTTGACGAATATCTGCAGGACGTCGGTAATCGTCTTGTGGTTCATGCCGATAATGCAAAGTTTCCCTTTGAATTCTTTTGGGTGAATAACGATGCCATTAATGCCTTCGCTTTTTTCGGCGGTCATATTGGTGTTCACACGGGGCTTATGCGCCGAGCTGAGAATGAAAGTGAATTAGCTTCAGTACTGGCTCACGAAATCTCTCACGTGACACAGCGTCACATTGCCAGGCGCATGCAGGCGCAGCAGCGCTCGTCTCCCTTGGCATTAGCTTCACTCATTGGCGGCGTACTTATTGCTATGGCCAACCCTGAAGCGGGTATCGCGGCTATGCAAGCAGGGTCTGCTGCATCCGCTCAGCTACAAATAGACTATACCCGCTCTAACGAACAAGAAGCCGACCGCATTGGTATAGCTATGTTGGCGCGCGCAGGTTTTGATCCCAACGCCGCAGCGTCTTTTTTCTCAACCATGGCAGAAGAGTATCGCATGGTTTCACGTCCGCCAGCGCGCTTATTAACTCACCCATTAACAGAAAGTCGTATCGCAGATGCGAGAAACCGTGCCGGCGATTATCCGCGCCGTTATTTGCCCATTAACAAACAGTTTGAGCTTGCTAAGGCGCGCATAAAAGCGCGTTATTCCTTTGAGCCTGACTACGCAGTGGAATACTATGAGGCAGCAGTCGAACAAAATGTTCAGCGCAGTAAAGAAGCGTCGCTTTATGGATTGGCACTGGCGTATATGCGCGATGATAAAACTGAAAAAGCAAAAAAAATCATGGACGAACTTATTGCAGGTGACAGCAGCAACCTCTTTTATCTTGATGCAATGACAGACATTTATATTTCGCTTGGCGAGCCACTTAAAGCGGTTAACTTGCTCAAACCACATGTTACGCATAACCCAAGAAATCAAGTTTTAGCACTTAACCAAGCGAATGCCTATATCAGTGCTCAAAATTACGATGAAGCGATTTCGCTGTTAAAAGACTTTTTACTGGTTAAAAAGGATTATCAAATTGCTCATCAGTTAATGAGTGAGGCGTATCAAAAATCAAAGCGCTTTTCACAAATGCATCAAAGCAAAGCGGAAGTCTATGCGCTTTATGGCGCCTACAACCGCGCCGTAGATGAGTTACAGTATGCCTACAACTTCGCCGGCGATGATCATTTAATAAAGCAAAGAATTAGAGCAAGAATAAAGCAATTTAGAGATCAAGAAGAACGGCTAGAACGCCTGTAGAATGCTTTCTTTTATTTACTCGCGCCTTAAAGCTTGAAGGCGCTGAGTTAAATGCGCAGCGGTTAATTCACCCATTATAGTGTCAACGACCTTCCCCTCTGGCCCTATAATAAAAGTGGCCGGCAAATAGGGCGGTTTCTCCATAGGAAGCGCCGTACTCTGTGAACTCACTATAACCGGAATGGTAATATTATATTTTTCTGTCATCTCTTTTAGCTCAGAGAGTGTTTTCAGGTCGTAGTTAACAGCGAAGAGCTTAGTATTGCTTGGCAGTGATGCATTAAATTTAGCAAGTTCCGGCATTTCTCGTAGACACGGTGCGCACCAAGGAGCGAAATAGTTTACTACAACCCACTGGCCTTTTAGTGTGCTCCAGCTATATGTTCGCCCTTCTAAGGTTTCAAAATCATGCTGAAGGTGCTGATACGTAAAAACCCCGCCCATGGCCGCCGTCACTAATAACAGCAGAGTTAAAAGCGGCTTTAGTTTGTTTGTATTGGCCTTTGCTTTTAATAACCCCATTGCGTTCCTCTATATTTGCGCTCTAGCACTGCATTGTGTAACAGCGTAATTTAATCATTTCACACACATTTCATATGCCACTTTGCTTACTCTAAGCTAATTTAGTGCGACGGGAAACCGCGATTTCATATGGATTGAATTACATTAAACATTAGTTATTGGCCAATTTTCTGGCAGTTATCGGTAAACTGCTTGATATTAGAAACCAAAAACGCAATAGTTCGCGCCAATTGAAAAAACTATGCAATGAGGTCGCTTATGACAGACATTACTATAATTCACAATCCTCGCTGTTCTAAAAGCAGACAAACACTAGCGCTGCTAGAAGAAAAAGGGTTATCGCCCGTGGTTGTTCAGTATCTAAAAGAGCCTCTCAACGCCTCAGCGCTTAAAGACATATTTAAAAAACTTAACGTTGAATCGGTTAGAGAGATGATGCGTACAAAGGAAAACGAATATAAAGACGCCAATTTAGGCGATGAAACACTGTCTGATGACGACCTGTTTAACGCGATGGAAGCAACGCCAAAGCTCATCGAACGCCCTATCGTTATAAAAGGTGATAGTGCGCGAATTGGGCGCCCACCTGAATCGGTGTTGGAAATACTATAGTGCAACCTGTTCTCGTACTCTATTACAGCCGCCACGGAAGCACCAAGCGCTTAGCCGATGCTATTGCGCAAGGGGTTTCATCTCAAAATGTACCGGTGATCGTGCGCACGGTGAAAAGTATTAGCGAAACAGACGGCGAAGCTTCGCCTGACAACGCCTCAGCAGAGGTACCCGTGGTGACCGCTCAGGAATTAGAGCAATGCAGTGGTTTAGCATTAGGCAGCCCTACTCGCTTTGGCAATATGGCCGCGTCCGTTAAACACTTTTTAGATTCTACGAGCAGTCAATGGCTTAAAGGCGCGTTAATTAACAAGCCAGCCTGTGTGTTTACATCCTCGTCATCGATGCACGGTGGTCAGGAGTCGACGCTACTCTCGATGATGCTACCGCTTATGCATCACGGCATGGTTATATGCGGATTGCCCTACAGCGAACCTGAATTGCACAATACGATGACTGGAGGCAGCCCCTATGGGGTAACTCACGTTGCGCATCATAGCCATGCTTCGCCAGAGCAACTCAGTGATGATGAAAGAGCGCTCTGTTTTGCCCAAGGTAAACGGTTAGCTACATTGGCTGAAAAGCTAAAAGAAGAACGTTAACGCTGTCACGTACAACGCTGAAAAAGACGCTTTGGAAAAACGCAAACACTTACGTTTTACATTTAAAAACACGATCTCATCGGAGAATTAACATGTCATCAGATACGCGCTTTTTTCGCTATCTCGCACTTCTTAGCCACACAGGGCTAATTATTTGGATAACATTATGGCAATTTACCTTTACTAAAGCACATACGTATTCGCCGATTTTTATTGCCCTGTTTTATATTTTACCTTTATTGCTACCCTATTGGGGCATACTCAAGGGCAAGCCTTACACCCACGCTTGGGCGAATTTCGTTGTCTTGTTCTATCTCATTCATGGTTGCACCGTAGCGTACGCCGTGCCGGCAGAACGTTGGTACGCTGTGGTTGAAATCATTTTATGTACGGGAATGTTCGTAGGTTGCAGTGCCTTTGCAAGGAAACGAGGTCGAGAATTAGGGTTAGGCTTGAAAAAGCTAAAAGAAGAAATGAAAGAAGAAAAGGCCCGTTTCGAGCAAAATCAGCAGTAAAAAGCCTGCAGTAATAAGTAACATACCAAGAAAAAAAACCTTTATTAAAAGGTGACAAGGGCACGTTGCTAGCCCAAGCGTTTAGCCATTTTTGTGACGATAGCGTTAGTTGCAATATGTATATGTGGAGGCGTTGGCTCTAGCGACGGCGTTTTCTTAACCTAAGTTAAGTTCACGTTTTACCATGGCTACTGATAGTCTCTTTTGCTCTTGCAGCGAACGTGCATCTAACCTTGCAAGTAACGACATCAAGCTTTTCAAGTCTCGTTCGCTATGGTGTAAGAGAAACTGTAAGGCTTGGTTTGAAAGGGTTAACCCGCGCTCTTCAGCACGCAGCCGAACGGCTTCTTCACGCCCACCATCATCTAATTGATTTACATGGTAAATCACACCCCACGCTAATCGCGAGCGCAAGTCAGGCAACGTAAACGCCGGGTTCGATGGCCCAAGGTGACTGGTGCAAATGATCAACGCGCGCTTGGTCTCAATAACACGGTTAAAAAGGTCAAATAACGCTTCTTCCCACTGCACATTGCCTGCAATGGCGTGGATATTGTCCAACGCTATCAGTGAAAGGTTTTCAAGGCCTTCGAAAATGTCTAACGACCACGCCTGGTAGTCGTTTAAATTAAGATACAGGTGGCTTACAGACTTACCCGCCAATTGATGACAAGTAGCAAATAATAAGTGGCTCTTACCAATTGCGCTATTGCCTAGCAAAGTAACAAGGGGAAGCTGTAGTGAAGACAACGGCCCCAATACGGGGGCCTCTCGCCAATATGGCAACGCTTCTGCGATTTGCCTGAGAATTGATACGACTTCTTCATTACCCTTATTTACGAAACTATCGAAGTTTTCGTCTACGGGTAACGTTATAGGCAAAGGCAGTTGCATGTTAAATTAATTGCTCCAATAGAAACTATGCCCTTTTACGGTTTGCCCGTAAGCGTCGGTAACTGAACGTAACCGACCTTCCAACTGGATGCTATTAAGTAAATCATCAACCGTTCCTACTAAGGTCAACGAGTAAGTAGCCACTGTACCCGATTGTTCTACTAACGTAGCACTCTCAATGACACTTAAGCTATTAAGGTAGTCTGTAGCACTCGCATAGCTGTTTATTGAACCGATGTTTGCAATTGATACCGTAATCACTTCTCGTTCTGAAACCTCAATTCCAACAACAGCATACAGCGACGATAAGTAATTTGAATAGGCATCAATGAGCTGTTTACCCAAAGCCTGTGGTGAATCACCATAAATACTGCCGTAGCTGACCTTGCCGCCACCAACGAACACCCAATCTAATGCATATTTTCCTTCATCAGCGCGTTTAGCGTAATCGGCAAATTCGTTCATGGTAAATGGTACCGCGCTATCGTCACGGTTGTTTAGAGCTGCATCAAACGCTTGCTCGCTATTGCTCACGTTACCGTTGCTCTCTGTGTCGTCGCCATTCACTTCGCTCTGGGCCTCACCTTCTGCGCTATCACCGGTGACAGTGGCGTCAGCGCCCATTTCCGACATGGTGTCCTGACCTTCTTTGCTAAGCACATCGTCTAAAGACTCAACTGTACCAGAAGGCACCGCGTTCTCCGGCAAATCAGGGATGGCGCTAGGGTCGTTCGGATAAACACGTGCGCCGATAATATTATCGATATTGTAACGTACAGAAGCCTGACGCAAAGGCTCAACAAAGCGCCCCCATACATCATACGTAGAAATATTCACGTTATCGGTAAGGTCCATTAAAGGTAAGCTTAACGGCACGCCGCGCTCTTTTGCCGTTTTTTTAAGCGCCAGTTGTAGTTCTGTATTTAATGATTCATCGAGTATAGACCGGGTTTCATTTTCGGCCTCTTCAACAAGCCATACGATAGTTTCGGGTCGTCTGTCACCCCATAGTGGGAGCATTTCACGTTGCAGTATCTCGTTAAGTTTAGCTTGGTCGAATTCAGCAACGTAATAAGTTTGACCATTTTCGTAGGCAAACCGGTATGAGCGAAGCAAAGATTGAGGAGAACTAAGTGCGGCTCTCACCCCTGCATTATCTAAAACATGGGTACTGCCAGACATCTTTATAACAACTTGGCGAAGCGCTTTTTTAAGCGCAGCTTGCTGGGTACGTTGAGATTGGTCACCTACTTGAATTTGCGCTTCGCTGACGACAACCCGTTGGGCAGCAAAGGTAAACGCAGAATAGTTTAACAATGCTATTAGTGAAAGCCCTATAGCGGGTGTGAGACGTCGCCCCTTGGTATTTGCTTTCTTGGTGTTACGCTTTACTGCGGTTAACATTGACACTCCATACTCTTTAAAATCAATTCCTTACCCATCGAGTTGCTACGCCGATTTATTGTTGCGAAAGACGCAGACAAAACATCAAACAAGCACACTATTTTCTCTACTCTTAGCGCGAGACATTTTATTAAGTAAGTTGTTCACCAAAAGATAGCCTTCTATTGTCTTTTATATTCGGTTTAATTTCACCCATAAAATAAAAAAGATCAAAAAGCGCATAAAATAGCCGTCACAAATTGGACTTGTGACGACTTGCTGGTAGAATCCGCGGTTTTCTACCTCTTAGTTTCAGGGCCCAACCGTGAGCGAAAATAAAACCTCTTTAAGTTACAAAGATGCAGGCGTAGATATCGATGCAGGTAATCAACTTGTTGAACGCATAAAATCTGTTACCAAGAAAACCCATAGACCTGAAGTGAAGGGCAATTTGGGTGGATTTGGTGCACTTTGCGAACTGCCTACCAAATATAAAAAGCCGCTACTTGTTTCAGGTACGGATGGCGTGGGTACAAAACTAAGAGTAGCTATGGATGCTAACCGTCACGACGGTGTAGGCATCGATTTAGTCGCAATGTGTGTAAACGACCTTATTGTACAAGGCGCAGAGCCCCTATTCTTCTTAGACTACTATGCAACAGGAAAACTTGATGTTGATGTTGCTGCTTCAGTGGTTACTGGTATTGGCGCAGGCTGCGAACAAGCAGGCTGTGCACTGATTGGTGGTGAAACTGCTGAAATGCCGGGCATGTACCACGACGGCGACTACGACATTGCCGGTTTTTGTGTAGGTGTCGTTGAAGCTGACAACGTCATTGACGGTACTAACGTTAAGCCTGGTCAGAAACTTATCGCTCTTGGCTCATCTGGTCCGCACTCTAATGGCTATTCATTAGTAAGAAAAATTATCGAAGTGAGTGGTGCTGATGTAAACGCAGAGCTTAACGGTAAGCCTATCATCGACCAGTTGTTAGAGCCTACACGTATTTACGTGAAGTCAGTACTAGCGCTGTTAGAAGAAGTGCAAGTGAGCGCTATTTCTCATATCACCGGCGGCGGTTTCTGGGAAAATATTCCACGGGTTCTACCTGAGGATGCAAAAGTAGTCATTGACGAAAAATCATGGGAATGGCCAGCGGTCTTCTCTTGGCTACAAGAAAACGGCAACGTTACCCGCCATGAAATGTACCGCACCTTTAACTGTGGTGTTGGCTTAGTTATCGTAGTTGATGATGCCGATACAGAACAAGCGGTAAACATTCTAAAACAACACGGTGAAAATGCGTGGGTAATTGGCGATATCGCGTCTAAAGATGGCGAAGAACAAGTAGAGATCAACGCGTGAGTACTCGTGTAACTAAACTTTGCGTACTTATTTCCGGGAACGGTAGTAATTTGCAGGCTATTATCGACGCAGTACAAGCAGGCCGTCTTAACGCGCAAATTACTGGCGTTATTAGCAACCGGCCAAATGCTTATGGCCTTGAACGAGCCAGAGAAGCAGGTATAGAAGCCGTTTGTTTGGATCATATGGAATATGATGATCGCGCTTCCTATGATGAAGCACTAAAATCGCAAATTAATGCGTTCGGTGCCGACTGCGTAGTGCTTGCGGGCTTTATGCGTATTTTAACGCCTGAGTTTGTTGATAGTTTTACTGGAAAATTAGTGAACATTCATCCCTCTTTGTTGCCAAAGTACAAAGGTTTGAATACGCACCAACGGGCTATTGACAACGGTGACAAAGAGCACGGTGTAAGTGTGCACTTTGTTACGCCAGAGCTCGACGGCGGCCCCGTTATTATTCAAAGTCGTGTACCTGTATTTGAAGAGGATACTCCAAGCGACTTGGCCGAGCGTGTTCAAGAACAGGAACGTCGCATCTACCCTCTTGTGCTTTCTTGGTTTAGCGCAGGTCGGCTTTCAATGCGAAACAATAAGGCAGTTTTAGATGAGCAAGAACTTCCAGAATCTGGTTATGCAAACGACTAAGCCTTTCGCGGTAGGCGCACTGTTAGCGATTTCGCTTTCATGTGAAGCGCAAGCTGATACTAGCGCGCAACTGCCCCTTCAGCCTTACAAGGCCACGTACACCGCCTATAAATGGGGTGATGATGTAGGTGAAGCGAACATAGAGCTTACTGAATTGGGCAACCAACAGTACTCGATGATTTACACCTCTAAGGTTTCTAAGTTTTTTTTGTCCGACGAACGTAGTGAGCATTCTATCTTCTTTGTGGATGACAACACGGTAGTACCTTCTGAATACTACTATAACCGATCGGGTACGGGCCCAGATAAAGAACTTAAAGTCACGTTCAGTCAACAGGGCGAAGGGAAAATCTCCGTAGATAATGGGGATACCTTTAAATGGAACGGTGAATTTGATAATCAAATTTATCGCATTGACCTTGCTAAGCAATTAGCAAAAGGCGAGACCTCTTTGGACTATGACTTCGTTAATTACCGTGGTCAACTTAGACACTACGGCGTACAAGTTATCGATGAAGAAGTGCTTTCTCTGCCTTACGGTAAAATTGAAGCTGTAAAAGTAAAACTCATACGGGACTCGAAAAAACGAGAAACCTTCGCGTGGTTTGCCCCTTCATTGAACTACACGTTAGTTCGGCTACAGCAGTTTAAAGAAGGCGATGAGCAAGGCGACATTAAGCTCAAATCTTTTCAAATACAGTAGTTTTTTAACGCGTTGTTAAATTCCTCAAAAAAGCACGCTAATGGCGTGCTTTTTTTATCGCTATTCCTCCCCACAATGTTGCTGCTTGCCTACAGGGCGGTAAGCGCTAAATAATCGTGTTTTTCAGCGAGTTAATTTACGTGGTAAATGGTTTCAATAAGTAACGTCTATACTTATAGGTATTGCTGTGTATCGCTCTATTATTTATTACGTTGTTAATAGATTATTCATGTAAAAATCTTGATCTTTGCCCTATTAAATAATACGTTTACAGCATGCTGGTCTGACCTCGATCTAAACGTGCTTTTTGTTAAGCAAAAACAGCATCGAGAAACAGATAAGTGTAACGTTTAACGCCTTTCAGGAGTGAAGTATGGCAGATTTTATATGGTTTTTATTGGTGGTACTGACACTAGCGGTTGCTAGTTATCAGCGCACCAGCTTGGTAACAGCAGTTGCCATGGGCGCAGGTGTAATGATTTTAGGCACCTTATTTGGTGACATTGGCCTGTTAGGTTGGGTGGTGTTTCTTGCCTTAACGCTTCCTTTCACCCTTGCCAATATCAGACAACAGTACATTTCTAAAAAGCTGTTAGCCTTTTATCGCAAAGTTATGCCAGAAATGTCTAGCACCGAACAAGAAGCAATCGACGCTGGTACCGTATGGTGGGATGGCGATATCTTTAGTGGTAAACCTGACTGGGATAAGCTTCACCGCATTCCAAAAGGTCGCCTTACTGCAGAAGAGCAAGCATTCTTAGACGGCCCATGTGACAAAGTGTGCTCAATGGTTGATGAATGGCAGATTAACCATAAAGATGCGGACCTTCCTCCTGAAATTTGGCAGTTTTTAAAAGAGCATAAGTTCTTTGCTATGATCATCAAGAAAGAATATGGTGGTTTAGCGTTTTCTGCGTATGCACAATCACGTGTTCTACAGAAGCTTGCTGGCGTAAGTGCTGTATTATCAAGCACCGTTGGTGTACCTAACTCATTGGGCCCGGGCGAGCTGCTTCAACACTATGGAACAAAAGAGCAACAAGACCACTACTTACCTCGCCTTGCTGCGGGTGAAGAAATTCCTTGTTTTGCACTAACAGGCCCTGAAGCGGGTTCTGACGCAGGTGCGATCCCGGATGTAGGCGTGGTATGTAAAGGCGAATGGAATGGTGAAGAAGTGTTAGGCATGCGCCTAACGTTTAATAAGCGCTACATTACGCTTGCGCCTGTGGCTACGGTTATTGGTCTTGCCTTTAAACTACAAGACCCTGAGGGCCTTCTTGGCGATAATAAAGAGCCAGGTATCACCTGCGCACTTATTCCTCGCGATACCAAAGGCTTAGAAATTGGGCGTCGTCACTTCCCCCTTAATACGCCATTTCAAAACGGGCCAATTAAAGGCGAAGATATTTTCGTACCTATCGACTACATCATTGGTGGCCCGCAAATGGCAGGTCGCGGCTGGCGTATGCTTGTTGAATGCTTGTCTGTCGGTCGCTGTATTACGCTTCCTTCATCAGCTGCTGGTGGTGCAAAATCAGTATCACTTGCCACCGGTGCATACGCACGTATTCGTCGCCAATTCCGTATGCCTGTTGGGCACATGGAGGGGGTTGAAGAAATGCTGGCGCGCATTGGCGGTAATGCATACTTAATGGACGGAGTCACGCGTTTCTCAACGGTTGGTGTAGACCTTGGCGAGAAGCCGTCGGTTATCTCTGCAATTTGTAAGTACCACCTTACCGAAAAAATGCGTCAGGTCATTAACGACTCGATGGACGTTCACGGCGGTAAAGGCGTAATGCTTGGGCCAAATAATTACTTGGGCCGCGGCTACCAGGGCGTGCCAGTGTCCATTACGGTAGAAGGTGCAAACATTCTTACCCGTAATATGATGATATTTGGTCAAGGTGCTATGCGCTGTCACCCTTATGTACTTAAAGAAATTGAAGCTGCTTCAATTGAAGATAAGAAAGAAGCACTACAAGCGTTTGATAAAGCGGTATTTGGTCACATCGGCTTTGCTGTAGCTAACACGGTTCGCAGTATTTGGTTCTCGTTAACCAATGGCGCGTTTAGCAGTGCACCGTTTACTGATGAAACAGCCCGCTATTACAAACTTCTTCAAGGGTATAGCGCAAACCTAGCGTTACTTACCGATGTGTCTATGGGTGTACTGGGTGGCGATCTTAAACGCCGCGAGCGTCTATCTGCGCGTTTAGGCGACATTTTAAGTGGCCTATACATGGGCAGCACAACGCTTAAACGCTTTGACGAAGAGGGTCGTTTGAAAGAAGATTTACCGCTTCTACATTGGGCAATGCAAACCACGTTGCACGATATTGAAACGGCTATTGATGACTTCTTAGCGAACTTCCCCAACCGTGCTATCGCTGCAGCGCTTCGCGTTATGGTAATACCGTTTGGCCGTCGTATTGGCAAGCCCTCGGATAAGACAGAGCATGCCATTGCTAAAATGCTTCAAACTCCATCCACTGCACGTAGCCGCTTAGGGTATGGCCAGTACCTGACGCGCGAAGAAGGCAGCCTATTTGGCGACCTTGAACAAACACTTGACGATGTATTAGCGAGCGAGCCTATCTTCGAACGTATTTGTAAGCATAAGAAAGCTAAGCTTCCATTTACCCGTTTAGATATTCTTGCTGACGAAGCGCTTGCCGAAGAGGTGATTAACGAAGAAGAAGCGAATCTACTTCGCAAGACTGAAGCTGGCAGACTTCGTACTATCAACGTTGATGACTTTGACCACGAAGAACTGGTCGCTAAAGTTAACTCTACCAGCGCCGCGAAAAAGCGAGGTGGTAAAGCTGCTTAGTTTAACGTTTAAACGTAAAGGCCGCGCTCGCGGCCTTTTTCATTACACACTTCCCCTCGCTTGCATATTTGCCCCCTTAGTTTTGCTGATGGGTCCCCTTGCGGTAATAACAAACAAGCACAAGCGCTTTCATTGCTCATCGCTAAGGACAAGAAACAGCAACGAAAAGTGTTAACGTGCAACCCTACGCTTGTTGAACTTGCTGAAGAAAAAGCTAAAGACATGGCACAGAGAGGGCTGGTATCACATTTTCTAGGTGGAAGCCCTAATACACGTATCCGCAATGCTGGATTAACGTTGCCTGAGTATTATGGCGACGCTATGAGTAATCAAGTAGAGGCCTTAGCCGGCGGCTACAAAACGGCAGATGACGTATGGTATGCACTTAAAACCTCTACATCGCATCGTCAGCATTTATTGGGAGAGCTCCCCTTCTATCAAGAACAAGATCAGATAGGCATTGCTTTCTTTAAAGACTATTCGACGCCTCATGTAGAATATTGGGCCATATACTTAACCAAATTAGCTGATACACAGCGTTTGCCAGAGGCCGAAACGAAAAGGCCGTCTACTTTATTACTGTCAAAGCGAAAGAAGAAGTTTGAGCAGGTGCCCGACAAAGGACTGGGCATTGTTACCGAAAGTGGTGAGGTTATTTTACAAACGAAAAAACCGGATGAATAATCCGGTTTTTATCAAACAAAACGCGTTTAGCTGAGCTGAAGCTTATCCATTAACAATACCGCTTGAGTACGAGTGTTAATTTCTAGCTTGCGTAAGATTGCGCTTATGTGAGCTTTAATTGTCGCTTCTGTTACGTTCATCTCGTGTGCAATTTGCTTGTTCATTAGACCAGCACGCAAATATGAAAGCACTTGAATTTGTTTAGGCGTTAACTCGCGAAAACGTTGGAGCAACACTTTAAGCTCGTCATCGACTTTCTCTAGTTCTTCTTCCATACCTTCAGGAAGCCACTTCTTACCGCCAATGATATCAACAATGGCTTGGGCAATTTCACGCGTTTCAGACACTTTCGGTATAAAACCTTGCGCCCCTAAACTCATGACTTGTGCCACAACTTCTACCGTGTCGCTACCAGATATAACACCAATCGGAATATTCGGGTATTGTTCTCGAAGCGTGATTAAACCGTTGAAATATTCACCACCAGGCATATTTAGATCAAGGAGCACCAGTTCAACACCGTCAAACTCATTAAGCTTTTCCAATGCATCGTCCAAGCTTCCCGCTTGAATTATTTGCGCATTTTCAAAGTAAGGTTCCAACGCGCCGCTTAATGCCTCGCGAAACAATGGGTGATCGTCTGCTACTAGAATTCTCGTCATTAGCGTTACTGCTTCCTTATTATATTATGAGTATAGATTAATACTTTCGATTAGTGACGAAAAGCCCTAATCCACAAAAATCACTCAAAATTTAACAAAATTAGCGTTTTCCATTGGCATTTGCGTATCAGACGGTAAAATTGCGCTCCAAATTAGGCAATTGAAGAACAGCAGTGAAGAAGCACGACAATATTTACGCAAAGGCACTCAATAAAGTAGATGACTTTAAATTTGATGAGTCTGTGGTTGATGTGTTTCCCGATATGATTCAAAGATCGGTTCCAGGCTATGAGACCATCGTTCATACCATTGGCGAGCTCGCCAAGTCATCAGTAACGCCGAACTCCATGGTTTACGATTTAGGTTGTAGTTTGGGTGCGGCGAGTTTATCAGTGTCACGAGCAGTGAGTGCTAATACGTGTGAGATTATTGGCGTAGATGCCTCAAGTGCTATGGTTGAACGCTGTAGACGCGTTGTGCAGACATTTACGCTACCTAACCCGATAAGTATTGAGCAAGGGCTTGCACAAGACGTAGATATCAACAACGCTTCAATGGTAGTAATGAACTTTACGCTACAGTTTATTCCTCCTTCCGATCGCGAAGGGCTACTTGCCAGTATTTATAAAGGTTTAAACCCTGGCGGCATCTTAGTGCTGTCGGAAAAGGTGAAACACCCAACTCGCTCCGGCAATGAACTGCTTATCGACCTTCACCACCAGTTCAAAAGAGACAACGGATATAGCGAGTTAGAAGTGAGCCAAAAGCGCGCAGCACTTGAAAAAGTAATGCTTACCGATACATTTAATGAACATGAAACTCGCTTAAAGAAAGT
Source organism: Alteromonas sp. G5_S2_22_S1 (assembly GCF_054968525.1). Lineage (NCBI taxonomy): Bacteria > Pseudomonadati > Pseudomonadota > Gammaproteobacteria > Alteromonadales > Alteromonadaceae > Alteromonas > Alteromonas sp. G5_S2_22_S1. Next base: position 18,258 of record NZ_JBQKUJ010000016.1, on the reverse strand, counting down.
AGGCTTTGCCGACGTGGTTATGTGGTACAAATGCTATAACTTTACGTCAATGGTTGCGATTAAAGCCTAGCCCTTTCAATTTATTTCATCGCCGCGATTTAGCGGCTTCAAGCACACATCGAGAACACCATGAGTAAACTAGAACAGACTTGGTTTAACGAATGCTACACGTCGTTAATTGACAGCCCATTAGCACATTGGCTGCAAACTTTACCTGCACTTATGGATACTTGGCAGCGTACTGCTAAGCACGGCGAGTTCGATAAATGGTGCCGATTACTTAACAAATTGCCTAATACCTCGCCAAAGCAAATAGACCTTTCGACAAGTGTTACCATCGGCGCTAAAAGCGATGTGGATGAGTATACTCAAAAACAAATCGAAGGGCTTTTAAGGCAATTTATGCCATGGCGTAAAGGCCCCTTTCACGTGCACGGTATCCACATAGATACAGAATGGCGTTCTGACTGGAAATGGGACCGAGTAGCGCCTCATATTAGCTCCCTAAAAGGGCGAAACGTGTTAGACGTCGGTTGTGGTAGCGGCTATCACATGTGGCGCATGTTGGGCGAAGGCGCAAACAGGGTTATTGGTGTAGACCCTACACAGCTTTTCTTTATTCAATTTCACGCAATCAAACAGTTTATACGCAACAGCTATGGGCCTGCTAACAATATTCATTTTCTGCCAATGGGAATTGAAGACATGCAGCCTCTGCAAGCCTTTGACACCGTATTTTCAATGGGTGTGCTTTACCACAGAAAAGACCCCATGGCATTTTTACAACAGCTGAAAGATCAGCTTCGTAAAGGCGGCGAATTAATACTAGAAACCTTGGTCGTAGACGGCGATGAAACTACTGTGCTTATGGCGGGTGAGCGATATGCACAAATGAGAAACGTTTGGTTTTTACCAAGTACCGACGCCCTCACCGTTTGGCTTAGCCGATTAGGCTTTGAAAATATTCGCGTTGTTGATGTGAACCATACTACGTTAGATGAGCAGCGCTCAACATCTTGGATGGATACACAGTCTTTGAAAGATTTTCTCGATCCGGAAGATATTACTCGCACCATCGAAGGTTACCCTGCACCACAACGGGCCGTCATTGTCGCGAACAAGAAGTAGTTGCTCGCGTAGCGTCTTTACCAACCTATTGGCATAAATGTTGTTACCCCAATCCAGTTGAATGTGCGAATTCTGCAATGATTGAGGTGACAACATGGATATACATGGCTTTTTAACTACGCATCAATTGCCAAGTAGTTACGCAGAGACTGCACAAAAATGGTTCACTCCATTATGTGAACAGCTGCTAAAGCACCAAGAAGGTGCAACCAAACCATTTATTGTTGGAATAAATGGCAGCCAAGGGTCAGGAAAATCTACGCTGACCAGTTTTATTGAATATTATCTATCATCGGTTCACGGCAAACAGGTGGTATCGCTATCTATCGATGACTTTTATTTTGATCAGTCACAGCGCAATGCACTAGCGATAAAAGTACACCCATTGCTCGCAACTCGCGGCGTACCGGGCACCCACAATATACCGTTAGCATTAGACACCCTGCGTAATTTAGATTCGGGGTCACGCACCTTGCTTCCCCGCTTTGACAAAGCAACCGACAACCCCTTCCCTACTGAACAATGGCCTGTAATAGCGTCGTCACCTGACTTCATCATACTTGAAGGATGGTGTGTAGGGGCTACACCACAGTCACAAAGCGAACTGAAGCCCCCTATAAATCACTTAGAGGAAGTTGAAGATCCGCTGGGTATTTGGCGTTCTTTCGTCAACACCGAACTTGCAGGCGATTACCAAACGTTATTTGCCAAAATCGATTACCGTATTATGCTCAAAGCACCAAGTTTTGATTGTGTGTATCAATGGCGACTGGAGCAAGAACATAAACTCGCTAAAAAAGCCGCAAAAAATAGCACAGGCGTGATGTCAGATGAAGAAGTGGCAAACTTTGTGCAACATTACCAACGGATTACCGAACACGCCCTTCGCCAACTGCCTAAAGAGAGCGATACCGTGTTTTATCTTGATGAAACAAGAACGATTACTAAACAGGACGTAAAACAATGACGAAAACGCTTGTTTTCACCGATATGGACGGCACGCTGTTAGACCACCATACCTACTCATTCGAGGCGGCGAAACCGGCTTTAAAAGCGTTAGAAGAAAAAGACATCCCGGTTGTTCCAACAACGAGCAAAACGTTTGCCGAGCTTCAGCCACTAAGGGAAAGCATTGGTTTAGATGGCCCATTCATCATTGAAAATGGCGCGGCTATTTTTATTCCCCACGGATTTTTTAAGCAAAAGCCCAGTGGTACCGTTTGGATAGATGGCTATTGGTGTAAAGCATTTATCTCTAATAAAAACTACTGGATTAAACTGCTTGAGAAAATGGGCAGTGAGTTCGATGGCAAATATAAGCAGTTTTCTAAGATGTCTATTGAAGAGATCCAAGAATGCACTGGCTTAGATGAGCGTTCTGCAGCCCTCGCGGCCAAGCGTCAATTTGGGGAGCCTGTTTTGTGGCTAGGTAGCGAGGAAGAAAAGCACCGCTTCTTAAAAATTGTTAAAGACCGAGGCGCGTTTCCTTTAGAAGGCGGTCGCTTTATTCATATCTCTGGTAATTGCGATAAAGGCCAAGCGCTTAAATGGCTGGCGAGTGAATACCAGAAACAGTATTTAACGAAAGTTAACACTATCGCCCTTGGCGATGGTAAAAATGACGTGGCAATGCTTGAAGCTGCACACGTTCCTATTCGCATTTTATCTCCGGTAAATCCTCCACCTGAAGTACAAAAAGAAGAGGTATACACCAGCACCCTAACTGGCCCCGAAGGCTGGAACGAAATGCTTACTCAATTGCTATCCCTATGATCAGGAGGACACATGGCTGATTTTTATCAAAATGGTGTGGTTACTACGTTACATAACTTGGCTCGTCGTCCTACCGAAGAGCTTGAAGCAGAGTTGCTTCAGTTTTCACAAAAGCGCCCGATGGCACTTATTTTACCGTCTCTTTTTTCCGAACTTGAAGGCGAAGCTCTTCCGCATATTGTGAATGAACTGGCCAACGTGCCCTATCTTTCAGAAATTGTTATCGGTTTAGATAGAGCTAACGAAGAGCAATACAAGCACGCACTTAAATTCTTTGGCAAACTTCCTCAGCACCACAGAGTGCTATGGAACGATGGCCCGCGACTAAAAGCACTTGATGAAGAGCTACAGGCACAAGGATTAGCCCCTAAAGAGTTAGGCAAAGGTAGAAACGTATGGTACTGCATGGGTTACGTTTTAGCGTCTAATCGCGCTGAATCTGTAGCGCTGCACGATTGTGACATTGTGACTTACGAAAAAGATTTGCTTGCCAAGCTAATTTATCCGGTTGCAAACCCTATGTTCAACTACGAATTCTGTAAAGGTTATTACGCTCGTGTGGCTAATGGAAAAATTAATGGCCGAGTTTCGCGCCTGTTAGTAACGCCTTTACTACGTGCCTTAAAGCGCATAATGGGTGATAACGAATATTTGGAATTCATGGACAGCTTCCGCTATCCATTGGCCGGTGAATTTTCATTCAGACGTGACGTTTTGAACGATATCCGCATTCCCAGCGATTGGGGATTAGAGATTGGTGTGCTTTCTGAAATGCATCGAAATTATTCTCACAACCGCCTATGCCAGGCTGATATTTGTGACATTTACGACCATAAGCACCAAGACCTATCGCTAAATAACGACCAGGGCGGTTTGTCTAAAATGTCTATCGACATTACTAAAGCGATATTTAGAAAGCTCGCGACTCAAGGCTATACCTTTAGTAACGAAATGTTCCGTTCAATAAAAGCTACCTATTTCCGTATTGCGCTAGACTTTATAGAAACCTATCACAATGACGCGGTAATGAACGGCTTGAACTTAGACATTCACAGCGAGGAAAAAGCGGTAGAAATGTTTGCCAGCAACATAATGAAAGCGGGACAAAATTTCTTAGAAAACCCAATGGAAACACCGTTTATCCCTAGTTGGAACCGCGTTACTAGTGCGGTACCGGATATTTTAGAACGCTTATTAGAAGCGGTTGAAGCTGACACTGCAGAATATATGGAGTAAGTAATATGGCATGGGAGCACCTCCATGACAAAGTAAAGCACCATTTAGAAAGCATTTACGCCGATGTAGCGCTAGACGTCTCTTATGAGACGCTAGCCACAGAGCTAATGAATACAATAGGTATTCAGCAACAAACTGACATAGCTTCACCTCAATCTCATCACAACTATTGGGACGAAGAAGACATTATCATGATCACCTATGGTGATAGCGTGATTGATGAGGATGAACGCCCTCTTGTTACGTTGAATAAGTTCATGCATCGTTATTGTAAGAACACAATCAATAACGTGCATATTCTTCCCTTCTTTCCTTATAGTTCCGATGACGGGTTTTCTGTCATCGACTACTCTACGGTAAACGAAGCATTAGGGTCGTGGGATGATATCGAAGCCATAGCCAAAGATTATGGCTTAATGACAGACTTAGTGATAAACCACTGCTCTGCGCGGAGCGTTTGGTTCGACAACTTTGTTAAAGGTGAAGGGCCGGGATCCGACTTTTTCTTTACCGCAGATCCGGCTGACGATTTATCGCTGGTGACCCGCCCTCGTGTTTCCCCTTTGTTGCGTGAAACCGAGACCGCCGATGGCACTAAGTATGTGTGGTGTACCTTCAGTCACGATCAAGTAGACTTTGACTTTAGAAACCCTAAAGTGCTTTTAGCGTTTATCGATATCATTAAACTGTACATTGATAAAGGCGCCAAGATATTCCGTTTAGACGCGGTTGCCTTTCTATGGAAAATTGTGGGCACAAACAGCATTAATCTGTTTCAAACTCACGAAGTCATTCGTTTAATAAGAACCCTGATTGAACACGTTGACCCATCCATCATTATCATTACCGAAACAAATATTCCAAACAGGGAAAATCTAACCTATTTTGGTAATGCAAATGAAGCCCATGCAATCTATAACTTTTCGTTACCGCCACTGCTTGTAAACACACTGGTAAGTGGTGATTGTACTTATTTGAAGAGTTGGATGATGAGCATGCCTCCTGCACAAAACGGCACGGCATACTTTAACTTTATTGCTTCGCACGATGGTATTGGGCTGCGCCCTGCAGAAGGCCTGCTTTCTGAAGAGGAAATATCTGATTTGGTTCACGCCATGCAGCACTTCGGTGGAAAAGTATCTTGGCGGGCCTCTGAGCATGGTCAGCAAAAACCGTATGAAATTAACATCACACTGTTTGACGCTCTGCAAGGCACGATAAAGGGGCCTGACAAGTATCAGGTCGACCGTTTTATCTGTGCACATGCCATTATGTTAGGCATGGAAGGTATTCCTGGTATCTATATTCATAGTTTACTGGGCACCTCTAACGACTATGAGAAAGTCGCTAACACTGGCCAGAACCGCTCGATAAACAGAAAGCGCTGGGACTTTAACGAACTAGAAGCCTTGTTAGATTCTCCGTTCTCTCAACATCACAAGGTTTTAACTCGTATTTCTCAGTTAATCCGCATACGTAAGGCACAGCCTGCATTCCACCCCAATGCTACGCAGTTTACGCTGCAATTGGGCAATCAAATATTCGGCTATTGGCGTCAGAGCTTAGACAGAAAGCAAAGTATTTTCTGTATCAGCAATATATGTGACGAAGAGCAAACTATTTTGCTTTCTGACATTAACTTGATAGGTACAGACAACTGGATTGACCTCATTACCCGTGATGAGATTTCACTTTCCAGCGGCTTTTTACAAATGAAGCCCTACCAAGTACTGTGGATCAGTAACCAAGATTTTGAATAATCCAACTGGTCGATAAATATACCGCGGTACGGATACTGCGGTGTTATGATTAACCTAACACTCCCCCCTATTATATGTTCATGCAAGATATTAATACCTTTCTATTCGACCTAGATGGAACACTAGTAGATTCTGTGCCAGATTTAGCGAAAGCCCTGAACCTGATGCTAAGTGATTACAACCTGCCAACCTATGAGGAAGCGAAAATAAGGCACTGGGTGGGCAATGGCGCTCGGGTTCTGGTTGAAAGAGGTTTAAGCGGTAATATAAAAATTAACCATGCTTTTAGCCAAGAAGAAGTTGATATCGCGCTAGACAAATTTCTTATCTGTTACAGAACATTAGAAACCAAAAGCACCGTGCTTTACGACGGTGTTGCCGCCACGCTCAAAACTCTTAAAGCGCATGGCTTTACACTTGCGTTAGTAACAAATAAACCTTCAGAGTTTATAGAACCAATCCTTACATCGTTTTCATTGTTGCCCTTGTTTTCAATTACCATTGGCGGTGACACGCTTTTAGAGAAGAAACCCTCTGCTTTACCGCTTATGCATGCCTGTGAAAAATTGGGCGTTTTACCCTCTGAATGCGTAATGGTAGGCGATTCTAAGAATGATATTCTTGCCGCTAAAGCCGCGAATATAAAAAGTATAGGCCTTACCTATGGGTACAATTACGGTGAAAGTATTGCGACCTACCAGCCTGACTGGGTGTTCGATAGCTTTAGAGACATTCTGTCGTTACGCGCTTAAATTAAACCCAAACACGGGGGCCAAAAGCTGAAGAAGCAAAATACCCCCCGCTTTCTTTTATTTCACGCTTTAACCTTTGGTATAACGCGGCTTTTTCTGTAATATCCGCGTGTTAAATATTTCAAGGAGTGACGGGTATGTCATCAAAATGGCTTTCATTAGAAGAAGCTCTGGCCAAAGCATTAGACGCGGCGTACGCCATTGACGACGTAGAGCAAGTAAGCATTTTTGAGGCTAACAATCGCATTTTGGCGCACGACCTTGTTGCCACCCTTGATGTACCGCCTTGGGACAATTCAGCAATGGACGGGTACGCCGTTAACGTTGAAGACCTTTCTGGCAGCAATGAACTCGAAGTTCAAGGTATTATCACAGCAGGTATGGAAGCCGATACCCCGCTACAAAAAGGTAAGGCATTTAAAATAATGACTGGCGCCCCTATTCCGAACAACGCCAATGCCGTTGTTATGGTAGAAAATACCTCTGAGTGCAACGGCAATGTGGAGATAAACAAACGCCCCATCGCCCACGAAAACATTCGTAAAAAGGCCAATGATATTGGCTGTGGTGATACTCTCGTTCATAAGGGCACTCGACTGCGCGCTGAGCACCTCATGCTACTGTCTTCACAAGGAAAGTGTAAAATAGACGTTTTCCGAAAGCTGCGCGTGGGCGTTGTCGCTACAGGCTCTGAACTAGCTGCACCGGGCGAAAGCCGCGCCGCCACTCAAATTTTCGAATCGAACCGGGTAGGCATTGCCAGTATTTTGCAAAACGAAAACGTTGAGCTTATCGACTTTGGCATTGTTGAAGATAACGAAGTTTCGCTACGGGAACTTTTCATTGAGGCTAGCAAGCGCGTTGACGTCATGGTAAGTAGCGGCGGCGTATCGGTAGGCGATGCAGACTATGTTAAAGATATTATTGCAGAGCTAGGCAGCATAGACTTTTGGAAAGTGGCAGTTAAACCAGGTAAGCCTTTTGCCTTAGGTAAAATAAATAATACGCTTTTCTGTGGCCTACCTGGTAACCCTGTGTCGTCGTTCGTCACCGCAAAGCTACTGGTTGTGCCCGTTATCAAAAAAATGCAAGGAGAAGCAAAGACCCACGAGCCGCTCTTTATTAACGCCACTATCACAACGCCTCTAAAGCGCCGCGCAGGCCGTCGGGATTTTCAGCGGGCCACCATGGCTAGAAATGCCCAAGGTGAATGGGAAGTCACGCCATTTAAATCGCAGAGTTCTGGGGTAATGACGTCAATTACATCTGCAAACTGCCTGATGATAGTACCTGAGGAAGTAAGCGAATTAAAAGAAGGCGATACGGTTCAAGTAATGCCTCTTCATTTTTAAATAAAGTATGCACTTGAAGGGTTAACGTACATTATTCAATTCCACACGCTTTAACCTATTAGGCAAGAGCACTAATTCATAAACCAACACACTGCTCGCACCTTAGCGATAACTTAAGAGACACATTGCCGTGAATAAAAAACGCTTTCTTTTAGAAGGTAGAGATATTTTAAAACTAGCTTGGCCTTTACTGGTTGCTCAAATTACGCAAATGCTAATGGGCGTGAGCGATACCATCATGGCAGGCCGCTACAGTGCAACCGATATGGCAGCCGTAGCGCTGGGCTTCAGTATTACCGTACCTTTGCTGTGTTTTATTCAGGGGATTGCGTTAGCGCTGCCCCCTATTATTTCTCGTTTACAAGGAAATCGGAATTTAAATGGCATTGCCGATGCTAGTCAACAGGCAGGCTACTTGGTCTTTTTTGTAGGCGTACTGGTGGCGGGTTTAATTCCCTTTACAGCAAGTATTGTTGCTTTATTCCCAATGGCCTCAGAACTATACAGTATAACCGTGGACTACGTACTATACGTGTTATTTGCAATGCCCGGTTTTGCACTTTACCAGTGGCTAAGAAACTACTGCGAAGGGTTAGGCAAAACCAAGCCAACAATGACTATTACTGTAATTGGACTGATGGCCAACATAGTAGGTAACTATCTATTCATTTACGGCGCTGGACCGATACCCGCAATGGGCGGTGCAGGGTGTGGTATTGCAACAGCCATCGTTATTTACACCATGCTTATCGCCACAGTGATATACGTACGCTTTGCGCCAGCTTTGCAAAAATATAACCTGTTCGGGCAGCTATACAAGCCAAACTTGGCCACCATAACGAGAACGTTCAAACTTGGGTTACCTATCGCCATGACCATTCTGTTTGAGGTGACCTTATTTTCATTGGTTGCACTGCTGCTTGCTCCATTTGGTGCAACAACCGTTGCCGCACATCAAGTTGCACTGAATTTTTCAGCCCTCATGTTTATGTTTCCCATGAGTATAGGTATGGCAGCGGCTATTCGAATAGGCTACCGAATTGGCCAAAACAATCAGCGGCAGGCTAAAATTGCAGCTCGCACCGCCATTTTTATTGGTTTTTGCTCTGCCGCGTGCACCGCAACATTTACACTGCTAGCTAAAGGCTTCATCATTGGCCTTTATACCAGTGACGACGCGGTTTACACCCTTGCCAATGCGCTCCTTATCTACGCCGCCCTATTTCAGCTATCCGACGCGGTGCAGGTTATTTCGGCCAATGCATTACGTGGCTATAAGGACACTACAGCGATGTTTCTCATTACCTTTGTCTCATACTGGTTAATCGGCCTACCGACTGGCGTAGTCTTAGGCAGAACCAGTTGGATAACTACAGAGCCAATGGCAGCTGCGGGCTTTTGGATTGGTATTATCGTAGGTTTAAGCGCGGCGGCGATCATGTTGGGCGCACGCCTTCTTTATGTTCAACGCCCTAGTAATGCAGTGCGTTTAAACGCCGTGTAGCTAAGCTTACTGTTTGCCTAAGCGTCTTTTGGCTTTTTACTCTGGGCGAGATTATGACTGGGTAAAATAAAAAGACGGCTTATGCGCGACCAATCCTGTGACGTGTCTATATCGAATTGCGCATTCGGTGTAGGCACCATGGTTACCCTTCCCGCCTTTAAGTATTTGTTAATAACTGGCTTAGCGCCCACATCCCCGCGAAGTGAAAGTAGCTCGTTAAACATGTCTTTGGGGAATATGGCTGGTACCGTTAACCGTGCCCCCGAATTATTTGCTACGCCTGGCTTTTCACGACTGATATGCCATTGGCTGCAAACAATATTATTAGGGTTCTTTTGCGATGCTTCGATAAGCCGCAACACGTCACTTTCAACAAGGCACGGCAAATCTGCCAATGAAAATAAAACGTGAGTGGGCCAATCCGCTTCCTTTTGGCAACCTGGTTTAAGTGTACCTTCAGAAATGGTTTTATCTTTTAGCGTGACTTGTGAAGAAATCGACAGAACGTGTTTTACACCTTCTCGAATACTGGAAGCCATCCCCTCTTTCCACGCCGTGTTACATACAAGGTTAACCGGTAGCTGACTCAACTGAGCATCTATACTTGAATGCCACTTACCCGTAACAACAGTGACTTGGTTTTGAACCGGTAACGTTGACTGATTGCACGCCCTTGTAAACAAAGCCCTAGAAGCAGAAGCCGATGGCGCGGTAAGGTATATCTCTTTTGCTTTAATGAGCGTACGTACGCTGTGCTCAATAAGAGGTAATGAAGAAACGGGATGAGTAGATAGCAGCTTATTACCCTTGTAACGGGCGCTTTGCCCGCCAGCAAGTAATACGAACGCTATATTATAATCACCTAAATTCAAATTCCGCGTGCCCATCAGCGATTGTCGTTTATACCTAACGGCTACGACTTAGCCCTTTTATGGCTTCAGTTAGACCTTCAAGGGTTAACCCATACATTCTCTGTTCCATGATCTCTCGGATGATCTTGATAGATGAATAATAAGGCCAATAGTTTTCAGGTTGCGGATTAAGCCACACGGCATTGCTAAAATGATTCAACAAACGCTGCATCCACACACTACCCGGCTCTTCATTCCAATGCTCTACGCTGCCGCCTGGATAGGTTATTTCGTAAGGCCCCATAGTGGCGTCACCGACAAATATCACCTTGTAATCTTTACCGTAGCGATGAATGATATCCCAAATAGGAATACGCTCTTTCTCCCGCCGTAAATTGTCTTTCCACACCTCTTCATATACACAGTTATGAAAATAAAAGTACTCTAAGTACTTAAATTCGGTTTGTACGGCAGAAAAGAGCTCTTGGGTACTCTTAACGTGGGGATCCATTGAACCGCCTACATCAAAGAACATTAACACTTTAACCGCGTTGTGGCGCTCTGGCGCCATGTGAATATCAAGCAGGCCGCCTTTCTTCGCGGTTTCGCCAATGGTAGTAGGTACATCTAAGTGTTCGCTAGCACCTGTGCGCGCGAATTTACGCAGTTTCCGAAGCGCCACTTTAATGTTGCGCGTACCTAACTCAACATCAGAACTTAAGTTTTTAAACTCTCGCTTATCCCACACCTTAGCGGCAGAGAATTTGCGGTTTCCTTTCTGACCTATACGTACACCTTCCGGGTTGTCGCCATAGGCGCCAAACGGCGACGTACCGCCAGTGCCTACCCACTTATTTCCCCCCTGATGGCGCTTTTCTTGTTCTTCCAAGCGCTTTCTCAAGGTGTCCATAAGTTCGTCAAGTCCGCCAGCTTTACGCAGCGCTTCACGTTCCTCCGGGCTCAAGTTTTTTTCAATCTCTTTACGCAGCCACTCTTCTGGGATGTCTTTACCGAACAAATCGACAGACTCTACCCCTTCAAAATAATCAGCAAATGCCCTATCGAACTTATCGTACTGGGTTTCGTCTTTCACCATAATGGTACGAGACAAGCTGTAGAAAGCTTCGATGTCGGCATATACCACGTGATGCTCCAACGCTTTGAGCAAATCAAGTAACTCGCGGAGCGTGGTTTTAACCTGATACTTTCGCAGTGTATAAAAAAACTGAATAAGCATTAGCGACGCGCCATAAAGACCAGTTTTTCAAACAAATGAATGTCTTGCTCATTTTTAAGTAAAGCACCGTATAGTGGCGGTATTGCTGCTTTGCCGTCTTTTGAATGCAGCGCTTCAGGTGGAATATCTTCAGCGACAAGTAGCTTTAACCAATCTATCAGTTCAGAGGTAGAAGGCTTCTTCTTGAGGCCAGGTACATCGCGAATTTCGAAAAAGGCTTTCAACGCTTCATCAAGCAGCTTTTTCTTTAGATCCGGGAAGTGCACATTTACGATTTCTTGCATTTCATCTGGGTTCGGAAACTGAATATAGTGGAAGAAACAACGACGCAAAAAGGCATCTGGCAACTCTTTTTCATTATTCGACGTGATAATTACAATAGGACGCTGCTTCGCGACTACACGCTCTTGTGTTTCGTAAACGAAGAATTCCATCTTATCGAGCTCTAACAGTAAGTCGTTAGGAAATTCGATATCGGCTTTATCAATTTCATCGATGAGGAGAACAGGACGTTTTTCTGCACTGAATGCTTCCCACAGCTTACCTTTTACAATGTAATTACTGATGTCGTGAACGCGATCGTCACCTAATTGGGAATCGCGAAGGCGCGATACTGCGTCGTATTCGTACAAGCCCTGCTGCGCTTTTGTAGTTGACTTAATATGCCATTGGATGAGTTCAGTACCTAAACTCTCGGCTAGCTCTTCGGCAAGCATGGTTTTACCCGTGCCCGGCTCACCTTTAATAAGTAGCGGGCGCTCTAAGGTAATGGCAGCGTTAACCGCCAGCTGTAAGTCTTTGGTTGCGATATAATTAGACGTGCCACTAAAAGCCATTATTGTTGTACTCCGTTTAATTTTTCGTCTTTGCAATTTTTACTATATTATCAAGGCACCTAGATGATTGCCCATAGATATAACATATAGCTAAAAAACACTTTGCATTTTACAGTTTGGGACCAATGATATAGGGGTATGACGAAATCCCCTAATTTAGGCTGTGAATTATTAACTATCACGTGCGCTGAATTATTAACTACTAAAAAGGTCGTACAGATCACGACAGACGGGGTTTCCTTTAAATCAGGAACGAGGTAAGGATTTATAATGAACGTATTTGACGACAATTCCCTATCTATTGGCCGCACGCCACTAGTTAAGCTAAACCGCGTAACATCAGGTAATGTGTACGCGAAGATTGAATCGCGCAACCCAAGTTTCAGCGTTAAGTGCCGTATTGGTGCGAACATGATTTGGGATGCTGAAAAGCGCGGTGTCCTTACCGAAGGTAAAGAGATTGTAGAGCCTACCAGCGGTAACACAGGTATAGCGCTTGCGTTTGTGGCTGCCTCTCGCGGTTACAAACTAACGCTTACTATGCCTAGCAGCATGAGCCTAGAGCGCCGCAAGCTACTTAAAGCATTAGGCGCAAACCTAGTGCTAACAGAAGCGCCTAAAGGCATGAAAGGTGCGGTTGCTGCTGCACAAGAAATTGTTGCGTCAGACCCAGACAAGTACGTACTGCTTCAACAATTCGATAACCCAGCTAACCCTGCTATTCACGAAAAAACGACGGGCCCTGAGATTTGGGAAGATACAGACGGTAAAGTAGACGCGTTTGTAGCAGGTGTTGGTACCGGTGGTACGATTACCGGTGTAAGCCGATACCTAAAAAATACCCAAGGTAAAGCTATTACGTCTATCGCAGTAGAACCAACGGACTCACCGGTTATCACGCAAGCGCTTGCAGGTGAAGAACTCACACCTGGACCACACAAAATCCAAGGCATTGGCGCAGGTTTCATTCCAGGTAACCTAGACTTAGACTTAATTGACGAAGTTGAGCAAGTGACCAACGATGAATGTATGGACATGGCGCGTAAGCTTATGACCGACGAAGGTATTCTTGCCGGTATTTCTTCTGGTGCTGCAGTTGTGGCTGCAAAGCGCTTTGCCGAACGCCCAGAGAACAAAGACAAAGTAGTGGTTGTTCTGCTAGCTAGCGGTACCGAACGTTATCTAAGTAGCCCGCTGTTTGCTGGTGCATTTGACGAGCAAGAAGAAGTTCAATAAAAACGCAACGTTTTTAATTAGAGAAGCGAGGCATTTGTTGAAGCCTCGCTTTTTTTGTCTCAATCAGCCTTAGATGACTTCTCTATACTACCTCTTGCGTTACGCCCCCCATTCCTTATTTTGCTTTTCCATTAAATATTGTGAATAATCAAGCAATAGCTTATTGAAGCGAACAGTACATTGACTTCATTAAGATATAAAACTATCAATAAGAAACGGACGTCTTTAAATTAAGGTATATCAAATGAAAACGCGTATGTGGTACGCCCTTTTGGGGCTTTTTACAGTTTTGATTTTATCCGGCTGCGGTGAAAAAGAAGAAGGCATTGGCCGCTACGGCATGCTAGACGAGAGCACTCCCGAATACACTACCGTGAAATTTCTAAAAAGTGTTTATGAAGACGACAACTTAGATACTGCGATACAGCTTTCTAGCGAAAAATTATCCAGAATACTCACCCGATATCACACGAATAGTAACGTTCAACGCCACTTGCTTAATTTAAAATACGACACAGTGACAGTTACCCCTCAAAGCGCGGGACGGGTTGGCAGAAACGAGTTTGCAGAAAAATCAACGATTACCGTGTTTTTAAGCGGCAACTATAACGGCGATAAAGTAGAAGACCTACGAAGCCTGGATTTGATTAAAGAAGATGGCGAGTGGAAGGTTAACAAGATTCACCCTGACGCCTATTTATAATTAGCAAGAAGCACTGTTTTTATAACCAGCACTTCAGTCTTTTGCTATAGGTAAAAATAAAAGAGAAATTTTCCGGCTTTCAATCTAAAAAACCTTTCGTTTTTATTTTGTGTGTTGTTTTTATTTGATAATCTATTTCAAATCAAAAGTGATATACGGAAATTTTCCACCTTACATAAAGGATTTTTTCCTTACACTAAATTGTTATAAGCCAAAGGATATTGTGAGATGGACTCTCTTTTAATTGTTTATATTGCTTTTGCTATCTACTTGGTTTTAAACCTTGCTGTTTCTGTTTTTCTAGTAAAAAGAGATGACTTAGATAATGTTCAAAAGTTTTTTCAAATCCTTTTGGTTTGGTTAATTCCGTACTTTGCCGCTATCGGTTTATGGCTATTTAACAAAAGCCAAGACCAGCCTGTAAAACAATTTTCTGAGTTTGGTGGTGGTGCACAAGACAGCAGTAATGCGGGCTCCGATGGTAGTCAGTAGAGTGGGTAAGTTAAAAACCTTAAACTCTGTACAAGGTTGTATTGGCAGGGCTTATAACAAACCGCTGTAGACGCAAGCGGAGCTTGCTGGGACAAAAACACGTGGGCTGTCCTCGCTTCGCTCGATATTATAGCCCACTAATTTTGCCCCTAAGCGGGGTGTTATATTTCACGGAGATTTTAGTGGACGAAAGGGATGAGAAAGCACTGAGTGACATCGAAGAATTTGGATGTCACGTATTAAAAGTCATGGAAGGGGATGGAGAACCCTGCTTTAGCTATTCGATTGGAATCAACAAGCAACAAAACAAACCGGATTTAATTATTGTCGGTCTCAAGCTTGATTTGGCTCACTCTGTTATTAATAACTATAAAAATCGTTTACTTGCAGGTGAAATCTTTGAACCTGGTAAATACTATTCTGATTTTCTTGGTGGCTTTGATGTTTGTTTCATAAAAGTGGACAAATCACATTACGAAGAATATTTAGGCTGGGGACTGTGGCTACATGATGGTGATGATTTTGATGTGTTACAAATGATATGGCCAACAACTGATGGTTTTTGGCCTTGGTTTGATGACAGGTCAGAATATTACAGGTGGGCACAGCCTGTATTAAATGAGTCCGGAGCACTAAGTGAAATATAACAAAACGCTGTTGGCACTCCCTTCGGTCGTTGGGACGCAAACACGGGGCCGCTTCGCGATTATAGCCCCGTGCTTGCGCCCCAAAGCTTAGCGTTATACACTTTGATGAAACCTAAACATTGGAAGTTAATGAGAAAGCTATCAATTGCTTATGTCGCAGCAGTTGCAGCTTTACTTTTAATTGAAATATTCGTATTCACCTTCGTGGACTACGGTCATAAACCGTCTAATTTTGTAGGTTGTTACGCCTATGACGCAATGCTTGTAGGGTTTAAATGTGTTGGGATACCAGCGTCTGAGTTCTTTTCTTTCGCTTTAAACTTTCCGCTTTATCACGTGTACATGCCGTTCTTCGTTTTATGGAATCCGCTTTTAGCTTTTGCGGCTATTGCAATGTATTCGCCAGTGGTTATGCTGCTTGTATCCAGTAACAAGGTTTAATCGGCACGTGTATAACAAAAAAATCAAGTTCGCCCGCTGCGCGGGCTGGGACGCAAACATGTGGGCTGCTCACTTCGTTCGAATTTTAGCCCACATGTCTGCGCCCCTTATTTAAAAGTTATGCGATTGGTGGGACATGGATAAAAAATTAGAACGTTCCAATGCAGATAAGGTCTTAAGAAGACTAACTAACCAAATCAAGCCACTTGGTTTTGTTCGAACAAAACCAACGTTTTGGGTTAGAGAACAAGAATATTTGGTTCAATTCATTCATATACACAAGTTCACATTTGGCCCGTGCTTTAGACTGCACACGTGTGTTAGACCTTTAAATTCTGAATTGGAATTTATTGGGTTGTTTGGTCCAATCGAGCGGGAACTTAGCGCCACTACCAAATTTGAATACACGGAGGCCTCAAACTCTGTAGAAAATTGTGCTTCTGCAATGTCTCAGTTTATCTCAACATTTTCAGAAGAGTGGTATGCAACTCTTGGTAGCTTAGCGACATTACTGAGTTCAAAATCAGTACTAGACGCACAGGAAAAAACGTCACTTCAAGAATCCTTAGATGGGAATTCAAAAATATCCAACATCGAAAGAACGAGGCTGTTATTAAAAATCGCATAACAAAACACTAAAGGCACTCGCTCTGCTCGCTGGGACGCTAACACATGGGCTGCGTCACTTCGTTCCTAATTTTAGCCCATGTGTTATCGCCCCTTAGTGGGGTGTTAGGTGCTACTAGCGAAAGTCAGCTGAATCAAGCTTTGCTTAAGCTTCTCAAGTGTAATTTGGATGAAACCATTTATGAAGAAACACTCAAAATCCGACAAGGTTCTTTTAGTTTTTTGTGGTCTGTTTTTCATCTCTTTATTTATTCATGGACTATCTACTGGACAAGTCTCCCCTAAAGGTGGCGAGGACTATTCTCTAGAAACCAGCCCAAGCATGTTTTACTTTATTTTGGGTGTGTATGCGGCATTAACTGGTGCATGTATATTTCAACTAGTAAGAAACAAAATGCAGTTTAAATGAGCACGCACCTAACAAAAAAATTAAGTCACTCACTGCGTTCGCTGGGACGCATACATGCGGGGCGGCTTCGCCATTATGCCCCACATGCCTGCGCCCCTTATTTAAAAGTTATATTTCAGGGAAGGGTTATGAGTAGAAAGGATGATTTGAGAACAAAGCTATCACAACTACGTAAACTGTCTGATAGTGGGGAACACAAAGAGCACAGCTTTAATACTGAAATCGCCTTTTTAGAAGACTTATTGGAAAAAGAAGACGAACAAAGCTTAGATGCAATTAATGACTTAATCATACACCTCCCGTCTGAAGAACACGATCCTGCGTTGATTGTTCTTAAAGGTCACCTCCTCATAGAGAAATTAGTTAGAAGATTCATTTCTAGTAGGTTAGTTAATCCAGAACCGTTTGAAAAATCACAAATAAACGCATTATCGTGTATTACTATTGCGGAAAGCATGTGCCTAGCGAATGAAGAGCCCAAATGGCTTTGGACACAGATAAAAGAGTTAAATGCAGTAAGAAACAAGCTCGCCCATAACCTTCCTAATGAAAAAATAGAACAGCGCATACATAACTTTATTGCAACTGTTTCTGTTCGTGAAAACTTACATAGTAAAACTCTCACAGGTTGCATAGCAAGATTATACGGCATGTTAAAAGGGCTTTGTGAAGTGGCTGAATCCAGTGAATTCAGGTTGTACAAGCGATGAAATATAACAACTCAATAAACTCGCTCACTTCGTTCGCTGGGACGCATACACGCGGGGCGGCTTCGCCATTATGCCCCACATGTATGCGCCCGTTATTGGAAAGTTATACACAAGGAAACATCAGTGGTTGTAATATATGGAATAAATCAACATCTCAATCCAATTAAAGCTGCACTTTCAGATGTAATACATCATTGCATGCAGTCAGTTCTTGGTATGCCCGAAGACAAACGAGCACATAGATTTGTGCCTCTAGAAAAAGACAACTTTTATTATCCTGGTGGAAGAAGCGATGCTTATACGGTAATCGAAATCAATTTGATGAAAGGTCGCAAGCCGGACACGCAAAAGCAACTTATTAAAACGCTTTTCAAAGAAATAGAGTCCGCCATCGGTATTAAGCCAATCGACATAGAAATCACCATCAAAGAGCAAGAAAAATATCAGTGGGGTTTTAGAGGAATTACAGGCGACGAGGCGGTCGATTTAAAGTACAAAGTAAATGTATAACAAAAAATTATGTCGCCCGCAGGCGGGCTGGGACACAAACACGCAGGCGGCTTC
>NZ_JBQKUJ010000015.1:0-108444 GCF_054968525.1 Alteromonas sp. G5_S2_22_S1 | reverse complement strand
GCTTTAATAAGCGGCTTTCGTTTAGTGACGGGCGATTAGCATTATTCGAGGGCCGATTCTAAAAATGCCCACTGGTCGGCATAGCCTTCAATACGCATCCACGTTGGTGTACCAGCGCCGTGGCCTGCACGGGTTTCAACACGAAGTAATACGGGGTTATCGCAGCCTTGATCGGCTTGAAGTTGTGCCGCAAATTTGTAGCTATGCCAAGGAACTACGCGGTCATCGTGATCGCCGGTAGTAACCAAGGTCGCCGGATAACAGGTTCCAGGTTCTGTATTGTGAACAGGAGAATAAGCATACAAGGCTTCAAATTCGTCGTTGTTTTCACTCAAACCATAATCAGACGACCATGCGCGAGCATTAGCGCTTGGTGTGTGATAGCGAAGCATATCTAATACCCCTACAGCCGGTAAGGCAGCAGCAAAAAGATCGGGGCGCTGCGTTAACGTTGCACCAACCAGCAAGCCACCGTTAGAGCCGCCCTGAATTCCCATTTTTTGAGGGTTGGTATAACCACTTTCGACTAAGTACTCCCCTGCAGCAATAAAATCATCAAACACGTTTTGCTTGTTTAACTTAGTTCCCGCTTTGTGCCATCGCTGGCCATACTCACCACCTCCTCGCAAGTTAGCGATGGCAAGCACATTGCCTTGCTCAACCCATACCATTCTGGACACTGAGTAGCTGGGTTTTAGTGAAATATTAAAGCCACCGTAGCCATACAGTAAGGTTTTATTATTCCCATCAAGCTTTAAACCTTTCTTATGTACAATAAACATAGGCACTTTGGTGCCATCTTTACTGATGTAAAAGACTTGCTTGGTTACATAGTCATCATAGTTAATGCCAGTATCTATGCGCTTAAATAATGTTGACTCGCCGCTTTGAACATCATAAGCGTAAACTTGGCCAGGATTAGTGAAGCCCGTTAACTTGTAAAACGTCGTGTCGGCAGTTTTATCTCCATAAAAGCCGCTTACGCTGCCAATATCAGAAAACGAAATGTCATCAATTTGTTTGCCAGACAAGTCAAATACACTCACTTGCCCTTTTACATCTTTAAGGTACTGAGCGAATAACTTACCGCCTAATAGCGATACGCTATTTAAGGTATCTGACGTACTTTCAATAACAGTTTCGCTTGACTGAACGCCATTGTCGAACTCAACCTTTACAACCTTACCTGTTGGCGCATCGGCCGTTGATGTAAAGAAAAGCGAGTCTTCTTTTTCACCAATAAAATCGTAGCGACCATCCCACTTATCAAAGATTGGTATCAACTTACTGTTTTTTTCTTTTAGCGACTTAGCGTATACCCCATTGGCTTCATAGCCTTCAAATACCGAGATTAATAGTGTTTCACCGTCTTGAATAACCAGTGGGTATGGGTTCCAGGTAGGTTTGCCGTAAAATGAGAACACTTTTGTGTCTTCATTTTGCGCTGTGCCTATTGCGTGAAAATAAATAGACACGGTTTGGCTATCGTCGAACTCACCCGCGTCATTTTCTGGGTAACGCGAATAGAAAAAACCACTTTCGTCAGGTAGCCACGCTACGTTTGAAAATTTAACCCCTTTAATAACATCGGTTAAATCTGATTTGTTGCTGGTTTCACGTATATGAATGGTTTTCCAGTCTGTACCACCATCGGATAGCATATAGGCGAGATAAGAAGCTTTCGGGCTTAGTTCAGTTGACGCCATCGATACAGTGCCATCGTCACTTAGGGTGTTGGGGTCAATGAGCACTTCAGGCTTACCGTTTAGCCCATCAGCCATATAGAGGACATATTGGTTTTGCAATCCGTCGTTATACGTATAGAAGAGTTTGTCATTTACCATGTAGGGCGTTGAATACTTCTCATAATCCCACAATGCGGTTAAACGCTCTTTGTACAACGCTTTAGAAGGTAGCTCAGCTAGATAAGGACGAGCAAGCTCGTTTTGGGCCTCAACCCACGCGTTTACCTCTTCACTTTCTTCTTCTAGCCAGCGATAAGGATCGCTCACTGTAGTACCGTGATAATTGTCCTGCTGCGCGACGGTTGTTGTTTCTGGATAGCTAGACACTGTTGGCATCGCTGTATGTTGCATCTCGCTTTTCGCCGGCTCTGCATTGTTACTGTAGGACGTTGAACAAGCAAAGGTTACCCCTGCAGATGCTGCAACCACGGCTGCGTATATTAGTTTTTTCTTCATTTTTAGTCCTTATAAGAAAAATGCCGGTGTTACCCGGCATTCTCTACTTAGCTTTCTGTCGTAATTTGAGCCTGTTTTCTGCCTTTAAATACATTCTTAAGGTCGTTAAGAATGAGGTAAAGTGCTGGAACAAGTAGCAGCGTAATCACCGTGGCAAACAAAATACCAAAGGCCAGCGAGATTGCCATAGGGATCACAACTTGTGCTTGTAAACTGCGTTCGAAGACAATGGGCATCAACCCCATAAATGTTGTTAACGAGGTGAGAATAATCGCTCTGAAGCGCTGGGTGCCTGCGCTTATCGCCGCGTCCATTAGTGACATTCCTTCCTTGCGAGCGCGGTTTACAAAATCCACCATAATTAAGCTGTCATTCACTACAACGCCAGACAACGCGATAATTCCGCAAATAGACAATACACTGACTGCCATACCAAGCACTAAGTGACCGACAATGGCACCAACAATACCAAAGGGTATAACTGACATAATAATTAACGGCTGACTGTAGGATTTAAGCGGTATAGCTAGTAAGGCGTAAATAGCAAAAAGCGAAAACAATAATCCTTGCATTAAGCTAAACATTGCATCGGCCTGCTCTTTTGAATTCCCTTGTAGTTTGAATTCTACATTGGGATAGCGCGCTAATAGGTCTGGCATCAGATTATCAATAACGTCATTGGTTACCTCTGATGGGTCAAGTAACGCCTTATCGACTGCTCCTGATACTGTAACAGAACGCTTACCATCAACGCGGATAATCGAGTCGAAGCCTTGACCTACGGTAAACGTAGCGACCTGTTCGAAAGGAATTTCTTGGCCATTTGGTGCGCGAACTCGCATATTTTTAAGGTGTTCTACTGAGCTACGTTCGGCTTTGGGGTAACGAACCATCACCTTTATTTCTTCGTCATCGCGCTGAATTCGTTGTACTTCAGCACCATAAAAGCCAAATCGCACCTGTTGCCCTAAGTCCCGTAACGAAATTCCTAGCGCGTCGGCTTGCGGCTTAAGGGCAAGCTGAATTTCTTCACTGCCGCCAGAAAAGGTATCATTAATATCTGTAACCCCTTCGTAACCGTCAAGCGCCTCTTTTAACTCATCACTAATTGCCCGTAATGCCTTTATATCGCTAGAGCTCAATTCAAAACTTAGATCTGAGCCTCCACCAGGCCCACCCGGCGAACTGATATTAAAAGACTTCACCCCTGGAATTTCAGGTAACTCTTCACGCCACATATTCTGGATTTCAAAGTCGGTAAGCGTTCGCGTTTCGCCTTTGGTAAGCTCCGCGAATATCTCCCCCCCTAGATTACCGTTATCAAAGGCAATGGCGTGTTTGATAACATTGTCGCCTGACTCTTGTGCAACTTTATCGTCCATGCGGTGCATGGCTTCACGTAACGTTGTTAACACGTTATCGCGTTGTTCTAGCGACGAGCCCGGTTCCAGTTCAAAGCTTGCAATCATAAAGTCGCTGGGAATATTCGGGAAAAATACGAATCGGACAATACCGCCACCAAATAAACCTACGGTTAATATCAGCATCGCCATGAAAACCGCAACCGTCGTATAACGATTGCGTACCGCTTTAGCGAGAAATGGGGCATATTTGTTATTAATAAAGGTTTTTATTCCTTCGCTGAAAAAGTCTCTAAACCGTTGAAATGCGTTTGCCTTTGCCGGGTCATATGGCTTTAGCTTCATATGTACAAGGTGAGCTGGCAAAATAAGCTTAGATTCTATGAGCGAGAAAATTAGGCAGACAATGACCACCATGCCTATGGTTTTCCAGATAATACCAAACGGCCCTGACACCATTAACATAGGAGAAAACGCCGCAATAGTGGTAAGTACACCGAAGGTTGCCGGCATTGCTACCTTTTTTACACCCGCAATAACGTTCTCAGCACTGTGGCCCTTCTTATCTATTTCGGAATAAGCCGACTCGCCCATAATGATGGCATCGTCAACGACTATCCCCAACACCAGAATAAAGGCGAATAAACTCAGCATATTTATAGATACGCCAATCATATCTAACGGCATCACCAATAACGTGCCAAGGAAACATACCGGAAGGCCGACGATAACCCAAAAGGCGAGTTTAATTTTTAAGAAAAGAGACAGCACTAAAAATACGAGTAGCGCACCAAAGAACATGTTTTCAAGCATCATATTTAGCCGGTCAGCCAAATAAAAGGAACTATCGCCCCACGTGTCAGCCGTTATATGCGCAGGAAACTCTGACTTTTGGCTGTCTATATAGTTGTTAACTTGCTCTGAAATTTCCAGCGCGTTTTGATCGCCCACCGCACGGACACGAAGGCTTACGGCGGGTTTATCATCAAATAACGCGTATTGGTTATTCTCGATAAAGCCGTCATTGATATAGGCCACATCTCCCAGCGTAACGCGGGTGCCGTTTGCATTGGTCAATAAGATAATTTGCGAGAAGTCCCAGCCCGTGTAGGCCTGCCCTTTCGTTCTCAGTAAGATATCGCCATTTTCCGTGCGAATTGAACCACCAGGTAAGTCAACACTGGTTTGGCTTAAACGCGATACCACTTCAGCAAATGTAAGGTTGTATTTCTGCAAATCGACTTCAGACAATTCGACCGAGATTTCATAATCTCGCGCCCCCACTACTTGCACGCTTGAAATGCCGGGTAAGTTCGCAATGTCGTCACGTAAATCTTTGGCAAACTCTTTCAGTTCCCGCTCTGAAGCATCGCCATATACTGAAAGCCAAATAACATCCTGCTGTATTTTTTGACGGTAAATGACCGGTTTCTCAGTATCAGCGGGAAAACTGGGAATGGCATCCACTTGCACTTTTACTTCATCAAGAAGCGAGTCAACGTCGTAGTCTTCTTCTACTTGAATACTCACCGTGCCCATACCCTCAACGGCAGTGGCGTTTAGCTGCTTGATACCTTCTAAGTCTTTTATCGCTTCTTCAATTTTTAATATCACGCCCTCTTCTACTTCCTGAGGCGCAGCACCTAAATAAGGTACTCTTACATTTATGACGTCTATATCGAAGCTGGGAAAGACTTGCTTTTGAATGCTGAATGCGCCGAATAAGCCACCGACTACTAACAGCCACATAAGCAAGTTTGCCGCAACACTATTTCGAGCAAACCAAGCTATCAAGCCTTTTTGCGTATCTATCCGGCTCATTAGCGGCCTCCTTCGGAGGTATTGCTTTCCACTTTCTCGCTTTCGTCAGTACTGGAAGATTGTGCATCTGCCCGCGCTTCATCTGACAGCACCGGCTCATCGCCAGGCAGTCTTACCTTCATGCCGTTGTAGGGGTTTGGCACTGCGCTCGTAACCACTAGCGTACCTTCTTCAATACCTGAACGAATAAACACTTCTTTCGCCGTGGTGCGAGCCACTTCAACCGGTTTAATTTCAATTTCGCGATTGTCATTTACGGTAAGAACGGTGTTGTCTAAGCGCAAAATGCTTCGGGGTAATACAAGCAACTGCTCATTTTGACGTGACGTGATCTCTGCTTCAACAAATTGACCGAAACGCAGAGGTGCTTTATGAGACGCTTTGAAGTTATACGGGTCTTGAACTTCGACAATGGCATATACCACTCGACTACCCGTGTCTAAAATGCCTTCTGAGCGCACAAGTTGACCTTGCCACGTGCGTTTAACACCGCCCACAGAAGCCGTAAGCGAAACAGGCACGCCTTCACTCGATTGCCCGGCAATATTGATGAACATCAAATCACTATCGGTGATGGGCAATCTTACTTCCGCCGTATCCGTTGAATAAACGGTACCAAGTAAAGAGCCCATTGCCACGAACTGACCAAGGTCGATATTTCGCTCTACCACAATGCCATTATAAGGCGCCGTGATTTTGGTTCTCTCTAAGTTACGTTTTGCGCGCTCAAGTTTTGCTTCTGCCGCTTTTACATTAGCCTGCTCTTTAGCCAACTGAGGCTTTCTTAAACCTAATTCTGGCGGCGCCACACTGCTTACAGAGCGCCATTCTTGTTCGGCAACTTTACCTCGTGCGATTTCTTCTTGAAGCGCCGCCTGTGCCTGCGCTAATTCAGCTTCTGCTAATTTAAGGTCGGTGCGATAGTCGTCTTGCTCTAGGGTTGCTAGCACGTCACCTTTTTTAAACGTCCCCCCAGCAATAAACACATCAGATAAACTCACTACCTGCCCGCTCACCTGTGCACTTAACGACGTCTTGTTGCGTGGTACCACATTACCTTGCGATTTAACGATGAAGCTTACTTGCTCTGAGTTAACGGCTTCGGCGTCAACAAGGAACGCAGGAATGTCCACGGGGACTTGCTCAGGCGGTTTACGCGATTTAATCATAACAGCGGCGGCGATAAACGCGATTAACACGATGAAAAGTGGCAATCCACTTTTCATTAACATGGAGTTTTTCATTTACTATCCCTAGGAACGAAAGGAAACCAGCATGGCATTAGTCATTACAAACCATTCGTAAGCAGACATAATTACCAAGCCGTCACCCGACGACTTTCTATTATTATTGTTTCAACACTAGTGTACTGACTTATTAGTGTGTGTGCCCACTTAACATTGTTAGAATTTGTGTCTATTTATTGTTTTTTAAGTGAACGCTTTAATCAGTAGTCCTAATATAAAAAATTATCGAAAGAATACAAAGTAAGATTGATAATTATCACTTTTTCGTTGATTATTTAAGCACTCATTGGTTATGAGTTGACCGGTGGCTGTAATTTTAACCTCGTCTAACAACTAGAGGGAGCCACTGGAACAATTTCGCTACGTTGAAGGGAAAACAGATTATGAGCCTTAAGAAACAATACCTTAAATCAAAACCTCTGTGCAAAGTGACATTTCGACTAAACGCGGAAGCAGCGCAAGATGCAAAAGAAGCGGCGCTTTGCGGAGACTTTACCGACTGGAAAGCCCAGCCACTAACAATGAAGAAACTAAAGAGCGGCGACTTTACTTTGACCGTTAATTTAGAAAAAGATCATGAATATCAATTTCGTTACCTTATTGACGGTGAAAAATGGGAAAACGACTGGGAGGCCGATGCTTATATGCCATCTCCAGTAAGTATTGAAGACAACTCGGTAGTTCGCGTATAGCGTCGCCCATGCGGGAAAAACGCCCAAAAAAAAGGCTGCAAAAATGCAGCCTCATATTGTTACAATAAAAGTAGCTTAAAGAGAGCTTTCAAGCTCTGGAAGCACTTCAAACAAATCACCGACTAAGCCGTAGTCTGCAACTTGGAAAATGGGTGCTTCTTCGTCTTTGTTGATAGCAACGATAACTTTAGAGTCTTTCATACCTGCAAGGTGCTGGATAGCGCCTGAGATACCTACCGCAATATAAAGCTGTGGCGCAACAATCTTACCTGTTTGGCCTACTTGCATATCGTTAGGAACGAATCCAGCATCTACCGCAGCACGCGATGCACCAATAGCAGCACCTAGTTTGTCTGCAATACCTTCAAGAAGTTTGAAGTTGTCGCCGTTTTGCATACCACGACCACCAGAAATCACTACTTCTGCTGCTGTGAGTTCAGGGCGCTCTGACTCAGTCAGTTCTGCTGAAACAAAATCAGACTTTTCGCTGCTTTTAACCACATCAATCGCGGTTACTTCAGCGCTGCCGCCCGTTGCAGCTGCATCAAACGAAGCAGCGCGAACCGTAATGACTTTTTTCGCATCAGATGATTGAACAGTTGCGATAGCGTTACCCGCATAAATTGGGCGCACAAAAGTGTCTTCGCTTTCAACACCAATAATGTCTGAGATTTGCGCTACGTCTAACAATGCCGCTACGCGAGGCATGAAGTTTTTACCCGTAGTTGTAGCAGCAGCCACAACATGGCTGTAATCACCTGCCAGTCCAAGAACTAAGTCAGCCGTATTTTCAGCTAATTGGTGCTTGTACGCTGCGTTGTCGGCAACCAATACTTTTGCAACGCCGTCAATTTGCGACGCAGCTTCAGCAACCGCTTGGCAACCTTCACCTGCAACTAGTACATGGATATCACCACCCATTTTCTGTGCGGCATTAACAAGCTTATGCGTTTCAGTCTTTAAGCTTGCGTTGTCGTGTTCTGCATATACGAGTACGCTCATGAGATCACCTTTGCTTCATTTTTTAACTTTTCTACCAGTTCAGCAACGTCTGCTACCTTAATACCACCCTCGCGCTGTGGTGGAGGCGTGACTTTCAGCACTTTTACGTTGGATTCTAGTGCTACACCGAAGTCAGCTGCCGCTTTCACGTCAAGAGGCTTGCGTTTCGCTTTCATGATATTCGGTAGAGATGCATAACGAGGCTCGTTTAAGCGAAGGTCTGTAGTTACCACAGCAGGAAGCGAAAGCGCTACTGTTTGAAGGCCGCCGTCGATTTCACGGGTTACATTGACTTTTTCACCGTCTACAACCACTTCAGAAGCGAAGGTGCCCTGAGGCATGCCTGTTAATGCGGCAAGCATCTGGCCCGTTTGGTTGTTATCAGAGTCAATGCTCTGCTTTCCAAGAATAACCAGTTGAGGTTGCTCTTCTTCAACGACTTTAGATAGAAGCTTAGCCACTTGAAGTGAATCAAGATTTTGGTCGGTATCGATTTGGATACCGCGATCAGCGCCTAGGGCAAGCGCTGTACGTATTTGTTCTTGGCAGCTTTTATCACCAATTGAAACAACAACGATTTCAGTGGCCACGCCTTTTTCTTTTAAGCGAACGGCTTCTTCAACCGCAATTTCACAGAAAGGGTTAATGGCCATTTTCGCGTTTGTAAGATCTACGCCTGATTCATCGGCCTTCACTCTTACCTTAACGTTGTAGTCGATCGCGCGTTTGACCGGTACGAGTATTTTCATATTTACCTCAATTGTTGAGTTCGTCGGTGTCTATTACGTTTCACTAATAATTAACTATTAATAATTAAAAACGTATTACTTCACCACGCTTTTTGAAACTTTAACAATGTGCTCTACGTTAATAAAAACACTGTGGAACGTACGTTTTTCAAAGGCTAACCTTAAAACGTCGTTAACACCACGTTTACGAGCAGTTATAATGCACTGCCAGTTGACGTTAACGTAAACTGCTTTGCAATGTACTTACTGTTGACGTAAACGTCAACCTGCATTACCTTGCAAAACGACAATTAATTTACATGTTTTTGACACAAAGCATTATTTGTTTCATCAATAGTGCATTATAAAAATACAAACATAAGGAGCCTCCCGTGGAACGAGAATCGATGGAGTTTGACGTAGTCATCGTCGGTGCCGGCCCAGCTGGATTATCAACGGCTTGTAAGCTAATGCAGCTTGCAAATGAAAAAGACCAAGAGCTAATGGTTTGTGTGGTCGAAAAAGGCTCCGAGGTGGGTGCACATATTCTTTCTGGCGCCGTATTTGAACCTCGCGCGCTAAATGAACTTTTTCCTGATTGGAAAGAGAAAGGCGCCCCATTAAATACGCCGGTAACTGAAGACCACATCTATTTACTTAGCGATGAAGCATCGGCCAAAAAATTACCAAATGGCATCACGCCTAAAACTATGCACAACGACGGTAACTACATTGTTTCAATGGGTAACGTCAGCCGTTGGTTAGCAGACCAAGCCGAACAACTTGGTGTTGAAGTGTTCCCAGGCTTTGCTGCATCTGACGTTATCTATAATGAAGACGGCAGCGTAGGCGGTGTACTAACCGGCGATATGGGTGTTGGCGAAGATGGGGAGCCCAAAGACGGCTACATGCCGGGCATGGAGCTTCGCGCTAAATACACGGTATTTGCAGAAGGCTGTCGCGGTCATTTGGGCAAAGAGCTAATTTCTCATTTCAAACTAGATGAAGACAGTTCACCACAGCACTATGCAATCGGCTTTAAAGAGATTTGGGATATCGACCCCGCAAAACACCAGCCGGGCTTAGTGGTTCACAGTGCGGGCTGGCCACTGGATGACGCCACGGGCGGTAGCTACCTATATCATGCCGAAGACAACCAGGTGTTCGTTGGCTTAATCGTTGACCTTAATTACGACAACCCATATTTGAGCCCCTTTGATGAATTCCAACGCTTGAAGCACCACCCAGTATTCAAGCAATATTTAGAAGGCGGTAAACGGGTTTCTTATGGTGCTAGAGCGATAGCTAAAGGCGGGTTTAACTCGTTACCTAAAATGACCTTCCCAGGCGGTCTTTTAGTAGGTTGTGATGCAGGCACATTAAATTTTGCCAAAATTAAAGGCAACCATACCGCGATGAAATCAGGCATGCTGGCAGCAGAAAGTATTTTTGAAGCAATTACAGAAAATGCAGAAGCGCCAGTTAAAGAATTAACCAGCTTTACAGACAAATTTAAATCGTCTTGGTTATATGATGAATTATTCCGTTCACGTAACTTTGGCCCAGCTATTCACAAGTTAGGTAATTTCTGGGGAGGCGCTTTTAATACATTAGAGCAAAATGTCTTTAACGGTAATATGTTTTTTACTATGAAAGACGAGCACAAAGACTATGCTCAGCTTAAAGAAGCAAAAGATGCGCAAGAGATCAGCTACCCAAAACCAGATGGCGTGCTGAGCTTTGATAAGCTGTCATCGGTATTTTTATCTAATACCAATCATGAAGAAGATCAGCCCTGTCATTTAAAACTGAAAGATCCTTCCATTCCTATTCAGGTTAATTTGCCTAAGTTCGCTGAGCCTGCTCAGCGCTACTGCCCTGCTGGGGTTTACGAGGTAATTGAGGAAGAAGGTGAAAAGCGTTTTCAAATTAACGCGCAAAACTGTGTGCACTGTAAAACCTGTGATATTAAAGATCCAAGTCAAAATATTAAATGGGTTGTACCAGAAGGTGCAGGCGGTCCGAATTATCCAAACATGTAAATTAACGCCTTAATTAGTTATTTAACGGATATTTTTTAAAAGCGAGCGTAGCTCGCTTTTTTTTTGTGCTACTTTTAATTATCATCTAGTGGAAATTAAGTACAACGTATTAAGGTTAATTAATGAGCGAATTTTTAGATATTTTAACCCATGGAAGACGTTTACAAGGTGCTGTTAAGGAATTAAGCATAGAAGAACTTGAACAAGTTCAGGAAAAACTTAGCGGTATAATTGAAAAAAGAAAAGAAAAACTACTAGAGCAAGAAAAGCTTAAAAAAGAGAAATTAGAAAAGCTTGCTGCAATTAAAAAGCAAATGGAAGAAGCAGGTCTTAACGTAGAAGATTTGCAGGCGTTAAATACAGACGTGAATAAAAAAGTAGGTAAAAAGCGCCCTGTTAAATATAAGCTTGTGGATGAGACAGGCGAAGAACATCTGTGGACAGGTATTGGCCGCATGCCTCGTGTTTATAGAGAAGCGCTGGATAGCGGTAAGTCTCTTGACGATTACGCCATTAGTTAATTTATTTATTCAGCACGTAAATAAGGTCTGTTTTTACAGGCCTTATTTTGTTTTTATGACGAGGTCAGTATCTTATAGTCAATAATTCATGGGTAAGTTAATTGTGAAGTTAAATTATAAACTTTCAAAGTGTGATGCCTCATCGCCGTGGCTAATTCTAATCCACGGGCTATTCGGCAATGCCGACAATTTGGCTGGGATAAAACGTCATTTTGAATCAAGTTTTAATATTGTAAGTGTAGACCTCCCCGACCATGGCGAGTCTCCATGGACCAATGGTTTTTTAGTGTCAGACGCCGCCGATGCTATTTACGATATTATGCAGTCGCTAAATATTGAAAAAAGTGCTGTATTAGGGCATTCCCTTGGCGGAAAAGTGGCGATGAAATTAGCGTTAAACCACAATGATAAAGTAACGCATTTAATTGTCGCTGATATTGCCCCTGTGAGTTACAACCACAGCCATCAGGCCGTATTTGATGGCTTGAAATCCGTTCCACTAGATACCATTGAGAGTAGGAAGGACGCTGACAAAATCATGTCTGCCCACGTTAAAGAAATGGGGGTTCGGCAATTTCTTGTAAAAAGCTTGTATCAAGACGAGAATGGTAGCTGGAAGTGGCGATTTAACGTAGACGGCCTTATTAGCAGTTATTCGCACATTATTGATTGGGAACAAACAACGCAGACGTTTAATGGCGTAACCTTATTTATCAAGGGCAGCGAGTCTGACTATATCACGGCAGAGTATCGCGATGCGATAACCCGCTATTTCCCAAGTGCTAAAGCACATATTATTGAAGGCACGGGTCATTGGCTTCATGCAGAAAAACCGGCGGCATTTAATGCCATTGTAGAAAGAACGCTCAACAAATCGTCTTAAAGAAGGGTTTTCATCATCATTTAAGATGAGAATGACTATTATTACATATTTTTGAACGTTTTAGGCTCTTACAGGCGTATATACTATGATATAGTTGCGCCAGAAATTTTTAAGTAACAACACTATGCTTGCAGAAAATTACGAACTCATTGAGTCCATTATGCTGTATGGCGGCTTGTCTATTCTTTTTGGATTGATGGGTTTTGCTGTACACGATGTATTACGTAAGAACGATGTTCCTCTTATTGGAAGAGTGGTAACGTACGGTGTGCTAGGTTTAGGCGCATTGGGATTTCTTGCGAAAGGCATTATTGAATGGTTTTGGCTAAGCACAGGCGTTTAATTAGTAACGATTAATAGAGGTTAGATATGGCAAGCGTTGGCCTATTTTTCGGAAGTGACACGGGTAACACCGAACATGTTGCGAAAATGATCCAGAAGGAATTGGGTAAACAGCTAATTGATGTAAAAGATATTGCTAAGAGCAGTAAAGAAGACATCGCTGAGTTTGATTTGCTTATCTTCGGTATCCCTACGTGGTACTACGGTGAAGCACAGTGTGACTGGGATGACTTTTTCCCTGAGCTAGAGCAGCTAGACTTTAATGATAAGCTTGTGGCTATCTTCGGCTGCGGCGACCAAGAAGACTATGCGGAATACTTCTTAGACGCGATGGGCATGGTACGCGATATCGTAGAAGCCAAAGGCGCAATCTTGGTAGGCCAATGGTCTACTGAAGGCTATGATTTCGAAGCATCTAAAGGTATGGCTGACGACAATCATTTCGTGGGCCTGGGTATTGACGAAGACCGTCAACCAGAACTAACCGAATCTCGCGTTAAAGATTGGTGTAAACAGATTCACGACGAACTTTGTTTGGCCGAGCTTGCGTAATCGCTCGACCCGTTAACACCATAAAAAAACCGCTCAATTGAGCGGTTTTTTTATGGGTAATTCAATGCGCATTACTTTTCAAGCTTGCTGTTACGTAAGACAGCCTCGGCTTTGAAAACCCTGTAGCCCGGCTTGCTATAAGTGAAACCGTTCTACCGCCTTTCTCAAACTTTCTGTTTGGGCATCTAGCATCATGGTTGATTCATTAGACTGCCTAGTGCTTTGCGCACTTGAATCGGCAAGCGCTACAATGCGGTTCAAGCTATTAGCCACTTCGCCGAGCAGTACATCCTGTTGCTCAGTATCGGCTACAATATGCTCATTTATGTCACTTAAACGCTCAATAATTTCACGAATACTTTCTACTTGCTGTGAAACCTGTTGCGTTATTTGCACACCCTCTTGCGCTTGCTCACGCCCAGCATTTATAGCTTTGACAGCCTCAGCCGCATCTTTTTGCAAGTTTCCAATCATTTGCTCAATCTCTTCGGTAGAGTCGTGCGTGCGGTTTGCTAAGGTGCGTACTTCATCTGCGACTACCGCAAAGCCCCTCCCCTGCTCACCGGCCCGCGCTGCTTCTATCGCTGCATTTAATGCCAACAAGTTGGTTTGCTCTGCGATGGTTTTAATCACATCCAAAATGCTACCAATACTTCGCGAGTTATCATCTAATCGCCCTATAATTTGTGCTGACGATTCCGCTTGTTCAGCTTGATTTCCTACTTGCTGACGGTTTCTCTCAACTAATTGCCCGATGTCTGTACTTTGATGAGTAATATCCCGTAGCGCCTCCATGGCGTCATTAATTTGAGCCAAATTACTTCGGCTTTTATCTTGGACATTTTTCGTATTGGTTGAGGTCACAGTGACTTGCTCGCGCTGCTTATCTACTTCCGACAAGCTCTTGTTACCAAGCTCTACGCTTTCTTTCGTAATTTCAATTAACCGCTTCTCTTGCTCTAAAATATTGCCAACAAGCTCCCTTAAGCTTTCTGTTAAGCTATTTACCTTTGCAGATAGCGCTGAAAATTCGTCATTGCCCTCTTGCGGCAGTGTGGTGCTCAAATCCCCTTTGCTAAGCTGACTTAACCCCTTGTTGATCCGACCAAGTGGTTTCGAAATGCTTCGGGTTACAATAACGGCTAAGAAAATAGCCGCGGTTAACCCCAGCGCCGCCACAATAATGTTTCGAACTAAATTTGCCTGGACTGACTCAAGAATTGCGTTTTGCCCTTCAAGCGACTGAGTCTGCACCGAATCAAACAAGGTGTTAATGTCTGTTAATGCTGTTTGTAATGCTTCTTTCGCACGCTTTTGTGCCTGCGTCGCTTTTTCAACCTCTGCGAGCTTTTGCAGCTGCAGAGCAATAAGGCCATTTGCCCCCTTCACCGCATCGATAAGTAAATTATATTGTTCGTTGAACGCATCAATTGTACCGCCATCATCAATACCTGTGGCAAGCCGGTTCACGTAGTCTTTATCTACTTGAAGGTTACTTAACTGATATTCTAAATCTTCAATAATATTGGCGCTTTGCTCTGCGTTATGTGTCTCGGCTAACTCAATGAATGAATCGTTCATTGTGAGAAGTTTATTGTCGATAGCGGTACCCGCTCCGATGAGTGTTTCAATACTGGGGTCGCTGCTTTCTAGGTAAGAGAGATCCAGCATTAATGCACTGGCCTCATCGGCTGTCATTAGTACTTTTTCCAGTTGACCAGCAAGGGCTTTTTCAATGTTCATTCGCTCGTTGATGGCGTCATACATTTGGTTACTACTACTTACGTAGGCCAAGCTTACTTCCACCGCATTCGTCGCTACCGCATTTTTCGGCATAAGTGATTTTAGGCGCGAGAGATCATCGGAAAACGCCGATGATAAAGTATCAAATGTCGATTTATTCGCTGATAGCTCAGCAATATCTTCAACGTGATAACCGTTAGCTGTTATTACAGATAGCGACAAGATTTCGGTTTTAACTTTGACCATGCTGGTTTGCACTGGCATTTTCTGCTCTACAACATCCAACGCAGAATCTTTAATGCCGCTAAGACCGAAATAGGAAAGAATACTAGTGAGTAACAGTAAGCAGCCGAATAGACCAAAGCCTAGCGTAATTTTATTTATAATTGTTAACTGCATGGGCACTTCCATTAAAACTACATGCCAAAAAACAAAAGGTTTATTACTACCTCTTTAAGTTTAGTTTAACAGGGTGTTAATTCAATGCATTAAAACTTTTATTTATTTTACTTATTTAGCTGAATTATCTTGCACTTACATTCTGGTCAGGCCAGATGAGTTAAGGGGTGCACCGCATGCCCTAAATTTCAATTCAAAGGCCAATGGGTAATTTTTCAGCGAGAAAACAAAGTTTCCACAGTTTTACTTTTAAATTGTTTCAACTTACCTATAATAACCCCCAAATACTTATTCACTCGTTCTTAGTAGGTTGTAATGGATCAAAATAAAGAATTGAAAAAAGCAGGGCTTAAAGTCACTCTGCCTCGCCTTAAAATTTTACAAATTCTGCAAGAGCCAGAAAACCAACACATCAGTGCTGAGGACGTATACAAAATTCTTATCGAACATGGCGAAGAGATTGGACTAGCAACCGTTTATCGTGTTTTAAACCAGTTCGATGACGCAGGTATTCTTAACCGCCATCACTTCGAAGGTGGGAAGTCTGTATTTGAAATTAGTCACAAAGATCACCACGACCATTTAGTATGCCTTAAGTGCGGTAAAGTAATTGAGTTCGAAGATGAAATTATCGAAGAACGCCAAGAGATGATTGCTAAAAAGCACAAGATGAAACTTACCCATCACAGCCTTTATCTATATGGTGAGTGTACAGACGGCAACTGTGACAACATGCCTGAATAGACATTATAGCTACTGTGCTATAGCCCGCATTATTAAGCGGGCTTTTTTGTAGGTATCAAGCGTTAAACTTATAGGCATGGTATGCTTTGATCGCCTGCTCCCAGACGTCGCCCACTTCCCCAGTTCCAATAGCTTTTCCATCAACCTCTATTACCGGCGCGACTTCTTTACTCGACGAAGTAAGCCACACTTCATCGGCCTCAAGAAGCGCTTCTTTGCTAAACCAAGCCTCGGTTACAATTAAGCCAGCTTGTTTGAATGCTTCAATAGCGATAGCTCGCGTAATACCGGGCAGTAACTCGTGATTTAACGGCGGTGTGGTAATGCTGCCATCTTTCACCATAAATACATTGCACGAACTAGCTTCTGTTATCATGCCTTCATTATTGAACAAAATAGTTTCATTTACCCCTGCGTCAACCCCAGCTTGAAAGTGCATAACGTTGCCTAGTAAAGAGGTAGACTTGATGTGGCAGCGTTGCCAACGTTTATCTTGTTGCAATGCCACTTTAAACGGTTTCACGTCAGCTTTCGCTAAAGGTTGCGGCGGGGCTATTTCAAAGGCAAAACCAAATACGGTAGGCGGTATGTCTTTCGGATAAGCATGGAAGCGCTTTGAGTCTGTCCCGCGGCTTACATGAAAATAAATGCCTATATTGCCACTGTCTATAAACGATGCATTTTTCTCTACTAAATTAGATAAAATTTCATGCCACTGGCTTGCCGTATAAGGGTTTGTGATTGCAATAGCTTCAAGGCCTTGAGCCATTCTTGAGGTGTGCCCTGTAAAACCTACCGGGTGTCCCGCGTAGGTGGGGATAACTTCGTAAATACCATCACCGAAAAGAAACCCTCTATCCATTGGAGAAATTTTTGCCTCATCAAGAGGCATATACTCGCCGTTTAAAAACGCAATTGTCACAATATTTCTCCTTCTAAGCGCCGGCGCCGACTTGTCATCAAAAGCCAATCAGCCCGCGCTTCTTCTTCGTTCTGAAACGTAAAATTAACTTTTTCGCCAGGCACCGCTTGTGCCAAGCGACTGATATCACAGGGGCTAACACAACCCAGCTTAGGGTATCCGCCGAGCGTTTGCCGATCGCACATCATAACAATAGGTTGACCATCGCCCGGCACTTGAATCGCCCCCAGATGTATAGCTTCTGAGCGCATCCGCACCATATCTGATGCGACGCTTTCGCCTGTCAGTCTAAACCCCATACGATCTATCGATGTAGACACTGTATAAGTGCTCGTTTCAAAGGCGCGCACAGCAACCCGACTGAAACTTGAATACTGATAGCCTGGCACAACCCGAATAGACTCAACAAACCCGTAATCCTCTCGATACTGCTGGGGTAATACTCTTAGCTCTGGCTTCTCTTTCGGCTTAGTATTCGCGCTTATTTTAAAACAATCCCCTTTAACCAAGGCACTGCCTTTGCCGTCTAGACCACCTAGTTTCTCACGTACAACAGTGCACGCGCTGCCCACCACTTTCGGTACTTGCCAGTTCCCACATATCGCCAGGTAGGTTTTGCTTCCTAACAACTTACTGCCAAAACGGATATGTGAGCCAGCCTCAACAGCATAGGTTTGGTAAACTTCTGCCGACTCTCCGTTTATTAAAAGCGAAGGCTCTCGGCCCGTCACTGCAATGACACAGTCTTGGTCAACCTGCAATTCCATTTCGCCAATCGCTTCGATACAAGGCGTACCGTCTAAATTAAAGGCTAAAAAATTAGCCCAATGATAAGCTTGGCTATCCATGGGTCCAGACTCACAAAAACCGTCCCGCTGCCGCCCTACTCTGCCGCTATCAACAATAAGGCTGAACATTCCTTTGTCGAGTACTTCAACTTTCATAGTGCGACCTGTATTCCTGCTCTGTAATGGATACAAATTTAACGATATCACCTGCTTTTAACCGAGACTCGCTATGCTCTTCACTGTGCAAAAGCATGTCAAACGACGTGATCCCTAATAAATTCCAGCCACCCGGCGATTCGCTAGGGTAAACCGCGGTTTGCCTGTCTGCGATAGCTACTGCGCCCTTAGGCACGCGCTTACGCGGTGTACCTAACCGAGCACAGTTCATTGCTTCGGGAATGTCTCCCATGTAGGCAAACCCTGGCGCGAAGCCCACCGCGTACACCTTGTAAGTTACGCTCGTGTGCAGTTCAATAATCTCATCGATAGAAAGCGACGTCTTCTTACTCACCACGCTTAAGTCACTCGCATGTGGCGCGCCGTACCAAACGGGTATTTCGATCACGGCGCTTGTACCCTCTACAGAGTTAGCTGAGTTAGCCCCCTTGCTTTGCGCGAACTCGCTTGTGTCTGAAAGCGCATGCAGGGCTTGATATACACCATGGCTATCAATGAGGGCCATATCGAAAACGACAAGCAGGCTATCGTAGGAAGGCACGCATTCTTTTAACCACGACCACTGATTGCGTTGCGCATCTATGGCTGCGAGCATGTGGTGACACGCATTATTTGCCTCATCTAGGTTTACGCCGTCAAAATACACGATTATGGCATCGGCGCCAGCCGTTACTAATCGCTTGATACGACCGAAAGCTTGCATCTACTGTCCTTGATACTGTTATTATTCTTAATAAATGTGTTTTTTATGGGGCAAGTTTATAGAAAACTTCTGATCCTTTGCGCAATACTTACAGCACCTTGCGTGTCACCATGAACACATAGTGAGTCGGCTTCGACGGTTAACGTTTTTCCAGAAGCGGTAGTCACCGTGCCTGATTCAATTAGCTGCTCTGCTTGCATTAGCGCGTCGTCTTCGTCTAATACAGCACCTTCGATACCGCGAGATTGAAGCAACCCCTCATCGGTGTAGCGCCTGTCAGAAAATGCTTCAAAATACAGGGGCAATTCCCACCCTTTTGCCTCTTCTTTAAGCGCGGCATTTTGTGCAGTGGCTTGGACCATTAAGGTTAATGGCGCACCAGTCGATAACGCATTAATTTCAGCAATGCTCTGCATAACTGTACGCCTTACTTCTGCGTTTTTCATCATATCATTGTATAGCGCACCGTGAGGTTTAACATAAGTAACGTTCACGCCATAAAGTGCAGCCATGCCTGATAACGCGCTAACCTGATACTGTAGCATTGCATTAAGTTCATCGGATGCTATGGCCATGCTTCGCCGGCCAAAGCCCTGTAAATCTGGATACGCTGGGTGAGCGCCTACTGCTACCCCGTGTGTTTTTGCAAGAAATAGTGCCTGTTTCATCACTAGCGGATCGCCAGCGTGAAAACCGCACGCAATGTTTGCTTGGTCAATTTCCGCCATAATGGCTGATTCCACCGGCATAGACCACGCGCCAAAACTCTCACCTAAATCGCAATTTAACTTCATAATGGTTTTGCTCTTACCTTCATTCCAGTATCATGTTACCTGTTCTTTTTAAAAAGTCAGTGCTGATGATAAATATTGGAAAAATTAATACACTACGCGTGGTAGCCCAATACCCTTTTGGCTACGCGTTAGCGCCACTTGTCGAAAAAACCGATGATGGTGACGGCGTAATAGAAATTGATGATGCTGATGAACAGCAAACCGTCACTCTCGCTATCGATGAAGTAAAGGCATCGCTTGCTGAAGACCAAGAGGTTGAGGTATTTGTTGCTACTGATCAGCGCGGCGACCTCTATGCAACCATGAAGAAGCCGCTTATTCAAGTTGGCGAAACAAAAGTGCTAAAAGCGGTATCAGCGACCAACTTTGGGGCGTTCTTCGAGTGGGGTTTAGATAATGACTTACTTGTCCCTAACGACTACCAAGCGCAGCCGGTTAACCCCGGTATGTATTATGTGGTTCACACGTTTTTCGATGACAAGACCCAACGCATTTTAGGTGCAACGAAACTTCACTATTTCTTAAAAGAAGGCAGTGCCTATTTAAGTGAAGGCGATACGGTTGAGTGCTTGGTATACGCTAAGACCGATTTAGGCTTTAAAGTGGTAATTAATGAAAAAAGCCTAGGGCTTATTTTCCATAGCGATGCCTTTAAGCCGCTTAAAGTAGGGCAAGCCACTGAAGGTGTTATCAAAACCATTCGTGAAGATGGCAAGGTTGATGTCGCGCTGCAGCGTGTTGATAAAGGCGGCCGCGACGCCCTTCAACAAGCAATACTCGATGATCTAGAAGCCCACGGCGGCATTTCAACGTTAACCGATAAAAGTGCGCCGGATGCCATCTATTCACATTTCAATGTGAGTAAAGCGGCCTACAAAAAGGCACTGGGCGCCCTGTACAAGCAAAAGAAAATCACGCTTAGCCCTGACGCTGTTCGCCTTATCAAATAATCGCAATGTTTACTGCTGCACTTTTCCTTAAGTGCAGCCACCTTTTTTAATCATTAAAACGCTAGGACATAAAATGAAAGCACGTGTTTCTTGGGATAAAGACCTGACATTTACCGGTACAACTGACAGCGGCTATAAAACCGTAATGGATGGAAGCGGTAATGCTGTATCGCCTATGGAATCAGTACTTTTGGCTGTGGGTGCATGTTCAAGTATTGACGTGGTAGATATCCTTAAGAAAGGTCGTTTTTCTATTGAAGCGTGTAATTGTGAAATGGAAGCTGAGCGTGCTGAGGAACCCCCTCGCGTGTTTACAAAAATTCACGCCCATTACACAGTGTCAGGCGAAGGTATTAGCGAAAAAGCACTCGCTCGCGCTGTTCAACTTTCCGCTGAAAAATATTGTTCAGTAATGCTTATGCTGACGGGTAATGTAGACATCACCACCAGCTATACTTTGGTTTAATAAACTATAGTGCAATACACCGCTTATTAGCGGTTCTGGCTAAGCATTAGTATAAAAAGCTAACCCTATCGGTTAGCTTTTTTCGTTTGTGCGTCTCAAATCATGCTACCCTGTTGAAATCATTGAAATTTAACATTGTGTAACATCATTGGCATGCTAGATGCTGTATACGGTCATTATTATATAACGACATTAACGTTAAGGTTATTGACCATGGAAACAGCAACGCGCAGCACCGCTTTATTATCGCTTAATTCACTTTCTCACTTCGCCCCTTCTTCATTTAAACGACTATTAGGCTGCAGTATTGTTGTGTTGTCTTTAGCGACAACCGCATGCTCTGACGCCGACGCCATAGACGCGAATGCAGAGTCTGCAACGGTTGAAGAGACGGTTTTTGCCATACCCGTTGAAACGCAAACGATTATTACAGGGGATATCACCTCTACCTACGACACAACAGCGATACTAGAGGCGCGAGAAGAAGCGTTTGTGGTCGCCCGGGCCTCTGGCATTATTGAAGAGATATTTGTTGAAGAAGGCGACTATGTCGAAAAAGGGCAAGTACTTGCACAACTCGACAAACGCCGCTACGAATTAAACCTCTCCAAAGCACAGGCCGATTTAAAGGGTATTGAAAGCGAGCTTGAAAAGGTCAATAAAGTTTATTCTCAAAAGCTGATAAGCGATGACACCTACGACAAGCTTACCTCGCAGTTTGAGTCGGCAAAGGCCTCAGTTCGTTTGGCTGAACTAGACTTAAAAGAAGCAACGATTACGGCACCTATCGATGGATATATTGCAGAAAGAAACGCCAAGGTAGGTAACTTAACTGAGTCTTTCCAACGGGAAAGGATGTTTCATATCGTTCAGCAGCGAAACCTTCAAGGCATTGTGTACTTACCCGAAAATGAGCTACCTAACGTGGTGATTGGGCAAGGTGCGACGCTGACTATTGCTGCATTAAGCGATAGAAGCATTAGTGCAAACGTGGAGCGAATAAGCCCCGTAATTGATGCCACCACAGGTACATTTAAAGTCACCCTTAAAGTGCCCAACCAAGATAACATGCTTAAAGCAGGCATGTTTACCGATGTATCTCTTGAATATGCTACTCATGCTAACGCTACACTGCTTCCTCGTAGAGCCCTTGTCACTATCGACAACAATCACAGCGTATTCGTTGTAGATAACGGCAAAGTGAAAAAAGTAGATATTTCTACCGGCTTTGAAAATAACGAGATGATTGAAGTGATAAATGGCCTAACTGGAAGCGAAGAAGTGGTCACTGCGGGTCACCAAAATTTAAAAGACAGCGCCCCTGTTGAAGTTGTAAACAGCTAATTCGGCCAATCAAGGATTTAGACTATGCGTATCGTAGATATCGCCGTAAAACGCCCTGTTGCCGTAAGTATGTTCATCTTCGCGGTATTGTTATTTGGTATGGTGTCGTTAGGCAGACTATCGGTGAACTTGCTGCCAGACTTGTCTTACCCCACCCTTACTATTCGAACCGACTATGACGGCGCAGCGCCTGGTGAAGTAGAACAGCTAGTATCCAAACCAATAGAGGAAGCCATTGGCGTAGTTAAAGGTGTGCGTAAAGTAACCTCTACTTCGCGAGCGGGTCAATCTGATGTGGTGCTGTCTTTTGCTTGGGGGACCGACATGGATTTCGCAAGCTTAGAGGTGCGAGAAAAGCTTGATGTATTGCAGCTTCCCCTCGATATAGAAAAGCCACGACTGCTTCGCTTCAACCCAAGTTTAGACCCCGTTATTAAACTGGGGCTTACCGCACAAAGTGACGCATCAAGTTTGAGCATAGCGCAAATGAAGCGCCTTCGGTTGTATGGCGAACAACAAGTAAAGCGTTCTTTAGAGTCAGTCGAGGGGGTTGCTGCCGTTCGGGTTGGCGGTGGTTTAGAAAATGAAATTCACATTCTTATTGACCAGCGAAAAGCCAGTCAACTCTCTATTCCTATTACCCGAATTACAGAGCGAGTAAGGGCTGAAAATATTAATGCGGCGGGAGGCAGAATTGATAACGCCGCACAGGCATTTTTAGTAAGAACCCTTAATCAGTTCGAAACACTAAACGACATAGAAAACCTATTTATAGGTCGTTTTGAAGGTAGAAACATTCAGCTTAAAGATGTAGCAACAGTAGAAAATGCGTATAAAGACCGAGATGTAGTAACGCGCTTCAACGGTAGCGAGGGGATCGAAATTGCCATCTATAAAGAGGGTGATGCTAATGCGGTAAACGTCGCGCAGAAAGTGGCGAAGCGTTTAAGTGAAGTGAACGACAATTTGCCCGCTAATTATATGCTTAGTGAAATTTACGACCAAAGCGTATTTATAAAGCAAGCCATAGACAATGTTAAATCGGCTGCTGTTATGGGCGGTGTACTTGCCATGTTAGTCCTGTACCTGTTCTTGAAAGACTTTTGGGCAACGATCATTATTTCCGTGTCTATTCCGGTATCAGTCATTGCCACCTTCAATTTGATGTATGCCAATGACATCAGTTTGAATATGATGAGTTTGGGCGGTATTGCCCTTGCCGTAGGACTGCTTGTCGACAACAGTATTGTGGTGCTTGAAA
Organism: Alteromonas sp. G5_S2_22_S1; assembly: GCF_054968525.1. Taxonomy (NCBI): domain Bacteria; kingdom Pseudomonadati; phylum Pseudomonadota; class Gammaproteobacteria; order Alteromonadales; family Alteromonadaceae; genus Alteromonas; species Alteromonas sp. G5_S2_22_S1. The sequence continues at coordinate 84,761 of NZ_JBQKUJ010000015.1, read as the reverse complement.
ACATTGATCGTCATAAAAAGCTAAAAGCGTCAGCAAGCGATGAAGCGGTAGCGGGTGAAGGCGTTGCATCGGCCGCTAGCGACTCTGCTGCTAGCGAGGGCACAAAGGAAGTCTCTGGAGCTATTATTGCCTCTACCCTTACCACCATGGCGGTGTTTGTACCGCTTATTTTTGTTGAGGGCATTGCAGGGCAACTGTTTAAAGACCAAGCCCTAACCGTGTCATTCGCCTTGGCTGCATCGTTAGTGGTAGCGCTAACCCTTATACCTGCCATGGCGCATAAACGGAAGAAGCAGCAGCTTGATCATGAAGACGTATTTACTACGCCACCTGCTGTGCGCCCTACTTCGACATTGGGCAAAATGATGTACTGGGTTACGTTACCAATTCGCTGGGTATTTAAACTGGTCTTTGTATTTTTACCTGCAGCTTTAGTTACGCTAGTAATAGGTGGATGGCATATCGCGAGTAGGGTTTTAGGCGCAGCGTTTAACCCCCTAATTTGGGCGTTCAATAAAGGCTTTGACCTACTTGCCTCAGCGTATGAAAAACTACTTAGCATCAGCCTTCGCGCAAGAACCGCGGTGCTTTCTATTGCTTTCGTACTGGCTGCTGGTGCCGTTGTACTTGTACCTAAACTTGGTATGGAGCTTATACCCACCTTATCTCAAGGAGAATTTTCAGTAGAAGTTACGCTACCTGCAGGTTCGCCCCTCGCCCGCACCGATGCGATTATTAACGAGCTTGCCAATGTGGCATCTGCGAGTGAATCGAACGTGCTGCGCACCTATGCTATGTCGGGAACAGGAAGCCTAATAAGTGCTGCACCTAATCAAGGGGGTGATCATTGGGGCCGTTTAAACATTGTTATGCAGCCCATTGCAACCCCACAAGATATGGCTGATGTTAAAAATGCGCTACGAGATAGCTTAGCGTTTAAACCTGAGGTTCAGGCCACGTTTTCAGAACCCGAACTGTTTAGTTTTGCCTCGCCTATTCAAATTGAGATTGCAGGGTACGATCTCAAACAATTACAACAGTATGGCGACGCTATTGCCACGAAACTTGCCAGCTACGGCAACTTTGCCGATGTGACTACCAGCATTCGCGATGGAAACCCTGAACTTAAAATTGCGTTTCACCATGCTAAACTCGCTCGCTTGGGGCTTGACGCAGCAGGTGTTTCGCAGCTTATTGCAGCAAAAGTAGGCGGGCGTATTGCCACACAGTACAGTGTTGAAGATAGAAAAGTTGATGTACTGGTTCGAACGCAGGAAAACCAGCGAGATGATATAGCCAGCATAAGGGCGATAGTAGTAAATCCGGACTCGGTACAGCCTATACCGCTTAGCGCCGTGGCAGATGTGTATATGAGCGTAGGCCCTAGTGAAATAACGCGTGTGGGCCAGCAGCGTGTTGCGCTGGTTTCAGCAAACTTAGCCAAAGGGAAACTCGATGAAGCCGTTGCCATCGCCAATACAGTTATTGACGGCACGCAGCTTCCCCTATCGTTAAGCGCCTCGGTAACCGGTCAGAGCGAAGACATGCAAAGTAGCTTTCGCTCGCTACAGTTTGCGCTAGCGCTTGCGGTATTTATGGTTTATCTGGTTATGGCGTCGCAATTTGAATCATTACTTCACCCTTTGCTAATCCTTTTTGCTGTGCCTTTAGCCGGCGCAGGCTCGGTTTACGGTTTGTGGCTAACCAATACACCACTTAACGTAGTTGTGTTTATTGGTTTGATCATGCTTTGTGGCATTGTAGTGAATAACGCCATAGTGTTGGTAGACCGCATCAATCAGCTACGTCGCCAGGGGTTAGAAAAAAACGTGGCTATTATGCAAGCCGCAAAAACCCGTTTGCGCCCTATTGTAATGACAACCTTAACCACGGTATTAGGTTTACTTCCAATGGCATTCGGCCTAGGCGAAGGAGCAGAGATTCGTACGCCGATGGCCATAACCGTTATTTATGGGCTGCTGTTTGCAAGCTTACTAACCCTTATATTATTGCCTGTGCTTTATAGCTTATTCGATGTTAAGAAAACCCTTGTTAAAAAAGACCCGGTAAAAACTAACGCGAGTTTAAGCTACAGCGACGAAGACAGGTTGTCGAAAGGGGGTGTGCTATGAGTACGCCTTCTAAGATTGCTGGTGTAGGCGCATCACTGGCGCGCTTTGCACTCAATAAGCCTGTGACGATAGGCATGCTGTTTTTGTCTATGCTGCTTTTTGGCATTGTTTCTGGACGTCTATTACCGCTGGAAAAGTTTCCTGGCATAGATATTCCAGAAATGGTGGTGCAAATTCCTTATCCCGATGCTACACCGGTTGAAATTGAAACCATGATCACCCGGCCCGTAGAGGAAGCCGTTGCCACGATGTCGGGGATAAAGCGTCTACGCGCTCGTTCATACGACAACATGGCAGAAGTCATTGTAGAGTTCGATTGGGACGAAAACCTCAAAGCAAAAAGCATCGAGGCACGCGAAAAAATAGATGCCATTCGCCACGAGCTTCCCGACGATGTTGAGCGAATTATGGTGTACAAATTCAACACCAACGACATGCCTATTTTTCAACTTCGCGTGTCTAGCGACAGAGACCTATCCAATGCGTACGACTTACTTGAAAGAAATTTAAAACGGCCCTTAGAGCGCGTACCCGGCGTGTCAAAAGTAGAGCTATACGGCACCATGAAGCGGCAAATTACCATTCGCTTAGATCCTAAGAAAATGGCGGCATATCAAATTGATGGCACCCGTTTAGAACAACAACTTCAAAACGCAAACTTTTCGCTGACTGCAGGCTACATGTACAACAACGGTGATAAAATATTGGTAAACCCGACTGGCGAATTTAGTGACGTTAACGATTTTAAAAACATGTGGGTTACCCGCAGCGTTCGCTTATCTGATATTGCCAGCGTGACTTACGAGTTGCCGCAGCGCAACGAAGGACGTCATTTAGATCGCACCTTTGCTGTAGGTTTTAACGTCTTTCGCGAATCAGGCAGTAATTTAGTAGAAGTGTCCGATGCGGTAATGAAGGTTATCGATAAAGCGAAAGAAGACCCAGAATTCACTGGCATTAGTCTGTTTGTTATGGATGATACTGCCAAAAGCGTCACTTCATCGTTAAGTGATCTTTTAAACGCAGGCCTTTTAGGCGCTTTGCTGTCGGTTATTGTGCTGTATTTATTCTTACGGCAACTCACCACAACGTTAATTGTCGTGCTTTCTGTGCCCTTTTCTATTTGTATCACCCTTGGGGTTATGTACCTCTTAGGCTATACGCTAAACATTTTATCGCTAATGGGGCTAATGCTGGCAGTAGGTATGCTGGTTGATAACGCAGTGGTTATTACTGAGAGCATTTTTCAAGAGCGCCAACAAGAAGGCAGTGTTAAACGGGCCACGCAGATTGGTGTGAACAAAGTAAGCCTTGCCGTTATCGCGGGAACGGCAACCACTGCCATTGTGTTTTTGCCAAATATTATTGGCGTAAAAATAGACGTGACGATCTTCTTAGAGCACGTAGCAGTGGCCATTTGTATCTCTTTATTTGCGTCACTATTTATTGCAAAGACGCTTATCCCGTTACTGACTACCAAAGTTAAGATACCTGTCGTAAAAACTGCCCTAACACCTGCTTACATTACGCGATATGGACGGGCGCTAAAGTGGATGCTCAAACACCAAGGAGCAACCTGTGTTATCGCCTTAGCGATCCTGGCGTCTACCTTCGTTCCCATGCAAGTAGTCACCTCCGATGATGAGGGTAATAACAACCAAGAGCGCATATGGCTAAACTATCATGTCACACAAAACTTCACGCTTGAGGAAGTTGAAAAGACCGTTGATAAAATGGAAGCTTACCTATATGAAAACCAGGCGCGTTTTCACATCAAGCAAGTATATACCTACTTTACACCTGGTCACGCAGTAAGTGGTATTACGCTTAACGATGAACTCCCCGTCAGCGTTGCGAGCATCAAAGAAGATATTCGCGAAAATATGCCTTCTTTAGTACGTGCTCGTCCGTCTTTCCAGTGGGATAGCGGCAATGGGGGTGGCATACGAGTAACCTTGTTAGGTGAGTCTTCAGAAACACTGCTTAGCATTTCGAAGCAAATTATCCCTATCCTTGCCGCTGTTGATGGGCTAGAAGATGTTAAAGCGGATACGGGCTCTACACGCGACGAAGTGCAAATTCGTATAGACCGAGAAAAAGCGAACCGCTTTGGTATTCAAGTTAACGACGTTGCAAAATTAGTATCGACAGCCTTACGCGGTAGCAACTTGCGTACATTTCGCTACGGTGACGCTGGAGAAGTAGCAGTACAGTTAAAGTTTGGCAGCGATATTCAGGCGTCGTTAAGCGCGCTTAAAAATATCAATATTGGGTTTACACAGGGGCAGTCAGTAACCTTAAATATGATTGCAGATTTTTCTGTTGTACCACAGTTATCACAAATTAATCGCAATTATCGCCAAACTGCACTAGCGATTGGCGCTAATTTAGAAGGTGAAACCACAACCGAGCAAGCCCGAGAGCGCATAGAGCAAGTGCTAGCGAATATTGAACTGCCTACGGGCTATAAATGGACGTTAGACGGAAGCTTTTCTCGCCAAGATGAAGCAAACGCGGTTATGCAAATGAACATGCTGTTAGCCCTGTGTATGATATACGTGGTTATGGCTGCCCTGTTCGAGTCGCTAATTCTTCCTACGTCAGTGATCACTTCCCTGCTTTTTTCGTTCACAGGCGTGTTCTGGGCGTTTATGGTAACAGGCACGTCTATGTCTATTATGGGAATGATCGGCATGCTCATTCTCATGGGTATTGTGGTGAACAACGGCATAGTGCTAGTAGACAGAATCAATCAACTCATAGGTGAGGGTTTGTCGCTGTATGACGCCGTCATTGAAGGCTGTATGACCCGAGTCCGTCCCATATTAATGACGGTTGCTACAACAGTGCTGGGTTTAATTCCTCTGGCGCTAGGCAGTACGCGAATTGGGGGAGACGGCCCGCCTTATTCTCCAATGGCCATTGCCATCATAGGTGGGTTAGTGTTTTCAACATTAACCAGTTTATTCTTAGTACCCCTGGCTTATGTGCTGCTACTTAAGCTTAGGTTCAAAACTCAACGCCTATTCAAAACCAGTAAGGCACGGGTGGCCGCATGGGGGCGAATAGCTAATTAACGTTAAAAAGCGGGTCTAGTTTTCACTGTCGTCGTTACAAATAAACGCCGTTTTGTGAAACCTACCCCGCTTTTTCTGGCTTTAACTTTACCGCCGTCAATGCCTTAGCTACGCGACATTAGGTAATCGTGAACGGCATCAGCATGACGCTCTACAGAAAACTCAATAAGGCTACTACCGTTACACGTTAAGCCTTCTTCAGACGTTACCATACGCAGAACTTCACGCTGGCTCGCACCAATACGACCTACATTACGCGAAAGGCTCGAACGAAGTACACGAACGTCGTCATTGATGATAGCTTTGCAAAAACCAGCGAACTGGGTTTCACCAATAAAACGAACATCTTTTTGTGGTGCGGCGGCGCTTGCGTTAATACTGAACGCAACGGTTGCTGTAGCAGCAAGTACTTTCACTGTTTTGGCTAATTTCATTTTTAAATCCTCAATGTGTGGATAAAGGTGTTAAACAAGTTTGTGGCAAACTCTTACATAGTGGTTGAAGCAGCCAGAAGAACTGCTCAACGCCCTTTATTTATGCATCAAGAATGAAATTTATTCTGTTGAATGTTTGTGTAAGGCGAGTAAAGGTAAGGTAAATCCAGTTGTTACATAAAGATTAACAACTCATGCCGCTGATTTTAAAAGATTTTCTTACATTTCATATTACTAATATATCTAAAGGCGGGATTTAATGGAAAAAACAAATATAACACTAAAGTATAAAACGGCCCCTACCGGGGCCTCAAAACTGTAATTTTAACAAAATATATTGCAGGTTAGCGCAAATACCACACGATAAAAGCCACTCCTCCTGTAATTAAATTACATATTTTACTCGTATTTACGCGCTCTTTTCGTTTCAATTGCATCTATATATGCATGCCAAGACCCATAGCCAATGATAGGCATAAGTACAATAAAACCTATGAACCCAGTCACGTAACCTATCGCAACCGCACTAAAGATAATCGCGCCCCAAATAAGCATAGGTATTTTGTTTAGCCATACCGCATTGACGCTGGTTAGTACCGCAGTGGCAAGGTCAACTTTGCGCTCCATCAGAATTGGTTGAGTAAAAGCCGTTATGAACAGCATTGCTAATGTAAAGCCTGCGCCCACAATAGTTCCTAACGCTAAAAACGGTAGCAGGCTTTCTAAATCATTTTCTATGTAAGGTGGGTAAAGCGCATGAATTAGTGACGCCACCCGTAGCCAAAAGATCATCATTACCATAATCAAAATGGCAAATCCCCATTCGTTGAAGGCGTTGCGACGCATTGCTCTAAGTGAATGTCTAAGGGTGGGTTTATGGCCTTTTTCCATCTCCCAACTGACGTCGTACAACCCTGCTGCTAAAAATGGGCCAATAAGCATAAAACACACAATGGCAGGAAGTATAACCAGGTGCCAGCCAGTCATTTCAACCAAGTACATAATAAACCACGGAATTACAGTAAAGAGCACCCCATAAAATAAAGTTAACCCTGGTGCGCGCATGGCATCTCGAAGCGCCAATGACAACCATTTAATCGGGTCGCCAACGTCTAGTTCCTTACACGGAATAACGCGTGCTATACCGCTTTGCGTAATGGCGTTTTCCTGTGTTTCTTTGAAATGGTGCGACATATTCTAATCACCTCTGATTGTTAGCCTGTTCCTTATTAGCGTGTTTTTTATACACACCTTACTACTACGATAGGCATAGAATGAAAAGTTCACAAGTCATTAACATAATTTTTATACTTAAGTGATAAGTGGATTATTCATCTCGTTATATGTCTAATAATTAGCCACTCGGTGAAAAAAGTGTCGATTTCAGACGAAATACTGCAAAAATGCCATCGCATATAGCCTTGTATTGCGATAATCTCAGGGTATGTAAATCAACCAGATAGACCATGAAAACTGTATCTCGCTCACATAAATTAGATAACGTTTGTTACGACATCAGAGGCCCTATTGCTGCGCAAGCAAGAAAAATGGAAGATGAAGGCCACCGCATTTTAAAATTAAATATCGGTAACCCTGCCCCATTTGGTTTTGAAGCCCCTGACGATATCGTAAAAGACGTTATTCATAACCTGCCCACGTCTCAAGGATATTCAGACTCAACAGGAATTTATGCCGCCCGCGTAGCCGTGATGCAGTACTACCAGCAGCGCAACATCAAAGATATTCGCGTAGATGATGTGTACATAGGAAATGGTGTTTCTGAGCTTATTATGATGGCAATGCAGGCTTTGCTAAATCATGGTGACGAAGTACTGATCCCGAGCCCAGACTATCCGCTGTGGACGGCAGCAGTAAGCTTGTCTTCAGGTTCTCCAGTGCATTATCGCTGTGACGAGCAGGCAGGCTGGTTCCCCGATATCGACGACATCAAAAGCAAAATTACCAGTAAAACCCGCGCGATTGTTTTAATTAATCCAAACAACCCAACTGGTGCGGTATACGACAAAGCACTATTACAAGAGGTGGTTGAGGTTGCCCGAGAACATGGTTTGGTAGTATTCAGTGACGAAATTTACGATAAAATTTTGTACGACGAAGCCCAGCACACAAGCATAGCATCATTGGCTGACGACGTATTTTTTGTCACGTTCGGCGGTTTAAGTAAGAACTACCGCGTAGCAGGGTTTCGCTCTGGCTGGCTAGTAGTAAGTGGAAACAAGCGACTGGCGTCTGACTATATTGACGGGCTGAATATTCTCTCTTCCATGCGAATGTGTGCCAACGTGCCGTGCCAAAGTGCAATACAAACTGCACTTGGCGGCTATCAAAGCATCAACGATTTAGTTAATGAAAATGGACGTCTGCGTATACAGCGCGACGTTACCACCGATATGCTCAATGGCATCGACGGTATTTCATGCGTTAAACCTAAAGGTGCAATGTACTGTTTCGCCAAGGTGGATGAGAAGAAGTTTAACATTCACAATGATGAGCAAATGGTACTGGACTTATTAAGCTCCGAAAAAATTCTTTTGGTTCACGGTCGCGCGTTTAACCTAACCGAAGGTACCTATTTCAGATTGGTATTTTTACCTCACAGTGACGTACTCGTACCGGCATTGCACCGTATAGGCAACTTCTTTAGAACCTATAAGCAAGGGGCATAGCGTGAGTGATAAAAGCCACTTTTTTGCCCATTTAGCACGCTTAAAGCTTATTAACCGCTGGCCGCTAATGCATAACGTGCGTACAGAAAACGTGCAAGAACACAGTCTACAAGTGGCGATGGTGGCGCATGCTCTTGCACTTATAAAAAACAAGTTTTTCGGCGGTACGTTAAACCCTGATCGTATTGCCACCATGGCGATTTTTCACGATGTGTCTGAGGTGCTAACGGGCGATTAATTCTTATTTTTTGAGTTCTGTTCGTTTAACGGTTAATTCCTATTCCACGAAAAATGTACATCATTAATTATTAGTAGAGTGTTTATGAAACAGAGTACCTTCTTAGCTTGGATTTTACGTATGCCATTGATAAAAAGATGGGCATTGATGCATACGGTAAAGCGTGAAAACATTGCAGAACACTCTCACCAGGTAGCAGTTATTGCGCATCTACTTGCAGTAATAAAGAAAGAAGTTTTCGGAGGTTCGCTTTCACCAGAGAAAGCAGCAACCATTGCACTCTATCACGAGATATCTGAATCCAAATTGCAAGACATTAACCATGTAACCAAATATCACAATCCAGAAATAACCAGAGAGTTTAAAAAGTTAGAAAAGATCTCAGAACAAGAATGTCTTGCGTCTTTACCCAAAGAGCTACAACAGCCTTTTGCTAAATTACTCGTCCAAGACGACGTCGATCCAGACTACAAGCGATTAGTTAAGGCAGCAGATATTATTTCAGCGTATTTGAAAGCAAATGATGAAATTCGTTTTGGTAATGCCGAATTCAACTCGGTTAAAGATAGACTTGCAAAAATGTTAGCTGACTTCGAACAAGATATGCCGGAAGTTCGCTATTTCCTGGATACTTTTGAGCGTAATTGTTTAGCAAGTGTAGATGAGCTAACAGAACAAGATACTTGATATTGCTGCTATGACTGATGTGTACTGTGGATCAGACACAACTTTATCTGACACTTCATTACAGAGCGCCACTAAATCGGCCCATCAGTTTGGCCTAATAGCAGTCGGTGAGACTGAATAATTAAAATGGCCGCTGTTTACGTAAAGTAGTTATTGGTTTATTGAGTTTTAATAGCATCAATTAGCGATTAGCGGACACTAAAACAATATTGAGCAGTCTATTAAAACATGAAAGCAGACAATCAACGCAACTCAATTCTATACAAAGTGAGATAAGCATTTTTAGCTATCTTGTGCTTTAGGGAAATATTTTTATGGATTACACTACGAGTAGTCAAATGATTAGAATCAAACGATACTCTCCCTCACTAAATAACCTGACACCTCACCTTTTTCAATCAAAAAATCAAGAATGACCAATACATTTGACATCAATTCTGGTGAACGACGGACATTGATTCTCTCCCGATACAGGTAGGTTCGCATATAAGTATTTAAATAATAGATTGTATTATCATCTAAGTCTTGATTCGAAAGCTCTGCATTCATTTTTATGACTTTAGAAAGCCAACCTACACCGTAAGTTAAATAGCGACTTCCGATACCTGTTAGTAGCATTGCTAACGAGTACAATGTTGATTTGCTCTTAAAAAGTTTTCCAGCCATTTCATTAAAAAATCGTGCATTACTATCGGTAAGCGTATGCCAATCTCTAGCATCAGCCCTCCACCAGGGCAGTGCCAATAGATAATACTTTATTATCTTATGTGAACCATGTCTGATATGATCAACTTGTACTGATACCTCTGGACTGCATCCACGGAACGCCATGCAGTTGTTGATTAAACGGATTCACTTCAATCTGATTCACAGCGGGTGTAACCGAGTTAAATGCAATTAAGTTGCAGGTTATGCATCGCCAGTTTACCTATTGTTATGTTAATAGAGTTCTTGGCCGCCAGTTTGCTCCGACAGCCAGTGAGTCTGATATTTATTGAAGATGAGTAAAGCCCCATCGCAAGACTGGGGCCTGTCCAATTATGCCGAAAGCGCTTTTTTGACGTAGTCGGGCTTCAAGGGAAGTCGTCTGATGGCTTTGCCGGTAGCGTCATAAAAAGCACCGGCAATAGCCGAAGAAGCCAAGGCGTTAGCACTTTCGGAGCCTTGTCCATACATTGTCGCGGTTTTATCCGGCGCAATGACTACCTTAATCTTGGGTACTTCTGCCATTTTCAGAATTGGGTAGGAATACCAATCCGTACAGGTAAGTTTGCTATTATCAAAACTGACTTCTTCATGCAGTGCCTGAGACACGCCCATAATACAGCCTGCTTCCGCTTGACGTTTTAATTGCAACGGATTTACTACGATACCGGTATCTGAAACCAAGGTGATTCGCTCCACTTTTACTTCGCCCGTATCCGGTATTACCGCTATGTGTGCGGCACAGGCCCAGTACCCATTGTCACGCAACATAATCGATACACCGCGCCCATGTACCGCCTGGCTGCCATTGGCGCTTGCTTGTGGAGAAGGCGAAGGTCGTGAGTCCCAGTCTGCTTCGATTTTTAACCGCTCAAGAATGGCTTTGAAGCGTGGTTCAGTAATGTGCGCCAGACGAAAATCAATGGCATCCATTCCGGCTAGCGCAGCGGCTTCACTCATGGCGGTTTCGCGAGGAAAGTTTTGCTGAAACTGAATGGGCGTTCGCATAGAATGATCGCGTATGCCCACATTAATCGGTGACTCTTGCTGACCGAGCTGATACATGCCACGGCCAGTTTCGGCAATATTCTCTACCGAGCCATACACCCAGGTATCGGCGATAAAAATCCCCAGACCATGCAAAAATGAAGGGTTATCGGGCGTCGGTGGCAAGATAGTCTCTTTGCCTGCCAGAATCGCACCGATTGGACGGTCATCCTGCATCGGCGGGCCGCTGTGCACTGCCTGATAATTCGCAATGCGCCCCTGTTCATCCAAGCCAATGTTAATTTGCGACAACATAGCCGACGAGTTGGTTGACCATTGCATATCGTCGTGACGCATCCACTGTACCCTGACTGGTACACCAAGTTTGACGGCCAATAATGCAGCCTCATCTTCTGAACCTGCATTGCCACCATTTGAGCGACCAAAGTGGCCGGGTCCAATATAGGTTTTGATGATCACATCGGCTTCCGGCTGTTTAAGTATCTTGGCAATCGCCATGCGCAAAAACTGCGGATTCTGACTGTGGGTATGCACCACCACTTTGCCGTCTTTGACTTCGGCCACCGATACCATCGGGCCTATCGGCGCGTGTTTATAATACGGCATAAAATATTCAGCCGAATGGGTTTTGGCAACCGGCATATTAATATCGCCTTTGGCCGCGCGGCTTTGCATGTCGGGTACGTCGTCCCAACTGGGCTTATCGTGCAAAAATTGTTGTAATCCGGTAGAAGTAGTGGGGATGCCCTGCCAGTCAGACCATTGGGTTTTAGCTTCAACTGACCTTGCCGCCTGCACTGCTTCCCATTCATCAGACGACACCACCGCCAACAGATTATTAATAGTTACAATCTGACTGTTGGCGAATAAGGTCTTATCCAATCGACCGGCTTTTAGCAAGGTTGAACCGAGGGTTTCGGGGTGGATCACCCGTGCATGTAGCATACCCGGTAATTTCACGTCGCCAACCCAGATATTGTCACCTGCCACTTTGGGCCTGACGATGGGATTTTTCAGTGGCTGACCAATGATTGTATATTCGCTAACGGGCTTCATGGGTGGCTCCCCAGTAACGACAATTCCCATAAAGCTGGTTAGCTCCCCCCTGACCGGAATACTCAAGGACCAATTTTGATTGGCCAGCAATTCACCATAGTTAATTGTGTGATTACCAGCCTGGATAACCCCTTCTTTTATTTTCAGGCTATCTTTAGCTACGGCGAATTTTTCCGCTGCCAGGGTTAAAACCGCTTCGCGTATATAAGCAGCCACTTTACGCAAATTCTGCACGTTGGTACGCAATAAACCAAAGGTGCCGCCGCCGTCAGGTGTCACATCAGTATCTCCCCACACCACATTGGTAATATTTGCTACCGGTATACTAAGTTCTTCGGCCACGATCTGTCGGTATGCGGTAAAAATAGAACTCTGACCAAAATCGCATTTGCCGGTACGGATTAATACAGTGTTATCGGCATGAATTTCAATCCAACTGGCTGGTTTGGCCACATCCAGTGAAGTGGGTTGACTGCTGTTAGCCGCTGCAAATGCGAGTTTCGGGTCCAGTGCCAGGGAAGTAATCAAAGCACCGCTTCCTCCCAGGAAAGCCCGGCGACTTAATTTAGCGCCGTAAATCAGGTACTCACGAACTGATTGAGTTTCGTCGTTATCGTGTTGTTCAACGTTCATCTCTCAGCCCTCTAAAGTCTTTGTGTTAATCAACTCAGCGCCTTTGATAAGGGCTGCTGCGCGATGAATACCATCCTTGATGGCTGCATATGATCCACAGCGACACAAATGCGCAGAGGGACCTGATACTGTCATCGCGTGATTGATGTCTTCATCACTGGGGCTAGGATTATTTTCTAATAATTCGGTGGCTTTGATCATCATGCCGTACTGACAAATACCACATTGGGGAACCTGCTCATCAATCCAGGCCTGTTGCACTGGATGTAAACGCTCAGGGTCGTCCGGCAACGCACGTTGTTGTTGCCAGCGTGCTGGCAAGCCGTCAACCGTGATGATCTGTTTGCCTTCAAGCGCCATAATGGGATAAATACAGGCGCGTACCTCTTCGCCATCGACCAACACTGAACACGCGCCACATTGCGCCAGACCACAACCAAACTTGGGTGTCAGTACATTGAGTTCACCGCGCAATACATATAAAAGCGGGGTATCTGGCGCGGCCTTCACCTGGCGGGAGTGGCCGTTTATTAACAGAGTTATCATCGCTTTGCTCCTTTGAGTATGGGCATTACTTGCTAGTTAGGATGCTAAGTAAGGCATCTGTTGTCAGCCATCGCTCATTATTTATCAGAACAAGCGCTGCTACTTATCCGAAACGGCTTCATATTCGTTGTTGGACATTGAGTATCGCAGGCCACTTTACCTACAGCCCTTAGTGTTCAATTTTGTGGGTATCACGCACACTACTGAAAGTCAGAGCAAGTAACTGCCAATTTCCGGCGGTGTTTACATAGACTTCCGTGGTGGTAAATTCGGTTGAAACGTCCTGACCACGCACATGGGCATCCAGGGTAATGCGGCTCCAGACGACACCGGTTTGACCAACAATTTCCACATCACAGTCATGCACAACGGTATTTTTGTACCAAATACTGCCGCTTTTAATAATTTCTAACTCACGATCTTTTTTCCAGGAACCGCTCATGTGGACAAATTTTGATTCTTTATGAAACAAAGGAGCCAGGGCATCGACATTTTTGTCAGCCATCCATTGCCATTTTTGTTTTGACAAGGCCGAAAGTATTTCCTCTGTTTTCTGCATGCCGCCTTCGGCAGGCATTTCGGCTTGTAAATTCACATGAGGGCTCTGCTGTGCCATCACAGAGCCGAATGGATAGACCGATAGCAGTAACATTAGCCAAAATGGCGCTGGGATTATTGATTTCATAGTGTCTCCGGGGTATGGGGTTTGATCAGAGTTTTTCAGGTGCTTCAACGTTTGAAAACACCTGTACGAAGTCGGGTAATCGCTGGCCTTGTATCGTGATTGAAGCCAGCGAATCGTTTAGCTCGCGCAACTCTGCCGTAGAGTAAGAAAGGTCTCTTGAAGCGGTGTTTTGCTGCATATGAACCAAGCTGGTTGTTCCTGGTATTGGCACAATCCAAGGTTTCTGATGCAGTAGCCAGGCAAGGGCGATTTGTGCCGGTGTTGCATTTTTCCGTTCAGACCATTGCATTAATAGCTTTACGAGCGACATATTATGGGCAAGGTTTTCAGGATTGAAACGGGACTCCGTGGCTCTGAAATCGCCTTGTGCAAAGCGAGTATTTTCATCAATCCATCCTGTTAAAAACTGAACTCCCAGCGGACTCCAGGGAACAAAGCCTATGCCCAATTTCTCGCACAATGGCAAAACAGATTTTTCAGGACCACGCCATAACATCGAATATTCACTTTGTACGGCACTGACAGGTAAGGTCGCGTGTGCGCGTTTGAGAGTATTGATTCCCATTTCCGATAGCCCCCAGTGCAGAACTTTTCCTTCTTTCATCAGATCTGCTACTGCACCGGCCACCTCTTCAATGGGCACAGCGGGGTCCACTCTATGCTGGTAAAGCAAATCAATGCGGTCCGTTTGTAATCTCGATAACATGCCTTCGACAACCGCCTTGATGTGGTCAGGACGACTGTTCAATCCCGGTAATCTCGCCCCAGTCTGTTGGTCAATATTCCAGCCAAACTTGGTGGCAATGACGATGTTGTCCCGAAACGGTTTAACGCTTTCCCCAAGAATACGTTCGACTTCGAAGGGACCATACGCCTCAGCCGCATCAAAAAATGTGACCCCCTCCTCGTAGGCGCTTCGGATCACTTGATGCATTTCCTGGCGATTGGGAACCGATGTGTCGTATTTCCTACTCATGTTCTGGACGCCCAATCCAATAGACGAAACTTGCAATTTGCCAAGCTTTCGTGTGTTTGGACTTGTTGAAGTTGTGCGCTTCTTTTGTTCAGAGGTTGACGCCTGTATATTGGTACTCAACAGTGATGCAGCCGCCAGGCTTGCCCCTGATAATAAAAATTCTCTTCTGTTTTGCATAAAACTATTCCGGCCGAATCAGGTTAAAATTATTAATGGGACTGTTCCTGCGAGACCAACTCCATCCAAGTTACGGTATCGCCATTGTCTGGCGTTGAAATCGCGATGTGTGACATGGATGAATCTGGCGCAGCACCATGCCAATGCCGGGTATTGGGTGGGATAGTGATAACATTACCCGGTAACATCTCTTGAATATCTCCACCTTCATTCTGAACCAGACCTTTTCCTGAGATAATGACGAGTGTTTGGCCTTTCGGATGGGTATGCCAGGCAGTACGAGAGCCCGCTTCAAACTCCACCAATGCGCCACGATAATGACCATCTATCGGCGACGTAAACCGAGAACTGACCTTCGCCACACCGCTAAAGTTAGCGGGTGAACCTTGTGTAACCGTTGAATCATTATTCACAATGACGTGCGGCATGGTTTCGATGTTCGCATAAATATTTGCAACACTACGAAGAACGTTACTTGCTCTTATTGCGCTGTCCTGACTCACTGAGTCCTTTAGAATGCGTGTGAATTCGAGCAACTGTGCGGGGCTGTATCCGGCCCGTAGTGACAACTTCATATGTGATGTCAATTGGGCTTCAGCCCCCGGCATCGCAGAAAGCATACTAATAGTGAGTAGCTCTCTGTCTTTAACGGTCAGTACGTCCCGATAAAATATATCTGCAAATAAATGCTCTACCAGAAATGTCTCTATAGTTGGTACAAACCCCGCGTAGCCAGTTGTGCGATTGGACATATCTTGCCCTACCAGCGCATTGCGAACCTGATGCCCATAACTATTCGCGTTGTAATCCTCAGGAAGCGGTGTCGCTTCTCTGCCTACCTCATCGGTTATTCCCTGCGCTTTTCGTTCTGCGGCCACATCCATAAAGGTCATAATGCCATTTAGCGCACGGGGAAACCCTGCATACGCATAAGAGTGGATGAAAATTTCTTTAATTTCATTGACGGTTAACCCATTTTCCAACCCAACCTTAAGCGCATCGTTCAGTGTTTTTACATCACCTGATGCCGTGAGCGCCGCAATCGGAATCATAGCGGCTTGACGTTTGTCCAGAGACTGACTTTCTTCTGTGGCTTCAACGGCACTGACGAACAACGCACACAATCCAAGAAGCGGCGTTACGATGACCTGTTTTAACGATAATCTAATACTTTGCGACATGATTTCCTCCCGTAATAGAATGATTTGTGTACTTTTAATCTAAACCTTTCTCATGCAACCAATCCGACATAAGCGTTGCTATTTCGGCGTTATTCAGGTCTGAAAATGGAAAGTGTGTGTTGCCATAAATACCTATTTTGGGAAGGTGAATAACAGTAGCATCGCCACCATGTCGGTTTATGGTATCAGCCCACTCATAAGCCATCTCAAGCCTGATTCGCCAACCGTCTTCGCCAGGTAGTTGACTGGGTTTTTCAGGAATATTGTCACCGTAATAAATCACAATTGGGATTTGAGTCAGCTTGTTAAAATCATCCTGAGGGACCTCTACCGCAGTTAATGGGCCACTGCTACTCTGCTTGGGGGCAGGCGCTTCGCCTTTAGGGAAAACAAAGTTACTACCGGGTTCATAAGAAACAATGGCCTTAATGTGCTGACTCTGCATGGCTGCCTGCCACCCCATTCCTCCACTGTGTGAATGAGTAACCAGGATGCCATCGCCAATTTTGGTAAATAAGGCTTCAACCGCATCAGCATTTACATTGATGTTGATAGGGCCGACATCAGGCACCATTTGTCGAAAATATTGTGCTAACGAAGCTTCATCTGTTGGAAACTGCACATTGGGGAAGTAGTCAGGCCATGTACCAACGCGAAACGTATTGAACCACATTTGCTCATTCGGAATAGGCTCGTAGCTACCAGATTGTGTGCCTTTTGCGGCGTTACCGCGCCGGGGTTGATCAATCAAATAAACGCCGTACCCTTTGCGAAGGAATATATTCTGGTAACCTTCACGTCCATCTGGCGTAGATTCCCACGTTTTCGAGAACTGTCCGAAACCATGCCACATTACCAATGGGTATTTTCGTTCATTGACTGGAATTTGATAAAAGGCATAGGCGTGATCGCCATGTAACGTTTGTCCGGCAGACGTCAATTTTATCGGATCAAATTCCCCCTCTTTTTGAATGACAGTTCCACCTACAGCGAAACTGCCTTGCTCAGCGATCATTAAGGGGGCTGCTGAGGTATCAGTCTTAGAGGTAATGCTACACGCACTCAGTACCAGAACTGTAGATACCATCAGAGTAAAAATGCGATAGCTTCTTATGTTAGAAATCATATCGTTAACGCCTTATTGCAATGTGTCAGTAAAGAAGTGGCTGAGTTGTGTCATAGCTTGTGAAACGTACTCAGGCTTCCAATAGGTCTCTATGTGTGTAGCACCCTCAATAAGAAACAACTGCTTATCCTTAGACTTGGTGGCTAATTCAAACGCGTTTTGGGTCATGTACAATGAGTCCGCTTTACTACCGGCAATCATCAATAAAGGCTGGTCAATAAGATCCATATTTGTTGCTGCATCAAAATTCATCAGCGACAACAAACTGCTTTCTGTATAACGAAAAGTCGAATTGGGATGGGCATGGGTTTTGCCATAGTATTCGAATCCTTGCCGGTAAAGATCGAAGGGCAAGGCTGCAATTTGCTCGTCGGTTAGCTTTGCATCGCCGACATAACGGACCTCTCCCGTTGCGGCTTCTAACTCTCGCGCTTCAGAGGCAGACGTTAATCGTTGTTGAATGGTGTCTAGCGCAGAGTCCATGTAACCGTTTCTGCGAACACGTCCAGAATTAAACATGCTCAGTGTCGCGATGGATTTGAAACGTTTGTCGGATTGCGCTGCTTTAAGGGAATAGCCACCACCACCACAAATGCCAAGGAGTCCTATCTGGGATGTTGAAACCCCAGAGTAGGTAGAAATAAAGTCCGCCATGCCGTGGATGTCTTCAATGCGGTTAGCTGGTTTATCAATATTTCTAGGCTCACCGCCGCTAGCTCCTTGGTAGGCGGCATCGGCAGTGATAGTAATGTAGCCTTGTTCCGATAGTCGCTGAGCATAAAGCCCTGCAACCTGTTCTTTCACACCGCCGTTGGGGTGAGCGATGACAATAGCCGGATATTGTTTCGACGGGTCAAAACCAGGTGGTGTGTACACATTCGCGGCAATGTCGATATTATTTAATTTATAACTCACTGTGTGAATATTAACTTTGCCTTCAATGTTTTCAGTTATGGCCCCTTCGTACGTCAACGTAAATGGATTCTGTCGATAGTCCGCCGACAATACTTCAGCAGACAATAGATTTGCCGACAGTACGAATGCAGCCGTTTTAACCAGTGATTTCATATTTTTCCCGTTACTAAAAAGGTGCCAAATAGCGCTCACACATCAAGCGTGAATCTCATGTTATTTAGGATAGTAACGGCAAGGAAAACTCAGTATTCAAATTCTGTTCAATAGTTGCCTATTTCTCTGAGTACAAATTAGATCTATTTATTGGCGCCTACACTGTGGCTATACTGGCTGTATCTGAAACATCTGTAATGTGGCAAAAGAGATGAAGACTAATACTACCCATGTAATCAATATGAAGCACTTAGCATCAAGCATTTCGAAGCTGACCGTACACGATGATTACTGCCCAACAGTTGTTCCTGGATTGACGGTATTCAGGAAAGTTGACGCGAACATTCCTATGGCGGGTGCATATGAACCCAGTGTTTGTCTGATTGCACAGGGAGCAAAACGCGTTCAATTGGGTGAGGAAACCTTCTTTTATGACACAGAACACTATTTGTTTTCAGGTGTTCATTTACCGGTAGTCTCACAAGTGACGGAGGCAAGCGCTGAACATCCTTATCTTGGTCTTAAACTGACTTTCGATTATCAAGAAATCACACAATTAATGGCGGACAGCCAACTACCGCCTCCCAAGGGGCAGCGCTCAGATTGTGGAATGGCAACGGGTAAACTAACGCCAGCGTTAATCAGCGGGTTTCAACGCCTGCTTGATTTGGCTGATGAGAGTGCAAATATTCCGATGCTCGCGCCCATGATAAGACGAGAAATATTCTATCGACTGCTGGTCGGGGAACAGGGAGAAAAGCTACGACAACTCGCCGCAATGGGGACACAATCGCATCAGGTGGCAAAGGCAATCGCATGGCTCAAGTCTCAGTTTTCACACCAAATCAGGGTGGAGGATTTGGCTCAGGTCGCGAACATGGGAGTATCTACTTTTCATCACCATTTTCGAAATATGACTGCGATGAGTCCGCTGCAATATATAAAGCAAATACGACTTCAGGAAGCCAGACGTTTGATGTTAACTGAACATCTTGATGCGGCTACTGCTGCGTTTCAGGTTGGTTACGAAAGCCCCTCTCAGTTTAGTCGTGAATACGGACGAATGTACGGATGCTCCCCGGCAAAAGATGTCAATGAGTTACGTTATAAATTGGCACAAGCGGGAAATTAAGGCTAATGAAGCGATCTCAATATAAACTGGTAATATAGTGAACAAAAATAATCACATCAGTGTAACTGTCTGCTATTGGATAATTTTTGGCTTTAGTCACTTGGGAGATTGCGCTGTCACTAACATACAAATTCGCAATCCAACGCTGGGGCAGCTACACACAGAAATCGGAAGCTGAAATTCACAGCTAATGACTGGCTGCTATTGTCTTTTGTTGGCCATCACAGAAAGACGGTATGGCGCTATTCGCTTACTGCGGAATTGTCAGGAAAAGTTCAATCTTAATTCACATTATTACCCAGCTAATTTGAAACCAACTCACGTAGATTCCCTTAAGTAAAATCAGGGGCGTTCTGCAAGCATCGTGACTTTGCAATAAAAACTAAAACAAATTCACAGATAGTCTTTTACTCTATTCTCCGTTTCTACTGGCGATGATAAGTTAACATTCCACGCATATGGGTAATGATTATTTTTCTTGTTTTTTATTTACGGTAATATCATATCCAAATGTTGCCGAATGATAAGTTAACATTTTTAGTAGCCAGTCAAATGTACTTCTCTCAATAACCTGCTTTGCATCTATCTCATTTTTATGTGAAATCTTCCCCGGATGGTTTTCGTCACTTAAAATGTGTGACTTCCCAAACCGAGATGCCGGGTATATCGTTAGAGAGTCGCTAAAGTGAAAGCTAGTGACGGAATTCAAAAGCTCAGCATGTGAATCGACAACACTAAGAATCTCAATGGCTATGCCAATAATCTAAAGAACTTTCTCACCTATCTATATAAAACACTTCCTAAAGAAATTAGACATTCTTCGGACTTTTGGCTTAGCGCCTCAACGGAATATATAAAGCGATGGCAACGTTATCGGGTTCGAAACCGAGACAAACTCAAGAAGACATCGCCGTCAGATGAAACTATTTACAATCAAGCTTCGCTTGTAATGGAATTTTACACATGGGCAGCAGATTACGACTTACCAGTAAGATTTCAAAAGAAATCGTTAAACAACAAAAGTAACAGTAAAAGCTGGCGTTTAGATTTCAAAAAATACAGTAAGCAGAAACGAAAAACACAACAAGTATCACAAGATTCGGGGCTAGAAAACATCAGTACGGAAAAAAACAAATATCAAAGAACCCGTAAGTTGTACTGTATGTCAAATGAAGATATTACCAGTCTATTAGGCGCTTACTCTGACCCAGTCTATAGCGCTTGCTTAATGCTTAGCCTGGCCACTGGTATGCGAGAAGAAGGAGTTTGTCAATTCCCTTACATTGGTGCAGGGCACAACGCCCACATACGCACTTATCCTGATATTTTAGCAACCATACCCAACTCATCTAAAACATTCGATTTTTCAATCAGAGAAAAAGGCAAAAAGCGCACCGTTCAAGTGAACCTCGCTGCTTGGAAAGCGATATGCGAAAATTATTTGCCACTTTACCATGAACGAAAAGTTAAGTTTTTAGAGTACCGTAAAACTCTTCCAGAGCATGAACGCCCGCCAATCAATTCAATATTCTTTTTAACCAAAAAAGGTAAACCTGTAACTCCGAAAAAAATCAGTCAGGTTATGGGCACAAAAGGAAAAGCATTTAGAAAATTTCAAATTCACTTTCCATGATGGGCGGGGATGGTTCATTACTCGCTTTTTAATTCGTCACTTAACTCGAGAACAGATATCAAATCATGTGTTTGATATAACAGTTGCCGAAATGCTTAAAGAACAAATCGGCCACGAGGATTTTGAAACAACATACAAACATTGTGTGAAAGTCGCTTCACTTATTCTCGAAACACTGGATGGCAAGTTTGACTACAGCGTAGTTGATGATGAGTTCTGGGGAACGTTAGATTAATGCTTTTATAGCAAAATAAGGAAGTGTTCAGTTCTAACGTACACTGTAGTAGGATGAATGAAGTATATAAGCGTACATATTCAATATTTTGAGTGCAATCTGTGGTAGAAGCGTACATTAATCTGACTAACTCAACCCTACACCACATGGGACGGGTGACAAAGCGATTTTATAAAACTTCAAATTTGTACACTTTGAGTAAAATGAGATTTAGTACAGATCTCCCTACCCCAGTAAAATATTTTAACCCTGCGATAAAAGAAGAATACAAAAAGATTGAGAAGATTGCCGAGAACAAGCTTATTGAAATGGCACCTGAAGCATTTCGTGAAGACTATGCGGCACTGATTGATCACCACTACCACAGTGAAGAAGAAGCCTTCATCGTAAAAGCAGCAGATGTGCTTTGCGCTTATCTGAAAACGCTAGAAGAACTTGCTGCTGGCAACCAAGAATTTAAGCTGGCTAAAAAGCGTTTAGATAAAACCCTTAAAGAGTATCATTCTGAAGAGGTAGACTACTTTTTAACACGCTACGTACCAAGCTTTTCATTAAGCCTTGATGAAATCACACAAGACGATATGTGATTAAGGTGAGTAACAGTCCACAAGTTACTTTATTGATGTAACAGAAACAGCAAACATCCAGCATGGCAGCGAGGTTTTTTTGGCAACAAGCAAATGGGAATTAGCATTACACGAGCGTCGTTTACCACGTAGTGAAACAAGAGACGGCGATCATCGCAATCCGTATCAGCGAGATAAAGCACGCGTGCTTCACAGCGCTGCCTTTCGCAGGTTACAGGCGAAAACCCAAGTACTTGGCGTGGGGCTAAGCGACTTTTATCGTACACGGCTCACCCACTCGCTAGAAGCCGCCCAAATTGGTACAGGCATCACCGCTCAACTATGGGTGAAATTTCCTGACATTACCAGTAGGTTGGCACTCGACCCTACGTTAATTGAAACCTTGTGCTTAGCTCACGATATTGGACATCCGCCCTTTGGTCATGGCGGTGAAATCGCACTCAATTACATGATGCACCAATACGGCGGGTTTGAAGGTAACGGGCAAACGTTTAGGATCATTACTCAGCTTGAGCCCTACACTGCCGAGCACGGTATGAACTTGTGCCGAAGAAGCGTGTTAGGCTTAGTCAAATATCCAAACTTCATTGATGCCTTACATAGTAAAGGTCCTACACCTGAACGCCCTCTTTCACTTCGTCAGGTTAAAGCCCATGACTGGCACCCGCCAAAGGGGCTTTTTCGCTGCGACGAACCTTTATTCGACTGGTTGCTTGCCCCCTTTAGCAATGAAGATAAAGACGCGTTTATGCAGTTTACGGCAAAACCGAATGGTCACAGCAAAACCCGGTTTAAGTCGTTTGACTGTTCAATAATGGAGTTGTCGGACGATATTGCCTATGGCATTCACGATTTAGAGGATGCCATTGTTATGGACATGGTAAGCAAACATCATTTTGTCGAGGACGTAACCACCCCACTAAAAGCCCTTGACGTACCATGGTTGTCAGACAATATAGAAGCCCTAACAAACAAGCTATTTAGCGCAGCACATCACGAAAGGAAGAATGCCATAGGTGCGCTGGTAAATAGCTTTATTACCGCTATTGAGATTAAGGGGGTAGACGGCTTTTCTCATCCACTACTTGCGTTTAACGCGGTTATGCCACAGCTGTTTGCCGAAGCGCTAGAGCTTTTCAAACGGTTTGTGTTTAACAAAGTAATACGCCGCCCCGACGTTCAGCTTCTTGAGTACAAAGGACAGTTGGTGGTTATGGAGCTGTTCGAAGCATTTGCGTCAGACCCAGACCGCCTGCTCCCTGAGAACACCCAAGAGCGATGGCGCAAAGCCTGTGAAGACGATAACGGCATGCGCGTACTGGCAGATTATATATCTGGCATGACCGACGAATTTGCCTCTCGCTTATACAGCAACATATTTTCCCCTAAACAAGGCGGCATTCAAGATAGTTTGCACATGTAAGCTAGCTTACTTTTTATAAATTTTTGAAATGAAAAGGCCGCTGCTTCGGTCTTTTTTATTATCTCGGTGTCAATAAATAACAATGCTATTGAAACTTAAACCCATTGTTCACGTAGTTAACACTGTTAGATACTCCCCAAGATAGTGAATATAGATACTCGAGTGGGTAAATCAGCCGTTTTTGTAAGTAAGGTGATGTAATGCCAAAACCATTTAAACCCTCAGTAAAATTGACCGATAACGATGTAACTAATGAAGGCGTTTATATGAATCGTCGTTCATTGCTCAAATCTATGGGCTTTGTAGGCGCGTCTACGTTACTTGCGAAGTCAGCTGGTGCAGCAGGTTGGTTTTGGGAAGACGAAGAAAAGAAAGCTGCCTTTAAAGGTAAGGCGCTTGAGTTTAGTCAGCCTCCCAGGTTTCAAATAGCGGAAACCCGTACGCCTGAAGATAAAGTCACCAGCTACAATAATTTTTATGAATTTGGTACGTCAAAAGATGCACCAGCTAAAAATGCGACTGAATTTCAAACCAACCCGTGGACGTTAAAAATTGACGGCATGGTAAAAAATCCACTTGAACTTGACCATGACGCACTAACAAAACGCTTTCCTCTTGAAGAGCGAATTTACCGCCTGCGCTGTGTTGAAGCGTGGTCAATGGTAGTGCCGTGGATTGGGTTTGAACTCGGCGCGCTATTAAAGCAAGCCGACCCGTTGATGTCAGCTAAATACGTGGCGTTTGAGACCTTATACGACCCAGAGCAAATGCCGGGGCAAAGAAGTCGCTTTACCGGTGGCGGTATTGAATACCCATATGTGGAAGGCTTACGTCTTGATGAAGCCATGCACCCGCTAACACTTATGTCTGTTGGTCTTTATGGTAAAACGCTGCCACCGCAAAACGGCGCGCCAATAAGATTGGTTGTCCCTTGGAAATACGGATTTAAGAGCATTAAGTCTATTGTTCGAATTCGCCTTACCGATAAAAAGCCCCCTACAACCTGGAATCGACTGGCAGCCAACGAATATGGCTTTTATGCCAATGTGAACCCTAACGTGGCACACCCTAGATGGAGTCAGGCCAGCGAGCGTAGGATTACAACAGGGGGGCTTCTTGCGAGAAACCGTATCGACACGCAGATGTTCAATGGTTATAGCGAAGTTGCGCCACTTTATAAAAGTATGGACCTTACGCGTAATTACTAGTTTCGCTGTTGCTAGTAGAGAAATTGCATTGCTTTGCATAGGTGTACATAACCAGCGCAGGTTACATGTACGCCCCGCTCGTTTTTATATTATCAGGTTGTGTTATTAATGCCCTTAAGAAAAAAACCATTTAGATTTACCCCATGGCAACGCCGCGGTTTAAAGGCCATCATCCACGGTTTTGCTTTAGGTTATGTCGCGTGGTTGTTTTTGGCAGGTATCACCGACCAGCTCGGCCCCGACCCCGTGAATACGTTAATCAACGAAACCGGCACATGGGCCATTCATTTTTTACTATTAACACTAACCCTAAGCCCACTTGCCAAATGGCTCCCCAGTCCAGAGCCAATACAATTCAGGCGCATGATTGGTGTTTACGCCTTCGTATATGCCTTTGCCCACTTGTTTACCTACATTTTCTTCGAACTTCAGCTAGATATGGCATTGGTTGCCAGTGAAATAGTGAGTAGACCCTACATTATTGTTGGCATGATTGCGCTCATACTGCTTGTTGCACTTACGGCTACGTCATTTAAACGCCTTCAGCGAAAAATGGGAAGAAAATGGCAAACGCTACATAATAGTATTTATTTGGTTTTGCCCCTTGCACTGCTTCATTTTAGCTGGTCACAAAAAACCTTTTGGCAAGAACCTGTATGGTATTGGCTGGTAGGTTTGCTCTTAATGAGCCCTAGAGTTAAGCGATGGTATTCAACTTACCAGAGAAAACAGAAAGGGAGAAAAAGCACGGCGAAAAAAGGAAGAGGTAAAGAGAATATCGCCTAGTGCAAAAGTGATGCTCCCCCCTTCTTAAGACAAAACATAAAGCAGCGCAGCATACCGTCCTGTTTTGCTTAGCGTGACTGCAAGCATAAAAAACCACAGGGGGCTTCTCAACACACCCGCGACTAGTGTTATAGGGTCGCCAATGATCGGCACCCAGCATAAAAATAAGCTCCACTTGCCCCATCGCGTAAACACACTGCTCGCTCGATTAAATGTAGCCTCGCTAATATTAAGTTTTTGAGTGGCGATATCCTTTCCAAACGCATACCCCAGTAAATAGTTAACCAGCGACCCCAGTACATTTCCTATAGAAGCAACAACGAGCAATATTGCCCCATTTAAGCCACTACCATACAGTGCGCTTAAAACAATCTCTGAACTAAAAGGCAAAATAGTGGCAGCTAAAAATGCCGATAAAAACATGCCTAAATAGCCTAAATGTATTAGTGCACTCAATGTTTTCCCAAGTTTATACAGTAGTTAGTGTTGTGAAAATCATGCGCATTCTACCCTATCGAGTTCAGAAAAGTCTTTGAAAGAAATAAGCGGAATAAAAAACTTATTACTTTTTATAGAGTTACATTTCCTCCCGCAAATTGTGCGAAAAAAGTACAACTAACCACTTGCCAAAACAGCAAATTACCAATACTGTATACACATACACACTGTACAAGTAACCAGCATTAAGAAATTGGGCTTTAACGTTACATTCATTAAGGGTTTTATTATGAGCACATCTTCAGTTTCACGATTAAATGCATTGCGCGCTTCGGTTTCAAATGTTGTTCAGCTTCCTCTACCTATAGAAGGTTTCCCTAGTGAAAAGAACAACACGGGAAAAGGCGCTAACGATAAAGGCTGGAATTACTTGCTTTCAAATACAGTTTCTTTTTCGAAAACGGTTGACCATGCCATACGTATTCAGAAGCCAGAAAAAGAAAAAATGCCGGAGTGGATCAGCAAGCTTATTACGGGTGGACAGTGTAAAACACTGTATGTCGAAAATATTGATCTAGACCTACAGCCTACTGACAGCGAGATGATTAGAAAACTTTGTGAACTTTATTCCGTTAGCTTAGTTAACGTGCGCGTAGATAGCGTAAACGATGTACAGAATGTTGCGTTAGGTCCGTGGTAAGTGGTTTTTCCCTAACCAGCGGTGCTAGCTCTTTTTTGGCAGGTATCGTGCCATGCTTGCGCGTAACAACAACAGCATATATTCAAAAAGTTTGGGCCTAATGGCACATGCAATTATACTGTGGCGTTTTGTACACCGTTATTTATGAGTTGCCCTATGCGCTGTTTTTGTTGCTCTTCAAAACCCTTCCAAGCATGTTGCGAGCCTTTTATAAAAGGCGATAAAACCCCTGTTACTGCCGAGCAACTTATGCGTTCGCGATTTTCTGCCTACGCCACTGCGCAATACGCCTATATTCTCGACACCTATACTCAAGAAAAACAGCAAGGTCTGTCTGTAGATGATTTAGCGCAAAGCGCTCAAGGCGCTAAGTGGTTTGCTCTTCAGGTACATTATGCGCAATCTGAAGAAAGCGCAGAGCCAAATACAAGCGCTACTTTACCTTCAGATACCGTTGAATTTACAGCCTTTTATTTTGAAGATAAAAAAATGTATCAGCTGCATGAAACCTCCAACTTTAGAGTTGAAAACGGCGCGTGGCGGTATCATGATGGCACACTGCACGATGACTGCGGAAAAGTTAAATATGGCAGGAACCTTCCCTGTGTATGTGGAAGCAGCAAAAAGTTCAAGCAATGCTGCGCTAATAAAAGCCATTAACTACGTACAAACGACACGCTTCATGTTTTAACGTATATCAGCCCACTAAGTTCCCTTGGCAGAACAAAGCAACCAACTTTCCCCCTCTCGTTAACGGTTCACTTTTTAGTCAATGGTGCTATTATAAAAAGTGAGCTGCTTTTTTAACCCGTTGATCTAAAAAGTTTGTTCGCCAACACAGTACTGCGAAAGGGTTGCTAGCACCTTTGAATTGCTGAATACCCTCTGCAGTATTTAAAACATGCTAAAACAAGGACAGTTATGAAAAGCTTCGTACGATTTGCGACAACACTTATTGCCACTACTTTGCTTTTTGGATGCGGAGGTAGCGACTCGAGTAATACACTCGATGAACTTAATAAAAATCGAGCAAAATGAGAGAACGCGAATATTGATAGCTACCAGTTCGAGTTTAGGGTTGTATGCTGGAGTAAATGTTGAATTGATCCCCGAATAATTTAACCTTGATACGTTCAAAAAAGCCTAAACACACTGTCGTGTTTAGGCTTTTCTATAGATTAAACCATTGCTAATAAGACGTTTTTTTAGAACATAATCAGTGCTAGCGCACGGTCTTTACTACTGCTCACTCAACCGTCGTCATTAAGGCACTAACACCATCTTGCCTTTTACCTCTCGATTCATAACTTTAGCCATGGCTTTGGTCGCTTGCTCTAATGGCAGCGCTTCATCTACCACCACTTTAACTTTGCCTTGCACATACCAGGTAAGAAGCTCTTGCATATTTTCAGCGAACCCTTTCGGGTCGTGCTGAGTAAACGAACCCCAGAATACGCCCATAACTGAGTAACCTTTAACCAAAGCAAGGTTAACCGGAAATTTAGGTATCTCACCACCGGCAAAACCAACGACAAGTAACCGTCCTTCCCATGCCATGCTTCGGCTACATGCGTGAAAGGTATCGCCACCAACACATTCATAAACGACATCAGCGCCTTTCCCGCCAGTTACTTCTTTCAGCGTTTCTTTTAGGTCTTTTTCTTTGTAGTTAATTAAAACATCTGCCCCGTACTCTTTAGCAAGGGCAAGCTTTTCTTCCGTTGAGCAAACGGCAATAACTTTAGCGCCCATTATCTTGCCTATCTGCACAGCCGCCAAACCAGTACCACCAGCAGCACCGGTTACAACCAGTGTTTCACCAGGTTGCAGCTTCGCGCGCTGTTTCAAAGCGTGATGCGCTGTTGCATGGGCAGTTACAAGGGCTGCCCCTTCATTCACATGAATAGGGTCAGGTAATGGCATAACATGGGTGGCTGGAATAAGTGCTTTTTCTGCATAGCCACCTAAGTTAGAAAGCGCAATAACGCGCTGACCTTCTTTTAGATGACTCACACCCTCGCCCACTTCGGTGATTGTACCCGCCACTTCGTTACCCGGAATAAATGGGAAGTCGGGCTGCATCTGATACAACCCCTGCACTAAAAGCCCATCAGGAAAGTTAACCCCTGCCGCTTCTACATTAACAACGACATGGCCCTTTTTTACTACTGGGTCTGCAACATCTTTAAATTGAAGGTCATCAAGTGGACCAAAGGCTTCACATACAATTGCTTTCATACTGTCTCCAGTTTTTTGTTCGACCCGTAAGTTGAGTTAAGCGAATACAGGCCGTTAAATGGGTTATATTTCGTTTATTCGCTATGGTGTATGGTTTTATTGGCAATTTGCGCAAGCGGGCGCACCATTGCACCTAGCTGCATGGCTTTTTCACTTGATGCATTACCTTCGTGTGCGCGCTTTACTACACCTTGTAAAATAGCGGCTAATCGGAAAAAGCTAAAAGCAAGGTAAAACGTCCAATTATCGATAGCGTCAATACCTCTGCGCTGGCAGTAGGTATTTATGTATTCCTGTTCACTGGGAATGCCTAACTGCTTCCTATCTAGCCCTCCTAGACCAGCAGCATGCGCAATATCAGACGGAAGGCGCAGCTGCATACATTGGTATGCTAGATCGGCATACGGATGCCCTAGGGTAGATAACTCCCAATCCAAAACGGCAACAACCTTTGGCTGTTCGTTGTTAGACATATCAAACATCATATTGTCTAAACGAAAATCACCGTGAACTAAAGACACCTGCCCATCGTCTTCAGGTAAATTCGACTCGAGGTACTGAATTAAACTTTCAATTTCTTCGATATGCTCTAATTCAGACGCTCGGTACTGCTTTGTCCAGCGACTTAGCTGACGTTCAAAGTAGCTGCCCGGTTTTCCGTAATCATGTAAACCGGCATTTTCGATATCTACACTGTGAAGCGCGGCCAGCACGCGGTTCATTTCATCGTACATAGCACCGCGAGTAGCACAAGACGCAATTACAGGTAGCGCACTATTCCAGTAAATTTCACCTTCAACAAAGGCCATTATGTAAAACATACTTCCGATAATGCTGGTATCTTCACACAAATGGTACACTTTAGGCACCGGCACATCAGAGCCTTGCAGAGCGTTAATAACCCGGAATTCCCGGTCTACCGCATGGGCTGATTTTAACAGTTTGCCCGGAGGTTGACGGCGTAATACATATACGCCGTTATCCGTCGTTAACTTAAACGTTGGGTTTGACTGTCCGCCTGCAAACTTATCAGCACTTTCTACGTGGCCAACACTGGGGCATGCCTTAGCAAGGTATGAATTTAGCTCCGCCAAATCTATTGCATGGGCGTTTTTAGTATTGTCTTGAGACACACTTACTCCTTAGGCATTTTTTTCAGCAATCAGGTTACGCCCAAGCTGCATCATATGAACCTCGTCAGGGCCGTCAGCCAACTTAATTGTGCGTGCATAGGCATACATAGCAGATAACACGAAATCTTGACTGGTTCCCGCCGCACCGTGCATTTGAATCGCTTGATCAATGACTTTACACGCCATAGTAGGTGCCACTATTTTGATGGCAGCAATGATGTCTCGCGACACTTTGTTCCCATAGCGGTCCATCTTGTCTGCCGCTTTTAGCGTAAGTAACCGCGCTTGCTCAATATCACAATGCATTTGCGCAATGTTTTCTCTTATCGACTGCTGTTTAGCTAACGGCTTACCAAACGCCACGCGTTGTTCAACACGCTCACAGGCCATGTCTAATGCACGCTGGGCGCATCCAATTAAGCGCATACAGTGATGAATTCGACCCGGGCCCAAACGGCCTTGTGCTATTTCAAAGCCTCGCCCTTCACCGAGTAATAAATTTTCAGCCGGTACGCGTACGTCTTCGAACAATACTTCAGCATGACCTACAGGCTCGTCGTAATAGCCCATTGCGGCCATTGGGCGAACAATGGTTACGCCTTTGGTATCCATAGGTACCAGAATTTGTGACTGCTGTTGGTGACGAGGCGCATCGAAGTCTGTCTTACCCATTACCACCATAATTTTGCAGTTTTCGTTCATCGCTCCGCTGGTGTACCACTTACGACCATTGATCACGTATTCATCGCCATCGCGCTTTATCGAAGTTTCAATGTTGGTGGCATCACTCGATGCTACAGCCGGCTCAGTCATTGCGAACGCTGAGCGAATTTCGCCGTTTAACAAAGGCTCTAGCCATTGCTTTTTATGACTGTCGTTGCCGTATTTGGCTAATACTTCCATATTGCCGGTGTCAGGTGCGCTACAGTTAAATATTTCAGCGCTGAATAGCACGCGCCCCATCTCTTCACAAAGGGGCGCGTATTCTGCGTTAGTAAGCCCTGCACCATAGGGTTTGTACTCTTCTGGTAAAAACAAATTCCAAAGACCGGCGTCTTTGGCACGCTGTTTCAGCGTTTGCATCATTTCAGGCGTTTTCCAACGACCTTCGCCGTTGGTCGCTGAGCTATTTTCTACGGCGTGAATATATTCCTTTTCAATTGGATACACTTCGTCTTTCATAAACGCTTTTAGCTTTTCTAAAAGTGCTTGGGTCTTTTCATTATATTCAAAGTTCATAATTGCCCCATTTAGCTGTAGGTAATGGCGTGCAACCTGTCAGTCACATCCAGGTGAGGTACGCTGTTGAAGTTATTTAAATGAACACCTCGCGCATTAGCGAAGCATTGCGAAAAACTGGCGTTTCGTATCTGCAAGTTCATATTCACAACCGTGGCTGAATCGTAGCCAAGTATATGTTTAAGCATCATGGCAATAGCGCCCCCAGAACTAACCACTAATACCCGTTTAGCGTCGGTACTTTTAAGGTGAGTGAGCATTGAATGCACTCTATCTTCAAACTGTCCCCAAGTTTCATCGAGCAGATCGTGGGCAAGTTCGTCTTGCGACCACGCAATCATGGCTTTTTTGAGCAGCCGGTAATATTCGGATGGCGACGCCCCTTCCGGCACTTTCGCTTCTGGGTAACGGGTTAAGTACGCTTTGGCTACGGCTTGAAAGTTAAATTCATTTAGCGCACTGTTTACCGATGCTTCGGGTAATGTGTATCGGTTTGACGCTAGGCCAGCGGCTATGCCGTCTTTGGTTTCGTGATGGCGCACCATATCGCCAGTGAAGACTTCATCGAAATGAATATCGCGGTGTTTGAAATAATCCCCAAGCCAAATGGCTTGCTGCCCACCTAAGTCGCTAAGTTTGTCATAGTTAGCTTTACCAAATGATGCTTGACCATGGCGCACTAAGTAGATGTCTGTCATACCACTGCCTGATGTTATTAATATGTTAACTTGCTTTCACCATACTAAGGAAAACAGCAATATAAGTTTAATTGATATTTTGAATGAGTATGCATCAGGTGAAACTATTCGCTGAAGCGAGTTGAGTATTTTTGATACGTTCAAAACAAAATTTGACATGGTGAGATCAAGTACGTGCAATTTTAGTGCTTAAGATTGTATATTAATGCAGCATTAGTGATGTCGTATGGATGTAGACAAAGGAAAAGTGTAAGGGACTGCGCGCAATTGGACGCGACCTCGTCGTGATAAGTTTTGCTGGAAGCGCACGGCTTCCCCACTCAAAAGAAACAAAATGAAATCGCCTACACCTGCTCTGCCTACGTTAAATAAAATCACATTTTACCTATTGGGTGCGCCTTTACTCGTGGCTATACCTATTCTGGCTTATGCAGAAGTTGATGATGTTTCTCAACCCACTACGAGCACGCTTGAGCACATTGTTGTTCATGCCCAGAAAACACCGCAGAATTTGCAGGATGTGCCAGTGGCAGTTACTGCGTTATCTGGCAAGGATTTAGTCGAAACCGTAAGCAGAGATGTGTTTGACCTTCAAAATTACGTGCCTGCTTTCGGCGCGTTTCAAAACCAAAGTGTAACTAACTCAGGCTTTTCTATACGAGGTATCGGTACTTCTTCACAAAACTTTGGTTTCGAGTCTTCTGTTGGACTCTATGTTGATGGCGTTTATCGCTCTCGGCAGAATGCTCTTATCAATGATGTAGTCGATATTGAATCGATAGAAGTTTTACGCGGCCCGCAGGGCACCTTGTTTGGCAAAAATACTGCGGCGGGGGCCATGACACTTACCACTACTCCCCCTTCCCATAACGATCGCGACGGTTTTGCTGAAGCTATTGTCGGGAACGATGCGCTTGTGCGCTTAAGCGCCGGCTCGTCCTTTTCACTTGTTGAAGATATTCTGGCGCTTCGCCTATCCGGCTTCACGTCGCACAGCGACGGCTTTATTACAGACGAAGAAAGTGGAAAAACGCTTAACAACCGAAATCGCTCTGCTATCAAAGCGCAGTTGCTGTATACACCTAGTGACAGCGTTAGCGTAAAGGTAATTGCCGACTATGGCGAGTTAGACGAACGCTGCTGCGGCGCTCTTACCTACCAAAACAATATACAAGCAAACCAAGTAGAGGGTAAGTTCGGTACTGATGCGTTACTTTTACAGCCCCCCTTCGACGCCACGGTATACGGGCGCGAAGACTTTTACCGTTTCAATACGTCGTTGTCTCAAACGCCCATATCTCAAATGGAAGATAAAGGCCTATCGGTTCAAGTTGATTTCGATATTAATAAGGCGTGGCATTTAGTAAGTTTAAGTGCCTATCGGGCATTTGACAGCCTAGACTCGGTAGATACTGACTTTTCTAACGCGGATTTACTTAATGCGACCAACGATGCGCAGCAACAGTCGTTCTCTCAGGAGCTAAGGCTTCACTATCGCAGTGGTGTACTTGAAGGACTCATTGGTGCCTACTATTACAGTCAAAATTTAGACCTTACTTTTGATACAACAACTCAGGCCGATTTCAGCGTGTTTTTTAATGCGGTCGCAGGTGACTTACTCCCATTAGCAAACGCTATAGATGAACTCAGTGCGCTAACCTCTGGTCTTATTGCCCCTTCTGCTTCTCCAGCGCCACCCAACACCGCTTTTATACATAATGCAGATCAAGAGCAAGACAGTTTTGCAGTGTTTACTCAATTCGATTGGCGGTTTAGCGATATGCTAACCCTGACCTCGGGGTTACGATTTACGCAAGAAAAGAAAACAATTAAAGGCCAATTTGATGAACAAGGGCCAGGGATTAATGGCCTGGAACAAGATCCTACAAAGTGGCCGAATATCAACAGCGCTCTCCTTGGCTTGCAAGAAATTGGGGCCGCATTGGCGCAAGGGGACTTTCCTTCACAAAGTTCGCTTAACGCCATAGCCCCCTTCCAACAAGCGGGCTGGGGTTACTTCTTTTTAGGCTCAGCTGCCGTAATGCCCCGCCCAGATTTGAATGAAAGCATAGATGATGACCAGCTCACAGGTACAGTAAAGCTAGCTTACCACCCTCAAGACAACACCTTAGCGTATGTAAGCTTCGCCACTGGCTATAAAGCGGGTGGTACCAACACAGATAGAATTCTTCCGGGCCTAAGCCCGCTATTTAATGCAGAAAAATCTCGAAGCACTGAAGTCGGTATAAAACACGACTTTGAGGACGTTGGTCTTAGGGTAAATGCGGCGGCGCACTACACAAAAATTCAAGATTTTCAGGCAACCACGTTTACTGGCACCGGGTTTAACTTGCAAAACGCGGGAGATATCGCGGTTAAAGGTATTGAGCTAGAAGCAACGTGGCTAATCACATCAAACACAGAATTACACGCTAACGCATCGCGCACGCTTGCTAATTTTGACGAGTTTAAACAAGGCACGTGTTGGGTGGCTTACACCTGGCACACCGGCATCGACGACCCGGGCCGGGTTAATCCTGGCGATCCGTTTTGTGCAAGAGACGGCGATCGCGTGGGGTTCGAGCCGCAAAGTTCTCTATCACTGACGCTTAACCACCATTTTGCGCTTGGTAATTACCCGCTTACCGCCAGTATTGACTATCAATACACAGGTGATGTTTTTCTAGATGATGCCAACGACCCTTACAAATACTCAGGCGCATTTTCGCTGTTTAATGCAAGATTACGCGTGAAGATTACTCAATGGGACAGCGAAATCATAGCGTGGTCGCGCAACCTATTCGATGAACAGTACGTTGCGCGAAGCGGTTTCGACGTGCCGGTACAAACCGGCAAAATCATGGCCTATCCCGGCGCACCAAGAAGCTTTGGCGTGACTTTCAGAAAGACGTTTTAACGCTTTAAATTCGTAGGTTTCGTGTGAAATA
Source organism: Alteromonas sp. G5_S2_22_S1 (assembly GCF_054968525.1). NCBI lineage: Bacteria > Pseudomonadati > Pseudomonadota > Gammaproteobacteria > Alteromonadales > Alteromonadaceae > Alteromonas > Alteromonas sp. G5_S2_22_S1. Next base: position 49,947 of record NZ_JBQKUJ010000015.1, on the reverse strand, counting down.
CAGCGTGGCACTGTGCTATCACAGACAAGGCAATGTGCTCAGGCAGTTCGCCACCAATATCGAAGCCCGCGGGACTGGCGAAGTACTGGCTAAAGTCGGTGTCTTGAATGCCCGCTAAATCCATAATTTCTTGCTTGCGATGAAGGGGCCCTAACATGGCCGTATAGGTTAACGCGCGTTTACTAAGTATTTGCAAGGCTTTGGCGTCTATTTCACGGTGGTGCGACATCAGCACGGCAGCTTGAATGTTATGCTCGCTTAAGTGTAAGCGCAAACCTTCAACAGATGGGTCTTCTATTAAATAATTAACCTCGGGGAAATGCTCAATTCTGGCTTGGGCGGGCCTTGGGTCCCAAAGGCTTACCAAATACCCTTGAAGGCTGGCAAGGCGCGTCATAAAGGTAGCGTCATAGCCCCCACCAATAACAAGCAGGTGAATAGGCGGAAGCATTAGTACCGATAAAGTACGCATTCCCTTGATGGTTTCAAGCGATGCCTTCCTTGGTTTAGCATTCGAATACTCTACTGCCTCGCACACACCTCGCGTGCCGTCTACCGTACAGGCCCACTCGCACGCATTGCCATTCGTTAGCGTTTTACTGACCGCGTCAAGAGAAAGGTACTGATTGTCTTGGTTAACCGGTACAAGCGATAGGTGCACCACGCCACCACAACCTACGCCCAATTTAAAGGCGATATCTTCTTCATCTTCATCATCGTAAACCGCCGTGCGACTCACACCATCAGTCATTACCCGCTGCGCTTTTTTAACAATGTCACTTTCTAAACACCCACCACTTAAAATACCAAGTTGATGGCCCGCATCGCTGAAAAGCATCATGGCGCCCGCTTTTCGATAGCAAGACCCCTCAGTCTTAAAAATGAAACCAAGCACCCACTTGTGCTTATCTTTTAGCGGTAGCCACTGCGACAGCAGATGATTAACGTGATTGCTCATAATTACCCTAGCGCTTGTTTAAACTGCTTATTACTGCGATGCTGCTTCTTTGATAAATGACGCAAGTGTGGCTGGCTCTTGTGCCCCCGCTACGCCCTGATTGCCAATCACAAAGGTAGGAACACTTTGAATTCCTCGCTGCATCCACAGTGTTTCTTCTTCACGCACAACAGACGCGTATTTACCGCTTTCTAGCACTTCGCTGGCCTGTGACTTATCAAGCCCTGCCCCTGCGGCAAGCTCTACTAGCACGGCATTATCATTTATGTCTTTGCCATCGGTAAAATAAGCGCTAAACAAACTTAGCTTCATCTGTTCTTCAAGCCCCTTCTCGGCTGCAAAGTGAATAAGTTGATGGGCTTTAAAGGTATTTTGCATGCGAGAGTCGTCGTCGAAATTAAACGCAAAGCCCACGTCTTTGCCTGCTTCTACAAGACGTGCTCTATCCTGCGCGCTTTGTTCTGCACCAATGCCATATTTCTCCATTATATGCTCACGTAAGTTCTGTCCTTCTTCAGGCATGTTTGGGTTTAGCTCGAAGGGGTGAAACTTAATGTCGACTTCAATATCGTCAAGCGTTTTAATGGCTTTTTGTAAACGCTGGTACCCTACGATACACCACGGACAAACCACATCGGACACCATATTTACGGTCACTTTCTGCATATTTGCTCTCTTTTATTGAAATCGTTATTACTTAGTTAAGGTTAGTAACTAGATAAGGTTGGTAACAAAATGCGGTTACTAAAAGAAACTTCAACCCCAAGGGATGCTTTATTTAGAGCTGCCGTAGAAAAATAAATTATCGTTTTAATCGCTCTAGCGCATGCTGTGCCCACAGTTGATATCCCTCTGCAGACGGGTGAAAGCCGTCTTCTGCCATTAGCCCACTTTGCTGAACACCTTGAACCGAACCCGTTACCTTAAGCGCTGGTACATAAAGCACTTCAGTGTTAGCCCAATTTACAACACACTGCTCAAGCACTTGATTTAGCAGAAGCGCCCTTAACCCAAGTAGCGCCCGCAAAGGCTGGGGTAGTGCGGGAAAACTGTGGATTGGTGGCAGCGCGGTAAACACTATTCGTTGGCAGTCGAATTTTTGGGTTAAGAGCTTATGCACAATTTCTATATTTTTTCGCCAGCGGGCTATCGAAACAAACTTAGTGACATCGTTTACACCAATAGAAACCAATGCTGATGTGAAGCTTTCAGCAGGTAGTCCATGTAGAAGCGCTATCACATCTTCACTTTTATAACCCGTTTTGGCATGTAGCGATACGTGGGTGGGGCTGTGCTTAGACAAGCCAGCATACAGCAGCCCTGATAGCGCACGGTGCTGTGTATCAGCCCCAACGCCCACGGCCGCTGAGTCGCCCACAACTAAAACACGATTTGATGTTGCCTTAATGTTTTTAAAAGCGGCAAATACCCGCTCCCCCCTAGGCTCAGGCAGCACTTGCGTTTTTTTGCGAACCCAAAGCCCCTGTACCAGAATTAAGGGCATAAGCAAAACTGTAACTATATTTAACGCAAAAACCTTGAAGTAGATCAAAACAAGCCCCTGCCTTATCCATTATGCTAAATCTATATTGGTGAATAACCACCAAGATGGTTCAACATAAGTGTAGATAAAAAATGAACACCATTGCTATAAAACAACTTCGCGATAATTCCACTATAACCAAATATGCGCAACATGCACCTCGTTATACCTCGTACCCTACTGCACTTAAGTTCGAATCGCTAAAAGAAGATTTATTCCCTGACGCGCTAACCGTGTCTAAAGCGAAAGCCGTGAGTTTGTATGTGCACATTCCTTTTTGTAAAACGCTTTGCTATTACTGCGGCTGCAACAAACTTGTGACTCGGCACAACGAAAAGGCAGACGACTATTTAGACTACTTAGAAAAAGAGATAGTTTCTAAGCGTTATTTAGCAGACGATAAGCCTGTAGTTTCGCTGCATTTAGGCGGTGGGTCGCCCAGTTTTTTAAATAAAGTTCAGCACACTTTTTTAATGTACCTTTTGAAAAAACATTTCACGTTTGAAGTAGGCGCTGAATTATCTATTGAATTAGACCCAAGAAACGTTGATAAAACCTATTTACAAAATCTGAGGGGCTTGGGCTATACCCGTATCAGCTTTGGCCTTCAAGACACTGACTACAACGTGCAAAAAACAATAAACCGTGTTCAAAGTACTTCGCATATCGCAGATTTAGTGTCCGAAGCCCGTACTTTAGGTTTCGAATCGGTGAATTTGGATTTAATTTACGGCCTGCCTAACCAATCAGAAGAGACTTTTGCATCTACCATAGCTGCAACTAAAGCCATGATGCCAGACCGTATCTCGCTATTTAGCTACGCTCATCTGCCAGAGCGCTTTGCCGCACAGCGAAAGTTTGCGCCAGAAACTCTTCCTAGTAGCGAAGAGAAAGCAGCCTTGTACAACCTTGCTGTAAATGGCTTTAAAAAAGTGGGGTATGAAATGATTGGGCTGGATCATTTTGCGTTACGCAGCGATTCACTCGCCATCGCTAAGCATAAAGGTAAGCTTCACCGAAACTTCCAAGGCTATACTTTGCGCGGAGATACCGACCTAATTGGCGTCGGCGTGTCTGCTATTAGCACAATAGGTAATGCTTTTACTCAAAACGCCAAGGATTTGAAAGAATACTATAAACGTATAGACAGACAATTACCCTCAGCCAAAGTTGGGCTTTCGTTAACACCAGACGACCTCGTTCGTCGTGATGTAATATCAAGCTTGATGTGCAACCTGTCTGTAGATAAACAGAGTATTTCCAGCAAGCATCATATTATTTTTGACGAGTACTTTTCAGAAGCATTAAGTAATTTAGAGCGTCTTGCAGACGATGGAATCATTGAAATTTCGGCGCACCACATACGGGTACCAGAACATGCTCGGATATTTATTAGAGCGGTATGTGCCCGTTTTGATGCCTACCTAAATGCGACTGAAACGCTTAGCAATTACTCTAAGGCAATTTAAACCGGGCAATCACTTTATCACCAACATTTAAGTTAAGGCGCGATAAAGAAATATGACTAATACTTGCGTAAAGTGCTTGGCTGTCATTCTCTAAAATAAGCTTCAAAAGCACTTTACCGCCCCATGTAACTTGCTGATGCGACTTTTTGTTTTGGCTAGAAGTGAGCCGTACAGGCTCAATACTTGTTATCGTGCAAGGTAGCGCATTTAAAATGCTAACCGTGCTCGCGCTGTTAAAACCTCCCACATTAATATCTACGCTCACATCGCAGGCTTTTACCGCAAAACGTACTGGCGCAGGCCCGTTATCCTGCTCTGGGTTACTCACCTCTGTAATGCTGTGTGCCCTGTAAGCGCTCTTAATATTTTCCGTGTATGATATTGCTTCTTCTGTAACAAATACCTCATGACCTGCAACCATAACTCGGGCTATGCCGTGCATATTTTCAACTTGCGTAACGCTTTCAGAGCACTTCTGCCCCTCTAATACGGCTGAAGGTATTGCAACCCCTTCTTTTTCGAATACTTGAGAAAGCACATCTGTTGTCGCACCGCAGAGCGATACCTTACCTTGCTCTACATAAACCAGTTCATCACTAAAGAGTGCTAAATCATCTAAATCATGAGAGATAACAAAGCAAGTAAGCTGGCCAGACACACACAGAGTATTTAAGAACTGATAAATTTTGCGCCGGGTAAAAATATCGATGGCGCTTAGTGACTCATCTAGCAATAAAACGGAAGGGCCATTCGCCAAAGCCCGCGCTATCGCCACACGCTGTGCCTCCCCCCCTGATAGTGAATCAATAGGCTTTTCTAAAAGGTGCTCGCAGTAACACCCTTTTACACACGCCTCTACTGATAAGGCGTTGGGGCTAGCATGACGCTGCGCCAAGGCTAAATTACCCCGCACGTTAGTATGCGGAAACAACATGGGCTGCTGAAACACGATACCTATCTTTTCAAAAGACCATGATTTAGCCACCTTGGCGCGTTTTTCTACGCCGGCTAAAGCCCGAAAAAGGCTACTTTTACCCGCCCCGGAAGGGCCGGTAACGCCAATGAAACGGCTTGCGGGCTGAAGCGTTATTTGGGCATCAATTCTGTTAGGCAAGAAAGCGTGAATTTCCATATCAACCCTCGCCCTTGTTTGGGGCGGAACGAGGTATTTGTGACCTGCTGCCGAAACGGCTCGCAATGCCATTAAAACGGTAAAGGGCAGCGAGCAGCACAAACGAGAATATCAAGAGTGCTATGGCAAGATTATGCGCTTTTTCGTACTCCAACGCTTCGACTTGCTCGTAAAGGGCTATGGAGAGCACTTGAGTTTCGCCAGGAATATTCCCGCCTATCATCAGCACCACGCCAAACTCACCGATGGTGTGGGCAAAGCTTAACCCCAAGGCAACGATAATGGGCGCTTTGCTTAAGGGTAATACAATTCTCACAAATGCTTCGGTTGCCGAAAAGCCCAACGTTTTAGCCACATCTAAATAACGAGCGTCTAATTGAGAAAAGCCACCATAAAGGGGCTGAAGCGCAAACGGTAAAGAATAGAGAACCGAACCTAACACCAAACCTTCAAAGCTAAAGGCCAAATTACTTCCCGTTAAGGTATGCCACCCCTGACCCAAAGCACTTTGCGGTGAGAATGCAATGAGTAAGTAAAACCCCAGTACCGTAGGTGGAAGCACTAACGGCAGCGCCAACACCGACATAACAAACGGCTTGGCTTTACTATGCCAGTTCGCTAAAAACCATGCCAAAGGTAAGGTAACAAGCAACAGCAGGCCACTGGTGATTAACGCCAGCTTAAGCGTAAGCCAAATGGCGTCAAAGGCATATACTCCAAAGAATTCGCTAAGCGCGTTCATCCATGCGCACCGTAAAGTTCAAAGCGAGTACGCCCACGGGCATCTAAACTGCCGGCTTTACCAGTTAGGCTGCCTATTTCAGAAGCAGCCTTTACCGGTGTGTTAGCGTTATTTTTTATTTGCCTTTCTGCATGGGGTTGTATGTCGAGCAACGCAGGCTGGTAACCCCACTCGGCTAACCCGTGCTGTACCCCTTGCGACATCAAATACTGCACGAACAAACTCGGCGATGATACGCCTTCGGCCTTCGTCATATCAAACCGAGTTAGCTCACTTGTTTTGGCTTGATTTGGGGTTCGGGTTTCAGTTTGCGCATCAAACACGTTAGGCGAAAGCGTTGCTGCCGTTTTAGCATTAATTACAAGCGACTGAACAATAGGTTGGTATAAGTTTTCTGGTACAGGAATAATAACCGTTGTAGCGCCCTTGCCGTCAGCGATGCTTTTATCCGAGGTTGGCGAACTCATATTCGGTAAATCAAGCGCCAGCGAATATGCCACAAACGCTCCTCTAACGCTGCCGGTGGAATAGAACTGCAGGGTTTGCAGTACATTTTTACCCATCACTCTGTGTGGTAAAACGTGCTGCCATAGCAATAAGTTTTGTAGGGTTTGTTGCGCGGCTTCGCCGTAAGGCGCCAGTTTAGGGTTGGCAATGGCAATTTTGCTACCTGGGGTCTCAGTTAACTGAATAAGCTGTTGACTAAGCTGTTTTGAAAGTTGTGCGTTTATCTTACCCTCTAACGACTTACCTTGCCCGCCAGCCTGCGCTTTTTGCTCTCTGCCCTGCTGATTTTCAGCCGTGCGCCGAGCTTCTCTGGGAACGCTTTCGTAGCCATTAGCGTTAGCGCTAGCTGGCAGCTTACCGGTATATACAAACGCCAGCTTGCCTTTGGCATAATCTACCACATTACTTTCATGTACTAGATTGTTGTTAACCAGTGCCTGTGGCCTGGCACGGTCTGCCGACAAAAACACATCGAACGCGGCTCCATGCTGAATTTGAGCGTACAGCGTTCCGCTAGAAGACACGGTTACCGCGACGTCTATGCCCGTAAGCTGCGTAAACTGCTGGGCAATGCTTTTTAAAGGTTTAGCGAAGTTTGCCGCTACGGCAACGTTAATTTTATCGTGCCGTTTAACCGATAATGAAGGGTTTTGCTTATCGGCACTAGTGAAGAGTTTCGCACTTTTTGTGTAGCTGTCCGTTTCTGTAGCGCTAGTAACGGCGCTAGCGCTTGTTAAAACTACCACGTTTATGAAAACAGACACGCTTATAAATCGCATAGAGCAAGCGCGGAATATACTGCTCACGACACTAAAAACGAAAGGATAGCGCCTTGTTAATAAGCGCTTAAAACCTACAGCTGCCATTATTTTTTAAGCATCCACTTAAGCGCAGATTTATCGTCAGACGCTTTTGCAGCAACCCACTCAGAGTTATCGCCTTTAAACTCTTTTTTCCAAAGCGGGACAGACTGCTTAAGCATATCCATTAAAAAGCTGGCGGCATCAAACGCCGCTTGGCGATGTTGGGCAGCAGCACCTACCCATACAATTTGCTCGTTATTATAAATGCGCCCCACTCTGTGTAGCGCGCCAGCACTGTTTAGTGAAAAACGTACTACCGCTTGTTCAACCAGCTTCATCAGCGCTTTTTCTGTCATGCCTGGGTAGTGCTCTAGCTCAATGCCGTCTATATCGCCTGCGTTATTGAAATCTCGCACTAGCCCAGTAAAGGTAACAATAGCGCCTGTATTGCCGCTTGCTCTTTCGTCTGCCGACTGTTTTAGACGAGCATACAATTCGCCATGATCGAAATCTGCATCTTGAACAAGTGCGAACATAACTACCCCCCAGTTACAGGTGGAAATAGCGCCAGCTCGTCACCATCGCTAAGTACGGTATCGGTATCGCAAAGCTCTTGATTACGGGCAGTCAGCACACTGCCTTCTAAGGCTAATGTCCACTTGTCGCTGCGAGTTTTAAGCTGCGATATCACGGTTTCAATGGTGCTACTATCACTTAGGTTAAGCGCAATATTATCTTCACCCGTGATCTCTCGGGTTTGCGCAAATGTTTTAACCGTTATCTGCATGGTTCGCCTTTTGGTATATTCCGTTAACGTCATTGTACACGTCTACGTGCAAGCGCTAGTTTTGTTCCAACGTTTTTACTGGGTAACTAAGCCTGTTGCCGATCAGATTGCCAGTGGCCGGTTTTACCGCCTTTTTTCTCTAGCACCCGGACCCCTTCCATGTGCATGCCAGGGTCGATGGCTTTGCACATATCAAACAAGGTTAACAGCGCCACATTTACGCCCGTGAGCGCCTCCATTTCAACACCCGTTTTACCACTTAGCTTGCAATAGCAAGTGGCTTTAATACGGTTTTTATCAGCTTGAATGTCAAAGTTAATATCCACTTTCGATAGCGCTAACGGATGACAAAGTGGAATAAGATCGGCGCAGCGTTTCGCCCCTTGAATACCCGCTACTCGAGCAACAGCGAATACATCACCTTTTGCGATTTTTGCTTCAGAGATTTGGCGAATAACGTCTTCGCTTACGTATAAAAAACCTTCTGCTGTAGCTTCTCGCTTGGTAACGTCTTTGTCGCTAACATCTACCATGTTGGCTTCGCCACCAGCGTTTAAATGACTAAAGGTACTCATGCTTCCACCAAGTGCTTTACAAAGTTACACGGCCTAAAGTCGGCATCTAGCTGGCTAGCAATGATTTTTTCCCACGCCGTGCGACACGCGCCGGTTGAGCCTGGCAAGCAGAAAACAACGGTATTGTTTGCAAAGCCAGCTACCGCACGAGACTGAATCGTAGACGTACCAATTTCTTCATAGCTAATTTGGCGGAATAGCTCACCAAAGCCGTCGACTTCTTTGTCGAATAATACGCTAATGGCTTCTGGCGTTGAGTCGCGGTGGGTAAAGCCTGTACCGCCGGTAATTAATACTGTGTGAATATTCTTGTCGGCAATCCACTTCGACACCACGGCGCGCTGCTGATAAATATCGTCCTTTACTAAGTCGCGGTCGTAAAGGTTATGGCCAACCGAGGTAAGCGCCTCTTTCAGGTAATCGCCTGACTTGTCGTTTTCGAGGGTGCGCGTATCTGAAATAGTAAGAACGGCAATGTTAAGGGGTTGGCTGACAGCTGACATATGAAATCCTAATTTGATATGCGACATTTTGGCGGTTTTTGATAAAGTACCAGCCAAAATACTATTTGGTAATCACTTTATAAGGGTGCATGCCATGAATTCAACAACTAAGTTGGCATAAACTATGTCTAAAAGCCTAACTAATCAGCAGGCTATGCGCTATAACCGCCATATTGTGCTTCCCAAAATAGACCTAGACGGTCAAGAAGCGTTACTAAACGCCAATATCTGTATCATTGGTATTGGCGGGCTTGGCACCGCGGCCGCCACTAGCCTTTGCGCAAGCGGCGTGAGCTCGCTTACGCTTATCGACCATGACACGGTTGAGGCCACCAACCTTCCAAGGCAAACCTTGTTCAGCGAACAAGATGTCGGGGTAAATAAAGTAGAAGCTGCAAAAGCACGACTTCACGCAATAAATAGCGACTGTGACATTACCGCAATAGCAGAACCGTTTTCAGCGCCTAACGCAGCTAAGCTATCCCCAACGTTAAAACAGGCTATAGAAGGTGCCGACGTGGTATTAGATTGCACCGACAATACCGACTCGCGAGATTTAATAAACGTATTGTGTTTTGAATTAAATACTCCGCTTGTATCGGGCGCAGCCATTCGCTTTGAAGGCCAGCTTTTCGTAGCTATACCCGGTGAAAGCCGTTGCTATGCATGCTTACGAACGCTATTTGCATCGCCCGATTTAAGCTGTGTTGAAGCAGGTATATTCTCGCCTGTAGTAAACATTGTTGGTACTTACCAAGCCATGTTAGTTATGCAAGTATTGATGGATTTCGATAATATTCCTAAAAACACGTTAATGACGTTTGATGCTTTGTCGCACGAGTGGCGAAACTGGAAGCTACCTAAAGGCGTGGACTGCGAGCTTTGTGCTTGCTAACTATACGCACTTCCGCAGCATTAATGATAAAAGCTGTGTTTAAAAGCAGCATCTTTAAACAAAGAATAAGACAGAAAATAGGTTGATTTAAATGACAACCCAAGTAGTAAAAAAACACATGGTAGTGGCGCAAAACGCGTCTGGCCGTAACATGAACGTGCCAATTTATCGTATGAAGGGCGCGCGCCCTGGCCCCACCGTGTACATCCAAAGTTCTATTCACGGCGCTGAAGTGCAAGGTAACGTGGTTATTTACCATCTTATTCAGCGCTTAAAAGACATGGATATTTGCGGTGAAATTATTCTAGTACCCAACTGTAATCCCATTGGTACTAACATTAAAGCCGGTGAGTACACGTTAGGCCGCTTTGACCCTGTAAACGGTACAAACTGGAACCGGGGTTACTTCTTCGACAAAGGTGCAGTAGAACATTTCGCCAAAACCGTCACACGCGAAGAGTCGATAGATGGTATTAAGCAGCGTTTTCGCGCGCACTTGTCGAACGCTATCGACAACAAATTGGCCGAGCCGTGGGGTTTGGGCCTAGCGCAGCAGCTAAACCTTAAGCTTCAGCAAATGGCGGTAAACGCCGATTTCGTGTTAGACCTTCACAACGGGCCGGTGTCTACCCGCCACGTTTATATACCTGAATACGCCAAAGACAGCGCCAAGCTGTTTAACATCCCCCATTGTATTTTTATACCTAACGTATTTGCAGGTGCACTAGACGAAGCCACCTTCTGCCCATGGTGGACACTTCAAGAAAGTATAAAAAGTAATTTAGAGCGCGAAATTTGCTTTAACGTTGAAGCCTTTACCTTGGAAATGGGTAGCCAAGAAGTGATCGACTTTAACGAAGGTAATATAGACGCCACCAGTATTCTTAGCTACCTAAACGCCAAAGGTGTATTACACAAATGTGATATTAAACCGAAAGCAATGCAGCGTTTAGGTGTGTATTTAAAAGACTATAAAACCCTGTTCACCAACTGGGGTGGCATGGTGGAATACATGGCAAAACCCGGCCAAAGCGTTAAAAAAGGCGAACCGCTGGCGCAAATTTTAAATATAGATGACCTAGACAATGATAACGGCAGCAGGACGCTAGAAGCGCCTTGCGATTTGATCCCTATTCTGCACTTCCCGTCGGCTTCAGTATTGAGCGGAACGCAGCTTTACAAGGTGTTTACTAATTATATGGAGTTGTAGGTTTTTATAGGCAAGTTGATGGAGTAAAACGTTAATTACAACATGGTTGATTAGAGTACGTAGAAACGTCTCGCGCAAGTTACTGGTTTATTTTTCGAATTCTGTCATGCCGTTCAATTTATTGTATTGAACAGCGGCGTTGTGCCTATCGATTGAACTCAATGCGTAAAGCAGACATCTCATTTTCTTTCCTATGAACACGCCGAATATAGTTTTTAAGGGAAAGCGGGTGTTACTATGAAGTATAAGTAATAAGCTGTTAGCTGCCATGGCGCCGTAATGCACAACATCCTGTACATGTGCTCATTTCCGATCTAAACTTGTCCCATATAATGTACAAGTGAGATGCAAAATGAGGATAGTCTCTTTTACCGAAGCAAGAAATGGTCTAAAGGCCGTTTTGGACAATGTAATCAACGATGCAGATACAACAGTAATCACTCGTCGTGATTCTGAAGATGCTGTTGTAATGTCATTAGATTACTACAACAGCCTTATGGAAACCGTTCATCTACTTCGTTCTCCAGCGAACGCTGAACACTTAAATCGTTCAATAGCACAGTTTAAAGCGGCAAAAACGGCCCAGCGAGAACTTATTGATGAGTAACAGGTTGTTATCATGGACTGATGAAGCTTGGAATAGCTACGTTTATTGGCAGACTCAAGACAAGAAAACCTTGAAACGTATCAATAAGTTAATTTCCGATGTTAAGCGCTCTCCATTTGATGGAATAGGAAAGCCGGAACCTCTTAAAGAAAATCTTTCAGGTTTCTGGTCCCGCAGAATAGATGACACCAACCGTTTGGTATATACCTTGGACGATACCGCAATTACAGTTATCTCGTGTCGTTACCATTACTAATAGGTGGCGGCTGACAATCAATTAAAGTCGCTCGCGGTAATTGAGAGAGGGTAGCTCAGTAACCAAAACAGGCTCATTTAGTATCACTCAATGATTACCACCCAAGATTTCATTCACTCAGCGCAGATTTACAAGGTAACTAACCACACCCTACTTCACCAAAACTAACTCGATACCCAAACTCATCACGCTGGTTAAACACATCAAAGCCGTCATCAGAATCTTTAAGCTCTACATCCCCTACCCAGTTTGCTTTTTCGATAAATTTTAGTTCATAACGGTATAAAGGAAGTGGGCATTTTAAGTAAAAATAATGGTAGGCCGTACCCATGGCACCTGGGTCTGCGGTAAACACGTAAATTGTGTTATTTTCTATTTCAAATTCTTTATGAAAGTAGTCTCGGTTAGTTCCTAGTGTTGCATCAATCAGTACACCTATTAAACCTATCGCAATCTGAATGAGTGCCACTATTGCTAAAACACTGCTCAAAACAATAGATAACCATTTACTTTTAACAAGAAGCCTAAATGTACCGTGCTGCGTAAAAAGCAGGTACACACCTGCGCAAAGCGCTATGAGCTTGACTAAGGCTAACGCGTCGCCGACCTGTGACATGAACTTGGGGGAATGGTAGTTTAAGCCCCACAGCACACCGCCATGCAGACTTTCTACTAATGGAACAGTTACTAGAAGTAGCACAGCGAGTAAGGGAGTGATCAAAGCCGCAAAGGTTCTTTGCGGCACTTGCTTGTTGCTCGGGCTATGGTTTTGCTCTAATTGCGTTGTCCCTAACATTAATTATCAGCTTTTCTAAATCGGCGAACCTGGCGGCAGCGGTTCTACTTCAAAGGTACTTGGCCATGTTTTGCTGGCCCAATAAGTATCAAACTGCTGTTTCAGTATTTCATACTGATTGTCGTCAGCCTTATCGTCTAGCCATTCGCTAAATTCAAGTAAAGCAAGTTCAGCTTCCATTCTTACTTCGGGCGCCAACTTATCGCTAGTTACCGCTTTCATCACTGCATTTAACGCTACTAGCTGTAAGCGTTTTGCTAATGGGCTTTGCGACTTATTTTTATACCAGTGTACGCTAAGTATCTGCTTCACAAGCATGGAAACACCTACTTTTTTGCGTCGGTCTTTAGTGCTTCTTGTTTGCCACTCTAAACGGTTTAAGCGTTCTGGGTTTAATAACAACTCAAAAGCAAAGTTGGATGCCGAAGCAGCGGCAGAAACAGGGTCCAACATTAAGCCCATTTTGCCCTTAAAATGCTCGCGAGTAATGTCGTCACCGTAGGCTGTAGGTGGAATAAGCGTGAGTACCGATTCAGGTATAGTGAGATAGTCTGCGGTAGTAGCGGTCAGTAACTGTTGCATTGCACGTTGCTGCACCGCGGGTGCTACAAACTGCTGGCCCTGCGCCTGGGTATAGTCGCCTTTGCGCTCGTACTCATAAACTAAACCGCCTACTTGCTTTGCTACGGCTTCTAACTGGTAACGGTGAAGTAAGTAAATAGGCACTAAAGCATTTTCAAGGGACGACAAACTGCTGCTTGGGCTTAAGGTGTCCAAACCTAAGTTGGCTAATGCCTGTTCGCGCACTTGTGAAATTTCATCGAAAGCATCTAGTGGGTTGCTGCCATTTTCCCACATATGGCCGTTTGCTGATGCATGTCGGCTGCTGCGGGTATCTGGGTCTGACTTAAAGCTTAAACCTTCGTTGCGACCTTTTACGATAATCTTTGCCAAGGCTTCGGCTTCTTCTACGTCGCTGGCAAAGTCTTGATAACCATATGCTACGGCGTGTATATCCCATGCGCCTATACCTTTGTCATAAGCGCCTTCCAGGCTTATTTTGCCATTTTTAATGCTAATTTTGGGGTGGGGATAATCCATCACAGACGCACGGTTGTTTTCACTTGCTGCAAAATTATGTGCTATGCCTAACGTATGCCCTACTTCATGAGCAGACAACTGCCTAATACGATCTAGCGCCATTTCTTGCTGCACAGTGGTGTCGGTATTACCCTCTTTAAACGGGCTGGTTAGGCCAAGGGCGATTAAATAGTCTTGTCTTACACGCAGCGAACCTAAAGTAACGTGACCTTTGATAATTTCGCCCGTACGTGGGTCGACAACCGACGAACCATAAGACCAGCCGCGGGTTGCGCGATGTACCCAGTTAATCACGTTGTAGCGCACGTCCATAGGGTCGGCACCTTCAGGCAGTACTTTGACCTGAAACGCATCTTTATAGCCTGCGGCTTCATAGGCTTGGTTCCACCAGCTTGCGCCTTCTTTAAGCGCGGTCATTACCGGCTCTGGAATACCTGGGTCAAGATAATACACAATAGGCTCAACTGCTTCGCTCTTCGCCGCATGAGGTGTTTTCTTGTGTAAACGGTGGCGGGTAATAAAACGCTGTTCAGTAGGCTCGTTGATAGGTGTTGAGTAATCGAAATAACTGAACTTCCAGTAGCCTGAGTATGGGTGATACTCTCTGGGTGTGTAGTTATCGTCTGGCAGTGCCACAAACGAGTGATGCAAGTGAACCGTCACACTTTCTGGATCGGGCGTAACTTGCTGCACGTATTCGCCCGGCTTTTTACCAGCAAAAGTGACTAAAGCCTCTAATTCAGTATTCTTTTCGAAGCCTTTGGTTTTAGGTAAGTATACGCCACTGCGCATTTTATCTACGCTGAAACTACCTTGGTTGGTGCGCGCCATACGGTTGCCAATGCCGTGAATATCACTTAACAAGAAAGGCGTATAATCAATAAGGCTGGCGCTGTCGTTTTTAGCCACCAGCGTAAAGCCAGCTATGACCGAGTCTGCAAAAGCCTCATCAATACTCTGCTTTTCAGCGTCGCTGCCGTGGGCCGCGCGGTATTTGGTGTTGTGCTGCTTTAATAAAACCTTATTGCCAAATTTTTCAAAGCTGACTAAGCGCGTATCACCCAACTGCCCGCGATCAAGGCCTATATCGTTTGAACCTACGCCATAAGGCAAACTGCTTTGGAACAAATATTCGGCATCGCTTGTAGGCACGGCCAAGTAAACTTTGTCGCTTTCATCGTCATAGTAAACGGGGATTAAACCATCTTTTTTGGTCATATCGCTGGTGAATTCACCAATGCTTGGTAACGCTGCCCAAGCTGAAGACGTAGACACGACAAACAATAGCGTAATCGCAATGGCAAATTTGCCAGAAGCTTTTACTTGTCGCGCCGCTTTATGAAAAATGTTCAATTGCAGCATGCAGTTAGTCCTTATTATTGTGAGTTTCTAGCCTACCCTATGTGGTGACGTTTGCCCATGGTAATTCATCGTTTTAACGCGCCTGGCATACTAAGCGAGTTTCTTTTTCTCTAAAGAATTTACTTGAATCACAACCAAGAGTAAGCCCTAATTGCGTTATCGATTTAACAGCTCAAACTATGAAGGGTTTAATTTTGAAGTTTACTTCTCGCGCTACCGCTATTTCTCCGTTTCTCGCCATGGCCTACGGTGAAAAAGCCACAGTACTTGAACAGCAAGGTAAAGACGTTATTCGACTAAATCTTGGTGAGCCTGATTTCGGCGCACCCGCACCCGTACTTGCGGCAATGAAAGAAAGCATGGACACCCCTGATTTTCCCTATACCTCTGCATTGGGTATTCCTGAACTACGCCAAGCAGTTGCTAGCTTTTACGAAACTAAACACGGCGTAAAGGTAAGTCCTTCACGCGTGGTCGTAACCGCTGGCGCGTCTGGTGCGTTACTTTTGGCAAGCGCAGCATTGGTTGAGCCAGGCGACAACGTGATTTTGGGCGACCCGTCTTACCCGTGTAATCGACGCTTTTTAAACGCATTTGGCGCAGAGGTAACGCTAGTACCAACACGCAGTGAGGATAATTTTCAGCTAACCGCAGCAAGTGTTGCAGACAATTGGAAGCAGAACACCAAAGGTGTACTTATCGCCACACCAGCCAATCCAACAGGCACGGCGATAGATAAAGACGAACTGTATAAGATTGGACAATACTGCAAAGCCAAGGGTGGCTTTTTAATTGTTGATGAAATTTACTTAGATCTTTCGCTTTCTGCCGATGTTGATTCTACAGCTTTCCAAGCAACCCACAACACCGACACTAAACTTCAAACCGTGCTTGCCAGCGCAGACTTGCAAGATACCGTGGTAGTCATTAACAGTTTCTCTAAGTACTTTGGTATGACGGGTTGGCGTCTTGGTTGGTGCGTAGTGCCTGAAGCAATGACACCCATCATTGAAAAGCTCGCGCAGAATTTGTTTATCTGCCCCTCTACCCTTTCTCAAAAAGCCGCACTTGCGTGCTTTACCCCTGAAGCGTTGGCGCAGTGCGAGCAAAACCGCAATACGCTGATAGAGCGTGCAACTCTTGTTTTTGATGCACTTCAAAATATGGGGCTTAGTTTAGATGCAAAGCCTGACGGCGCGTTTTACGCTTACATCAATATCAAACATACAGGCATAAGTGCTATCGAATTCTGTGATGCCCTGCTCTCGCACCATCATGTGGCGCTTACGCCGGGTAATGATTTTGGCGAACACAATGCTGATCAGTACGTAAGGCTGTCTTTCGCTACCAGCATTGAACGTTTGAATGAAGGCCTGTCGCGGCTAGCAAAGTTCGTTGAATCATTAGGCTAATGGCTTTATGCCCCTCGTTTAATTTCGTGAATAGACAAATATTACCTAAAAAAATGATAGGTATCGGCACTAGTGCGTATATTGGGATAATAGATTGGCGAGAAGTGCCGAAGCGAAATAAAACAGGATAAAACAATGAGTAACGAACGCGAATTTGATGTAGTTATTTTTGGTGCTACAGGTTTTACAGGCCAGTTAGTGGCGGAGTACTTTCAAGCTCAGTATGGTAGCGACAGCAGTGTGAAATGGGCAGTGGCAGGTCGTAACGAAGCCAAGCTTAACAACGTAAAACAAGAATTAGGCATTAGCGATAGCGTTGCTAGCATTGTAGCAGACGGCGACGACGCTGAAGCACTTGATGCCATGACCAAGCGCACAGCGGTGGTACTTACCACTGTTGGCCCGTATCAAATTTATGGCGAAAAATTACTTTCTGCGTGTGTAGACAATGGCACAGGCTATACAGACTTATGCGGTGAGCCAGCGTGGATGCACCAAATGATCAATAAATATGAAGCGAAAGCGAAAGAAACAGGCGCAAACATTGTGTTCTCTTGCGGCTTCGATTCTGTACCGTTTGACCTAGGTGTTTTTTACTTGCAAGAACACGCGAAACTGCAAACTGGCGAGGTGATTGAATACGTTAAAGGTCGCGTTCGCAAGATGCAGGGAACCTTCTCTGGTGGCACGGCTGCCAGCTTAAAAGCGACCATGGCGGCAGCGCACAAAGATAAGTCGGTAATGGCGGCGCTTGTTAACCCGCATTCGTTAACCGACGGCGCTTCAAATCAGCCACAGCCAGACGGCAACAAGCCTTATTTCGATGAACAATTAGGTACATGGGTTGCGCCATTTATTATGGCGGCTATCAATACTAAGAACGTTCACCGCTCTAACTACCTAGCAGAATACGCTTACGGTAAAAACTTCCAGTACGATGAAATGATGATGACGGGGCCTGGCGAGAAAGGCGAAGCCATGGCGAATCACGTAGCAAAAGATAAGTCGCTTGCCAGCGATGATGGCCCTAAACCTGGTGAAGGTCCAAGCAAAGAAGAGCGTGAAAACGGATTTTACGATGTAATGTTTGTGGGCACAGCCACCAATGGCGATATGCTTGCGATATCGGTAAAAGGCGACAAAGACCCAGGCTATGGCTCTACCAGCAAGATGATTTCAGAATCGGCCCTTTGCTTGTGTAAAGACGTTAACCTGCAAGGCGGCTTTTTTACACCAGCGGCAGCCTTTGGCGATAAGCTAATTAGCCGCTTGGAAGAAAAAGCGGGCTTAACCTTTGCTATCGAGAAATAAGGTTTAAGAACAAAATCAAAAGTAGCGGCGGCAAGCTCAAGTTTGGAAAAACTGTTGAATAAAATCTTGGTAACTGCATAACCGCTAGAGATAGCGCTTTATTCGTGTGATAAGCGCGATGCTATAATTCGAAAAGCTGTGTTAGTTAGCGATTTGGTGATATGAAAAAGGCTGAACACAATTTGTGCTCAGCCTTTTTTCTGCGCTAGGTGTTATTATTTTTTTTAAGCAAGTACTGCTTTTAATGCTTTAACGCAAGCATCTGTTTCTGCGGGCGTGCCTACGCTGATGCGCGACCATGAGTCATAACCGGGCCATGTGCGCCCTACAACCTTTATGCCTTGGGCTTTCATTTTTTCCGCGAATTTATCGTGCGGCATGCCCGTATCCATGTAAATGAAATTACCTTGTGGGTTCGGCGCATAAGGCTGCTTCAATTCTTTAGCTACGTTTACTAATTTGTCACGCTCGGTTTTAATCCGTGAACGCATGGTATTTAGGTTTGCATGGTCGTCCATACTTGCCATACCTGCCACGAGTGCCAAGTAGTTCACACCGCCCATTCGCAACATACCGCCCATGGTTTTAGCTTGCTCAGACGGCATTATGGCATAACCTAAGCGCTGGCCTGCCATGGCGTGAATTTTCGAAAACGTACGGCAAATTACTACGTTGTGTCCCTCTGCGACTAGCTTCGACTGCACATTAGCCGGGTAAGCATCAGACATCTCAATGTAGGCTTCATCAATAAATACCTGTGCTTTTTTCGACACGCGTTTTGCAAAAGCGGTAAGTTTGGCTGCATCTACCACGCTACCCGTCGGGTTGTTCGGGTTGCACACGTAAACCGCAGTGGTATCTTCTGTTACCGCTGCTTCAATTGCATCTAAATCGAAAGTCATATCGGCAGCAAGGGGTACGTAAGTAACATCGGCGCCCATAAATTCAGCGCCTCGCGGTACACCTTCGTAAGTGGCCATAGACGTTACCAGCTTATTACCGTTTTTCGTGATCCAGTCGGCATAACCAAATAATATAGGTGAAGAACCGTTCGTGATAACGATTTGATCGGCAGAGACACCCTCTTGTTTGGCAATTTTCTGCGCTAACACTTCAACCGTAGCATCGGTATAGCGAGCAAGATTCAAAAGCTCACTTTGCATGGCTTTTGCCGCTTTTTTAGACGGGCCAAACGCATTTTCATTCGACGATAAACGAACAAGACCGTCATTTACATTAGGGGTTGCAGATGGAAAGTGTTCGGTTGGCATACCGGCCGCTCGTAGGTCGCCCATAATACTGTCGACACTCGTCGTTAGCGCTACCGCACCTGCTCCTAAGCCCACTGATTTTAACCAATTACGACGTGAAGAATTCACCGAGGTTTGTTGTACGTTTTTATTCATATTTCGCTCTGCCTTCCATCTAGATTCTCTTTAGACTAAAGGCTTAATTTTGGGTGCGCAATAGCGGAAAACACCTAACCCATTGAGCCAAATGCACTTTTTGCGTGCATGAAACGCACTAAAATTGACAACATAAGAAGTTTTAACGTGTTAAGCCGGTACATAACGGTGCAGTGTTCTCGGAACCAGTTTACTGTTTGCGATGAATGACATTTTTTGAGGGAGGAGTGATAAAAGATAAAGCGTGTACCAACACGCTTTATCTAGATAGTATCTAAAATAGTTCAGTTATTGACTTTACTTACTACGTCTTAGACGCAAAAAAGCCGCGGCAGATAGCATAAGAATGCCAAAAGATGCAGGCTCAGAAACCTGGGCAATTGAAAGTTGTGCGTTTCGGCCGATATCATAAGCCTCGTCATTAGCCCTGATATACCAAGTTCCATCATCGAAAAACTCTAAATCAAACTTAATCAACGTAAGAAGAGCTTCTTCACCTGTGTTGACTAATGTACTCATTTTAATATATTCGCCTGTCAACGGGTTTACAGGAACGTAAGTATCGAAAGATATTGATAAGAAATAACTTTCTAAATTACCTGTAATTTTACCCGATACGGTCAAGTTTTCGCCAAATTCAGCATAATAGCCCTCTGGTGGAACCGTACCAGTTACTGTTGCAAGAAACTCAGTGCGTTCAATGTCACTAAATATTGCGTCAGAGTTATCTATCCAAGCATCGTCAGAGGAATACCCCGCGTTATATATGATCAAATTGTCTACGTGATTTGATGGGCCATCGTATTGAAATGAATAGAGGTTAGACGAATTAAAACGAAAGTCTTGGCCATCAGTGAAGCCATCTACAACAATGTTACCTGATACATCTATTGGATCTGAAAAACTATTGTCACCCTTTGTGCCTAAACAATCAGAACAACTTCCAGTCCAGCTAATTATCGTTCTGTTTTGAGCATCGGTTTCAATAATCAAACCAGCCGATGCTGACGATGCTAACCCTATGAGCGCTAATGAAAGGCATACATTTCTAAAATACATTTTAATTCCTTTTTTTTAATTCTAATAGCTTAATTGCTCCGGGACATAAGCAAATTCTAATCCACATTTTATTTTCATACTTTTCATGAGGTTATAATTTCATTCTGGAGGTTTGTAAATTTTATCGACACTCCAAAAACACTACAAACTACGGCATTTTTAAATTTTACGAGGCAGAAAAGTAAAACAGTAATCATTTAAGATACAGATGGATACAGCATGGAAAGAATTGTATTTATCAGAATGACCTCCTCATAATTCTTTAAACTTTAATATTACAACTTAAGTAAAAAGCAATATTGTAATCACTAAACAGGAGTTTCAAAATGGCTAAGGATCACGGTAATCAAATTAAGAACGATGACACGTATGAGGCACTTCGTGACGAGGGCTACAGTAAAGAAAAGTCTGCACGTATCGCTAATGCACAGGCAAATAGTCAGCAAACGCCGTCTAAAGATGGTGGTAAAGCCAATAAATACGAAGAACGCACCAAAGATGAGCTGTATCAAAAAGCCAAAGAAGTAGGTATCGAAGGTCGCTCTACGATGAGCAAAGACGAGTTAATCGATGCACTGCGCAATCATTGATGCGCTTAGCACAACATTTCCAGCGAAGGCCGCACGCAGGAATTATAGCTTCCTGATAGCTTAGCGAAGAACAACCTCTGCCTGGTGCATTATTGTTTAAATTGCTGAGCTTAGGGAAATGCCCCATCGCCTCAACAAACTCATGAAATTCGTTCATGCAAAAATGAAATTAAGTCATTTTTATTCATAAATAAAACAGCGTATAACGTACTCATTGCTTTTACAGCATTGACGATACTCAGTTTAACTTTAGGAATAGAAGCGCATTCTCATGAACAAAAACGTGAACACTGATTTTTCATTTACCATTAACAGCGTTAAGTTTAATGAAGATTATCGCCCTTCAGATAACACGCGTATTACCACTAACTTTGCAAACCTAGCCCGCGGAGAGCGCCGTAAGGAGAACCTACGGGACGCCCTAAGCATGATTAATAATCGCTTCAATGCATTAGCTAGCTGGGATAATTTAAGTGGCGATCGGTATTCTGTTGAACTGGAAATTATATCTGTAGATATTGATGTAGAAGGTAATGGCAACACCTTTCCTACTATCGAAATATTGCAAACCAACATTATTGACACCGAGACCGGCAAGCGCACACAAGGTATTGTCGGTAACAACTTTTCTTCCTATGTTCGTGACTATGACTTCAGCGTACGCCTGTCTAATCACAACCGCGGCCAGTCTTCGTTCAGTGTGCCTAACGATTTCGGCGACCTACACGGTAAGCTATTTAAATACTTCGTGAATTCTGACGCGTATAAAGCACACTTTTCTAAGCTGCCAGTTATTTGCTTAAGCGTTTCAGACAACAAAACCTACCGTAGAACCGAAAACCAGCACCCTGTATTGGGGTTTGAATATCAGCCTAATGAGTCGTCGCTAACGGAACAGTACTTTAAAAAAATGGGCTTAAATGTGCGTTACTTTATGCCGCCTAACAGTGCAGCTCCTTTTGCATTTTATTTCTTTGGTGACTTGTTAAACGATTACACCAACTTAGAGCTTATTAGCACTATCGCGACGATGGAAACGTTTCAGAAAATCTATCGCCCTGAGATTTACAACGCGAATGCGCAAGCAGGCCTTTACTATAAGCCTAACTTAAAAAACAGCGATCACTCGCTAACACGCATCGTCTACGACCGCGAAGAACGTTCTCAGTTAGCTGTAGAACAGGGTAAATTTGTTGAAGAGAACTTTTTAAAGCCCTATCAGCACAAGCTGGAGCAATTTACGGCAAGTTACGCCAGATAAATTCTCTGACAATGGCAATTCGCAACTTACGAATTGCAATGTTCAACGCGTTCAGTTTGAACCATCAAATTTTGATGGGGCGGCACGGTTCGCCCCAGATGCACTAATACAAATTGTCGACTAAAAGAAAATAAATCACATGAAAAAGCTACTACCAACATCTATATCAGGCAGTCTTCCAAAGCCTTCATGGCTCGCACAGCCCGAGACCCTATGGTCGCCGTGGAAATTAGAAGGTGAAGCACTTGAAGAAGGCAAAAAAGACGCCTTACGCGTTACGCTACAAGAGCAAACTACGTCGGGCATTGATATTGTTTGTGACGGTGAGCAAACCCGTCAACACTTTGTAACCACCTTTATAGAGCATCTTGACGGTGTTGATTTTGAGAGCCGAAAAACGGTAAGAATTAGAAACCGCTATGATGCGAGCGTACCGGTTGTAACACAAGCGGTCACACGGCCAAAATCGGTGTTTGTAGAACATGCTAAGTTTCTTAGAAGCCAAACCGACCAGCCAATTAAGTGGGCGCTACCTGGCCCTATGACTATGGTTGATACCTTGTATGACGACCACTACAAAAGCCGCGAAAAGCTCGCGTGGGAATTTGCAAAAATTCTAAACCAAGAGGCGAAAGAGCTAGAGGCTGTGGGTGTAAATATAATCCAGTTCGACGAACCTTCGTTTAACGTGTTTTTCGACGAAGTAAATGAATGGGGTATAGCCGCCCTTGAGCACGCCATTGAAGGGCTAAAATGTGAAACCGCAGTTCATATTTGCTATGGATATGGCATTAAGGCCAATACAGATTGGAAAAAGACGCTGGGCGCTGAGTGGCGTCAATACGAAGAAAGCTTCCCAAAACTTGCAAAGTCGAATATCGATATGGTGTCGTTAGAATGCCATAACTCCCACGTGCCTATTGAGCTTATTTCATTGCTCAAGGGCAAAAAGGTGATGGTTGGCGCTATTGATGTAGCCACCAACACAATAGAAACGCCAGAAGAAGTCGCCGCTACATTACGTGAAGCCCTTAAATACGTGGATGCCGATAAGCTTTACCCTTGTACTAACTGCGGTATGGCGCCACTGCCCCGTTCTGTCGCAAAAGGTAAGCTTGAAGCGCTTAGCGCTGGTGCTGAAATAGTAAGGCAAGAATTAGCGCAAAAGCTAAGTGCCTAATCTAATAGACGATAAATAGACGATAAATATGCCTAACACGCGTCTTGCTTAAGCTGCTTGCTGAGACTCATTTATTATTTACGCAACTTGCCCACTTTACGTGGGCATTTATTTAGTTGTGACGCACAGCAGAATAAAGGTTTAAAAAATACACTAATTCTATTTTTCTTTATTTAATTTAGAGCGAAAATACAGCACCTCCCAACCGCAAAAACAAAATATTTTTAACAAACCGGTTAACAATTTAAAGCAGAGAGGTGAATGAACAAATAATTAAGTTAAACTGCGAAACAAATTACATGGTGCTTTATTATTAAACTACTTGTACTAATGCTTTCTAAAAACATTGCAAAAACCCATTGACGATACTTTATCAAAATGAATCAACCCTGCATAAAATAAGCGCAATAGAGATAAAAATTGACCGCCTGGCCAACATTAAAACAATGCTCGTATAGTTTTAAAACAACGCCAAGAAATATAACTAAAAACTACTATTTATAAATACTTTAACAGTACGTTAAAAGGTAAGGCTTACTTCTTTTATTCATCGCAAAAAATTGATTTGGGCTAATTCAGCTCACTAAAATGCGCGCCCACCTAAACATAAGTAAAAAATTTACGTAATGCATTTTGGACAGCCCTTGCCTAAAAAAGGGGGGCATTTACCAAACAACAAGCATGTAAATAAAATTCACTAGGAACAAACCATGAAAAAAGTAGCAACTGCTGTTCAGTTAGCGCTGGCAGGAAGCGTGGCATTAACGTCTGCTAACGTTATCGCTCAAGACGCTGCGACAGAAAGCGCCGATGTTGAAAAAATTCAAGTTACCGGTTCACGTATTTCTCGTCAGGGCGCAATTGCACCTTCACCAGTAACCGCAATTTCTGGCGAGTCACTGCTTAACTCAGGCGCGATGAACATTGGTGAGGTTCTAAACGAACTGCCGTCATTAGCAAATACGTTCTCGCTAGGTAACTCAGGGCAATTCATTGGTACTGCAGGTCTAAACATCCTGGATCTTCGCGGCATGGGTACAGACCGCACACTTGTATTGGTTGACGGTAAGCGTCATGTGTCTTCATCAGCAGGCACAGCTGCCGTTGATACGAATACCATTCCAACTACATGGATTGGTAACCGTTCACCAGGGCCCTATTGACAGGCAACTTTAAAGTCTTTGAGCAGAGGATAGGTGGTTTTATTCAGCGTCGCAGCAAGTATTGCCCGGATCCATTTCAGAGGATTCAACTTTTGTTTTCGGCAGGTTTCAACAATGGTCAGGATGCGCTGTCTGAACAGTTCGCCCCGATGTGACCACACGCCATAGCTGCCTTTTCGCCACAGTACATAGCTACGCAATGAGCGTTCTGCTTCATTATTGGTCAGGGGCACGCCTTCATTCTTGAGGAATACCCAGCACATATCATCGTGTTTCAGCAGCAGTTTACACCGGTTCTGATACCGGGGAGTCACACAACGTCTTGATGCCAGTTCGAGTTGTTGTCGCCATGCGATGCGTAGCTTTTCCATTCGGTCCCGGTATCGCTTTTCACTTAGCTTGTTACTTTCATACCGGTGTTGCAGCCGGAACAACAGGCGGATGAGCCTGACCAATACTGTACCGTAGATTTTATTCGTGCCCCAGCTTTCCGCCAGCGCATTCATATTTCTTAAGATATGCGCCCAACATAGTTGACGATGGTCAGCATCAATATAGTGATAACCGGCATACTGGTCAGTCACAACAATGTTTTCTGGATTATCGCCCAGTAATTTCTTCGCTGCCCAGGCTCCGCGAGAGTAGTGTGTCATAAAGCAAGACAATTCATCTGTGCATATTTGCCACATCCAGCGGTTTTCTTTGCCCCGCTGATGACGGGTTTCATCACAATGAACCACTGCCTCATTATGCATAGTCTCTTTAATATCTTGATAGGCAGGCGTCAGCACCGCACTGACGCGGCCTTGTGCTTCGGAGATAGCACCGCGACTGAACGATAAACCGAAGTTCTGTTCAAGCTGTTGCTGTATTTTACTGATACTCTGGTGAAACTGACCCGACTGCATCGCCACATACGCCAGCAGGTTATTGCCCATCTGCCCTTGATTCACGTTGTCGGGTAGTGTGGCTTTTACCGTTTTACTGCACTGACAACAATGGCCCTGATGCAACTGATGTTCGACTACAGAGAATGCCTGGCTGGGAATATCAAATACCTGATGCCGACGATAAGGGGAATCATTGATAGCAATGTCACCACCGCAAGCACAAGTATCGTCGGGATAATAGGTGCGCGTCTCATCAACGGTATCGGCCAGCATCCGCTTACTACCTTTATGGCCGGATTGCGCACCGCGCTTACGGCCCGTCGGCTTTTTAGCTGGCGCAGATGAAGCTACACTCGGACCATTAGAAGATGGCGGGAGCGATGAATTACGACTGTTCTGATTCAGTCGGTCTTCGAGGTCATTAAGCCTATCCCACAATGCACCAATGAGCTCATTGGCATCATCGAGATTAGTGGCGACGGGTGGCTTTGTGGGCTGCTTTTTACGTGGCATGAAACCACTCTGACAGACTGGCGGGATCAATCAATAGGATCCTCACGATCGTTAAAAATAAATATTTTTAGCTGTCAATAGGGTCCTGGTGAACGGTTACCATGGATTGAGCGTGTAGAAATCGTAACTGGCGGCGCATCTGCTGTATACGGTGCCGACGCGGTGACCGGTGTGGTTAACTTCATTCTTAAAAAGAATATTGAAGGGTTCGACATTAGCGCAACGCAAGGTTTCGCGCAGGAAAACGGCTACAAAAACGATAAGTACCAAGCGTCTTACGGTTTTAACTTTGACAACGACCGCGGTAACATCGCCTTCGCAGCTGAATATAGCTCACAAGAATCGCTAGATGCCTTAGACAACCCGTGGACTGCTACGGCGTACCGCAACATGAGCTTCGAAAGCATCATGGGTTATGAGCGCGAGGAAGACCAGCTTAATTCAACGGCGTTCCCTGACAACTTCTACACGCCTAATGCAGGTTACTACGTACTAAATAACGCAGGTGTATTTGGCGGCGGAACAAAAACCTTTAACGCTGACGGCTCAATTAAAGACATCTATATTGGCGATCAGGTAGATGGCGTTTTCTGCGCTAACTGTGACCTTTTCAACCTTCGTCAGTTCACGCAGTTACAGCCTGAGTTTGATCGTACTAACCTAAACGTTAAAGGTAACTACGAACTTAACGACGATACTACGGTTTACGCACAGGCAAAATACGCCCGCACGCGCGCTATCTCAATGGCACAGCCAGCGTTTTTCTTCTATAGCGATGAAACAACTATCACACGCAACAACGCATTTTTAGACGACAGCGTTGCTGAGTACATGGACGCAAACGGCCTTGAAAGCATCGAGCTAAACCGCATGATGACCGACCTAGGTCGCCGAACTGAAGCTGATGAACGCGAAACTTATCGCTACGTTTTAGGTGTAGAAGGTTACATCAATGATGAGTGGAACTACGAGGCGTTCGTAAACTACGGTAAAACTGAGCTAGAGCGTGAGAACCGCAACAACCTTATTCTTCAGAACTTCTATAATGCAATAGACGCTATTGAAGATGACAATGGCAACATTGTTTGTGCATCAGGCAGCGAAGATGGCTGTGTGCCGCTTAACATCATGGGTTACGGACAGCCTTCACAAGACGCAATTGACTATGTGAATACCACCTCTGTGGGTACAAGCAAAATCGAGCAATACAATGCGGGCGCAACGATTGCTAACTCTGGTATTTACGAGTTGCCAGCGGGCTACGTAGGTTTTGCCGCAGGTGTAGAATACCGCAAAGAAAAAAGCGCAATTGAAGAGCCAGACAACGCAGCAGGTACGTTTTTCAATGCACTAGGCGAAGACAAGGGTGAGTACGATGTCTCTGAAGTATTTACCGAAGTAACGGTTCCGCTTCTTGAAGGCTTACCGGGCGTGGATATGCTAACCTTCGACACCGCTGCCCGTATTGCTAATTACTCATCTATTGGCAACGCGAAAAGCTGGAAACTTGGTCTAGATTGGCAAGTTTTCGAAGACTTGCGTGTTAGAGCGACTAAGTCATCGGCCCTTCGTGCACCGAACATCAGCGAACTTTACGGTGAAGCAAGCCAAACGTTCTTTAGCGTCAGCGACCCTTGTCGTACAGACGAGCTAGAAGACCTTGCTAATGCCGACCAGCGCATTGCAAACTGCGCAGCGTTAGGCGTTCCTGCAGATTTTAATTCTGACTATGACTCGGCAACGCTGGAAGGCGTAAACGGCGGTAACATCGACCTTCAGGCAGAACAGTCTATCTCTAAAACCCTAGGTTTGGTTTACACACCTGCTTGGTTTGAAGGCTTCACTGCAACAGTCGACTACTGGGAAATTGAACTTACCGACGCAATTACTAATATTGACGGTCAAACGATCCTTGATCGCTGCGTAGACTCTGAAACGGGCATCAATAACCCTTACTGCGGCCTAATCGACCGTGATTCAGAAACCGGCGAAATTACGCAAATTCGCAGCTACGCATTGAACATTGCGGGTCAAGAAGCAAAAGGTGTAGATTTCGAGCTAGGCTACGACTTCGATGCACTTGAAGGTGCATTCCGTACAAGCCTAATTGCAACTT
Source organism: Alteromonas sp. G5_S2_22_S1 (assembly GCF_054968525.1). Classification (NCBI taxonomy): domain Bacteria; kingdom Pseudomonadati; phylum Pseudomonadota; class Gammaproteobacteria; order Alteromonadales; family Alteromonadaceae; genus Alteromonas; species Alteromonas sp. G5_S2_22_S1. Next base: position 21,800 of record NZ_JBQKUJ010000015.1, on the reverse strand, counting down.
ACCTTAAAGACCGTAAAGAATTCCCATTCCAGGACAACCCAGAGCTATTTTATCAAAACGCCGGCACTGCTGGTGAGTCTGACTGGCAAGGTGTCTTCACGGTTAACTACAGCCGTGGCGATTGGGAAGCAAGCTGGAAAACGCGCTACATTGAGCGCGCGAGCCTTTACGACAACCAAGAGCTAGCACGTAACCCTAACCCAAGTAACCGTATGGAGCTTGCATCATACGCAGTAACCGATGTAACTGCGGGTTACAACTTTAAAAATGGTGTAAGCCTAACCGTGGGTATTGATAACCTGTTTAACCGTGCGCTACCTACAGGTACAACGGGTACGGGTGAAATCGACGGCGCCTACGACAACATTGGCCGCTTTGGCTATGTAACCGTAGCATACAAAATGTAATTTACGGTTTAGTACGTAACCTGAAAAAAAACCGGCGTTTTTACGCCGGTTTTTTGTTTGAATAAAGCGAAAACTGGCCGAACAATTCGACTGGGTTAACTGTTTTTATCGAGCATATCTGATAAAGGCATAAGTTTTACTACTAGATTGAGTTCGTCCCCTACTTTCGCCGGGTTAACGAAAGTAAACTCATAAACTGAATATTGTCTTTGCTCAATGGCAGATGCACTTTGATTTATCTGGGCTTCTACATAAAGACCAAGTTGAAACCCCAGCGCGATGGTGCCTCGAAACGGGTTACATGATATGCGCTGCCAACGCATAGGATCGTGAAATAAATTAAAATCGTCCGTGGCGTTTCGAGCGATGTCTATATGTAATTGAGTAAGCGTATGCAATTGCTTTCCTTAAAAGAGGAAACATCAACTGATTATTTAGTACTTACACACAAACCTCGTGTATTTAAAATCATTGAAATTAAATGGATATCGACGACTTCACGCCATAATCTACATTTTAGTATAGAGCATGCGAGCAATAGCAACTAGTTTTCAAATTTACGTTTATGCAGATTAATGCAAATTTGCTGAAAAGCGTTATTTTATTCCTATGTGTACATCAATGTGATTACCATTAACATAGTGTTCGAAATCTATCGCGGATGCCCTTTCATAGTTAAAATACACCCCATACACACGGTCACCAACCAAGTGCTTATTGCTCTGCTTTTAGGCGGAATGTGCCAGAATATCACATGACTATTGAACGGGTTCCCGATCGGTTCGATCCAACGCTACGAAGCCTAATGGCCCATTTCAAATTGTAGTGATGTGAAATAATGATACGAGTACATAATCAACTAGTGTCAGTAGGCACTCGTTGTTAACGTTAATTTTCAATATTTTCTCTTATCAACGAGCATTTCACTTTCAGAACAAATATAATTCAGCTTTATCTCTTTCAAGCTGTAATACATTGTGAATCAACGTTTTTTACTTGCCATCGTTGCCGTGCTTTTGGCAATGGTAACCATTCAATCGGGTGCATCGTTTGCTAAACAACTTTTCCCTGTTGTAGGGCCAGAAGGTACCAGTGCTTTACGTGCTTTTTTCGCAGCATTGATTTTGACTGTTATTTTTAGGCCTTGGCGAGCACGCTTAAGCGCAAAAGGTTGGCGAAACGTCTTTTTTTACGGCGCTTGCTTAGGGGCAATGAATATCATCTTCTACCTTGCCATTGAGCGAATTCCGTTAGGTATAGGCGTGGCGCTTGAGTTCACAGGCCCACTGGCTGTTGCGTTTTTCAGCGCCAGAAAGAAGCGAGACTTCGCTTGGGCGCTGTTAGCCGTAGCTGGCGTTTGCTTATTACTTCCTGATATTGGCGGGGCTTCTGCTGAAAGCTTGGACCCACTCGGCGTGCTTTTGGCGCTTACGGCAGGCGCTTTTTGGGCAGGCTACATTGTATTTGGCAATAAAACAGGCAACGAAGGGTCAGGCGGAATTACGGTAACCTTAGGCATGTTGGTAGCCGCTATGTGTGTAGTACCTGTGGGTGTAATCACTCAAGGGAGTGCTTTGCTTGCCCCTGAAGCGGTGTTGATTGGCTGTGCCGTAGGCATATTTTCATCTGCTATACCCTACACATTAGAAATGAGCGCCATGCGCAATATGCCAAAGCAAACGTTCAGTATCATGATGAGCGTAGAGCCTGCTGTTGCAGCTATAGCAGCGTTTATCATTATTGATGAAAGCCTTACGCTTTCTCAATGGTTTGCAGTGGCTTTGGTGGTCATAGCTACCGCTGGAAGTTCTATAACGCAAAGACAAAAGCAGGTCGAAACCCTCGCTTAGCGCAAAAAGCCTGCTGTGCTTTTGCCCTGCCCTATGAACTCAATTCCTATCGTTTTCGTTAAACATCTATATCGGTAGCAATATTAAACGTACAGGGAATAGTTATGCCCAATTGCCTTGGCGGTTTACACTAGATAGCGCGCGTAAATAGTGTTGGTGCTATGCAGAAAACGCGTAAGTTAACTTACAGTCGATATACTTAAGCAGTTTATTGACTACTTTTGGTACTGTTATCTCACCGTCAGCGCGCTTCGCTTTTACATGAATATCGCAGGCGTCATAATGAATTTGTTGGCGAATAAGGTAGTCATTTAACTCATCAAACAAGGTTTCTTTCAAAGGCACCATACCAACAAAAATGTCAGAACCTTCGTGTTTGACAAAGTATGCTCCTTCAATTTCTCTTTTTAGCGTATACGCCTGCATGGCATCTAATTTTGTTAAGCGAAAATGCACGCTAATTTGGGATTCTGTCACTATTACTCTCAGTATTTATTTCTTTATTTCCACTTTCCAAGGCGGGTTCATGCTATTTTCGCCCGCCCAATACAGCATTCAACTCTGCTTGATCCACATCAACGCAACATTGCCTTATGTCCGCCACAATAAACCATCAGTACTACCATGCGAAACCTTGTATGCTTACGTTAGTGAATAATACAGATGCAAACGACGACATTGTGCCCGAAGCACACGGGCTATACCGATTGTATTTAAAGCCTAACACGCAAATGGCGATTGAAACTAAACCCGTTTTCGGTGCCAATATTACGCTTCACAGCAATGTTCTGAAGCACGATAACTTTGTGGCCACACCAGACAATATATTGGGCTGGCTAGATCATGGCGGCTTGTCATACTTTGACGTAAAAGTTGAAACATCTAACTCCGAAAGCGGCGAAGCACCCGTGCTGCTACCATCTCAGTTTTTAAAAGCAGAAGGCGGTATACTGCGGGTTACATCACCAACTCGTATCTATTTAATAAGCAATACGCCAATTGATATCAACAAGCGCGGCCTTTGTCTATTCACGCCAGTAGCATAATCATCAAGAAAAGCACTCTGCCCTCCCCCGAGTTGGGGGGTCAGAGTACTTTTTCAGCGCATCGGCTTATTGCGCTAGATAAGCCTGAATAGCGTGTATCAACCGTTGCCACCATGCCGCTGAATGTATTGCTATCGGAAATAATTAAGCACCCGTCTTTTGCCCGCGTTAACCCTGTGTAGACTAAACCTCGGTGAAACAGGTTAGCGGCTTTTTCGCTTTCGGGTTTGGGCAAAATAAGCACAACGTGATTAAACTCAGAGCCCTGAGACTTGTGAATAGTCATGGCATACACGGTTTCAAACTGCGGTACTCTTGATAGCGATATGCTGCGTAGCGCTTGCTTCTGTTGCCCTAAATTTTGCGCGCTACTGTTATTTGAGCTATCGCTCAAGCTCTTGCCTGTTTGTTGTCCTTCGACATACGTATCCTGGTAGAACCACGCATACAATTTGCCCGTGCTATCCGGCCAAATTACGCCTACCTCGCCGTTGGACAAACGCTGTGGATGATGATTTTTTACAATCATAATAGGCTGACCTTGATAGAAGTGTCCCTCACGTCGCCTGATCTTGTGCTTAATGGCATCGAACACCAAGTTATTCAAACCTTCCACCCCCATGGCGCCTTTACGTATAGGGGTTAACCACCTAACGTAATTAAGGCGGTTGAGCGCCTCCTCTGCACTTTGGGCTTCAAATAGGGGTAAGAAGCTCTCTTTCGCTAACTGCTGTAGCTCACGACCACCAAGTTGACTTTCTGGCCATAAGTGAACACCAGGCTGTAAACGTGAGCGGCCATTAGTACTGATGCTTTTTTCACCAGCGCTTTTCGACTGTGAAGCATTATCGCCTTGCTTACTGCCACTATTCTTTTGTGCAATAGCAGCAAGCGCACCGTTCGCATCGCCGCGCTGAATTGCCGTTGCCACCCGAGCCACCTGCCCTTTGAAGCGTTGCGGCGCTTGCAACGTTGCCACGTAGCTTTTTGCCTGTTCATTTACAGGTAACAAAGGCAGATGCGGGCAAAGCGTGGCAATATGCTGTCGCATTGAAGAAGGTACACCGCCAAGTGTACGCTCATTACTACTGTTTTCACCACCGGCTAATGGGTTTTCGTGAGAAAAATCAAGCGCAGTTTCATCGCTAACTAACTGTTCAAGCACATTGCCTAGCTCAACCGCTGGAAGCTGATCAGCATCACCAATGAAATATAACCGCGCGTGGTCAGGTAACGCCCGAACTATGCGCGTCATTAGGGCTAAATCAACCATACTGGCTTCATCAACAATAAGTACGTCGGCTGATAGTTTGTTGTGTTGATTGTACTTTGTCGCAACGCCATGTTCTCTGAGTCCTAACAGCCTATGCAGGGTAACGGCCTCTGTAGGCACACTATCAAGCGCGGTGTCGCTTACCTTACCGCGAAGCCCTTCTACGCTATTCATGATAGACTCAGTCATACGCTGCTGCGCTTTGCCCGTAGGGGCTGCCAGTACAATTTTTAGCTCTTCATCGCAGGCCTGTAGCGCAAGTAATAAACGCAGCACGGTGTAGGTTTTACCTGTACCCGGCCCGCCGTTTATTACGCAAAATCGCTGTATCAAACTTTTGGCTACCGCTATTTGCTGCCAGTCTTGTTGGTCTGTAGTGGTGGTAGGAAATATAGCAGGCCACAAGGCTTTTACGTTGTCGGCTACGTCATCATTTAAAGGGTGAAGTACTGCGCGTTCTACTACGCTTCTCGCCACTTCTTGTTCAAATTCATAGTACCGGCGGCTATAAAGTCTGCCATTGTCGTATACGAAAAGCTTGGCTAATTGCTCGTTGCCAAGGGCGCTTTTCACTATTTTAAGCAAAGGCGTTAACTCTGGTACCTCAAAGCCTGTTTTAGGCGCTTTTTCCTCTTTATTTTGCTGTACCTTAGGCTCCATGACTTGAGTGAGAGCCATATGTTGCTCACTGGCACTGCTTTTTTCTGAAGACGCTGACGCATTATTTTCTAAGGCAACCGCGTCTTTAAAAAGCGTGGTTCCCGCCACGTCTTTCAAATAGATACAGCTATGTCCATTTCGCTGCATATACGACAGGTATACCAATATTCCCGCCCATATAAACGCGTCCTCTTGAGACAGTTCCTCTATAAAGCCAAATTCTTTTGCCACGAATTTGTCGATGGCTTCAATGCCAAATAAGTTATCGAAAAACGACGACACTGAATGTTGGTTGTTATTCATTGCTTCTCCTATTCGTCGTCGAAACTAAATTGCTGCTGACCCGAAGGCTTTTGGCTTTCACTTGAAGAATTAGCATTCGTACCTTTTTGAAGTGGGTCTGCCGAATCTCGTTCACTTAACGGTGCTTCGTTTTCATCCCCATTATCTAGCGGGTCTGGAGGGGTGTGAGTAGTGCCTTTACTTGCGAAAATAGCGTCCAATTGATGAAGTAAACTGGATGGAATATGGGTATAAAACACCCCTTCACCTTGCTCGTTCTCTGGGTGCATACCACGTAAATAAAGGTAATAAACGCCGCCAAAATGGATATCGGGGTCATAATCAGGCAGCGTATTGCTTAAATAGCGGTGTAACGCTAAGCAGTAGATTAAATACTGAAGATCATAAAGGTGGTGCTGATTATTGTGAAACAGACCTGAAGGCATGTAGCTTTCAAGGGTATCACCCAGCCAGGTTGACTTGTAATCGGCTACAAAGAACTGACCGTCATGTTCAAAAATTAAATCGATAAATCCATGCATCATACCTTTAAGTTTAGCCGTAATGAACTGGGGAGCCGGTTCAGCCTCACCGCCTAAGGTTTCCGCCACGCTTTGCCGATGGGTATTAAGCACTTCTCGAAGCTGTTTCCACTGGGTATCGTTCATTGGAAAATAAAACTCAGCCTCGCGCAGAGTTTGCTCTAACGTCAAGTCACTCATACACAATTGCATATTGGGGTACAAAGGCGTTTGTAAAACTTCTTCAAGCCACTCGTAAAGAAAAGGCGTACGCTTTTCCTCTAACCCAAAGCGATTCACTAACTCTTTGCCACTTTCTTCCCACACCGGCGCACTAAAATCACTGTGTTCTAAGATATCGTGAAGTAAGTTACCTGCACTTGCGCCCTTTTCTAGCGTAAAGCGCAAGTCATTTTTCGTTACTGCGCTCGTTTGTATCAACGGGGTGTGAGAGTCTACATCTATAGCACCAAGTATCTCTCCGTCAGTGGAAAGCGTATCGAGCGCGTACACTTCTTCATCGCGTACGGTTTGAAGTACAGGTACGCTTGGAAGGCTTTGACCCGCGCCCTCAACAGTATCTGTACTTTTCACCGAGCCTACGGTAGTTAAACGGCTCATGGCTGAAAATGAATAGAGCCGCCATTCTTCGCTTGCAGTACCCGTAAATTGTAGTGCTGTGAGTTGAGGTATCGCGTCACCTTGTTCAAAACCTGAATAGATTTCTTCAAATTCATCGCCGTCAATATAGCTAGCATGAGACTCATCCTCCTCGGCGACACGGCGTAATACACTCTGCCAGTCTCTGTTCGTACTCTCATCGCCACTCACGCCCAAGGCGCGGGCCAGCGCGCTTTTTTCGTTATTAGCCAGTGGAATAACCCCCATGTAACAACGGTGTGCCGCACGCGTCACCGCAACATAAGCAAGGCGCATGTCTTCTGCTTCGCTTTCGCGTTGAACACGAGCTATAGCTTGAGCGGTCTGTCCTAACTGCATTTGCAAATCTTGCTTGTCTTCATCGTAAAAGGTAAATATTTGTGACGTAGATTTACCATTTTTCGATGCATCCTTATAGCCGGTTGCGTAAGGAACAAACACGATGGGGTATTCAAGGCCCTTTGAACCGTGCTGGGTAATAAGGCGAATTAGCTGGCTGTCACTTTCAAGGCGTAACGTAAGTTCTTCATCACTTTCTGGCTTGTGAATTTGTTTATTTAACCAGTCGAGTAGCTGTTCGGGTCGCTGGTGCGTGGTACTGGCTTTTTCCAGCACTTCGGCAAGATGCTGATAGTTTGTAAGCGCGCGCTCCACGTTATCAGCATGGGGGACGTAGCTGTCTTGCATTAGGTGCAGAAGTACGCTCATACAGCCTTTTTGAAGCCACATGTCGCGTAAAGACAATACTTTGTCCATCGCTTTATCCCACATAGTATCATCTTCGTGGTAAAGCAGTTCAATGAGGGTCTGCGGGCTATAGCCCCAAAGCGGAGATGCTAAGCTAGAGGAAACGTTGCTTGTATCGTTCGCATGCCATATACCGTTTAAAAGCCTAAGTACATCTTTCGCTTCGGCACTGGCAAACAAGTTGCTGCGATCACTTAAATAAACGCAGGCTAACCCTTTTTGCTGTAGAACGTTTTTGATAGCGCCGGCTTCGGTCCTGTCTTTTACCAAGATAGCGATATCTTGCGGCTTTACCGGTTTTGTTTCGCCGTTGTCCAATTGAAATTGAGCCTCGTTTAGCAGGCGATAAATCTCTTGCGCAATCCACTGCGCCATTTTACGACGCATAATGTTGGTATTTTCTTTCTCTTCCAAACACAGGCTCACGTAATTCATCGCGCTACGCTGCGCTGCAGGGTCTATCAATGGGGTTTTAGCCGCTGCCGCTTTGGGCGTAAATTCAACGGGGTTGTATTTGATATCAAAGCCAAACACATCAGTTGGGGTATTTGATGCCACAGGTGCACCATAAAATAACCGGTTATAGGCTTTTACCATCCCCTCTACCGAGCGCCAGTTGGTGTTCATTACCCAGCGATAGTCTGCTTGTCTGCCCGCCTTCAAGTAGGTGAAGATATCCCCTCCGCGAAAGCGATATATCGCCTGTTTAGGGTCGCCAATCATTAATAACGCACTGACTCTTGCCGACGCGCTCTCCTCGTTATCGTTTGAAAGGTCTGTTTCTGTTTGTGAGGCCGAATTGCTCGATGCATTGGGATAAACCGCGTCCAAAATGGCGTATTGCTTGGCATCGGTATCTTGGAACTCATCAATAAGCGCCACAGGAAATTTTTTACGAAGTTCAGGGACAAGCGTATTGTCAGGCTTAACCACCTCATCGGCTAACATGCGAATGAGATCGTCAAAATCGATAACACCAAGCTGCTTTTTCTGTTTATCAACGCGCCCTTTAATGAACGCAATGGCTTCTACAACCAGCTTAAACACGGGTACTTTAGCCAGTGCCTTATCCTTTTCGCCGAATACTTTTTTCAATGCAGCAGCAAATTCTTTAATCGGCGTTAGTATTTCTTTTACCCCTGAAGAATTTCTCGCGTAGCGAGTGCCTTTAACAAACGCTTCTGCTTCAGGCGGGGGTAAGTAATATTGCCCGCTATCTGCGCATGAACGTAGCCAGCTCTTTAATGCGGCCAATTCCTGCGGCCTTTCTTTCTTATGAGCAGGTGTTTTAATAAGCTGCTCAACTAACAACCCCTCATTATCTTCTACGCTTTGCGATAGCGTTTTTACGTAGGCCACAGAAGTATGCGGCGATTCATCTAGCTGCCTTTGATAGGCAAGCTCAATATCCTGCTCGCTAAGCATTAATGGGGTCAGAGTACTTTTAATGCTGGCATTAAACTCCAGTAACAGCCTTTCAGGTGTATGCCACCCTGACTCTGCCAGCAGCCTAAAATTGTCTTCGTTCTTGCTCACCTTTCGAATGTAGTCTTCTGCCGCCTGAAGGTACAAATCGCTAGTGTCATTACCTAAGTTTAACGACATGGCAAAACCACTGTTAAACGCCAACTGGGTAATGACGTGCTGGCAGAAGCCGTGAATAGTGAAAACCGACGCTTCATCAAGTTCTAACTGTGCAGCTTTTAGCAAAGCCAGGCTTTCGTCGGTATTACAGCGAGTAAACAAATGCTGATAAACAGGGTCGCAGTTGCTGTCAATTTGATTGTCATTCTCTTTGGCTTGCTGCCAAATCAGAAACGCCTCTCTTAAGGTTTTGGCAATACGCCCTTTTATTTCTTCGGTGGCAGCTTTGGTGAACGTCATTACCAATATTTCTTTTACCGTCAGCTTTTTTTCTAACAGTAAGCGCAAATATAACCGGGTAATGTTAAAGGTTTTACCCGTCCCTGCGCTGGCTTCTATTAGATGCCGCCCTTTTAATGGCATTGCTACCACATCAAGCAATTGCGCGTCATTGTTGGCCTTTTCATTGGTTTCAAGCTGGGTTTGGGTTGCCATATCGCTTGCAGAGGATGGGGTAATATTGCTCATAACTTCTCCTCTTGAGACGCGTTGTTTACCATGGCGAATAGTAAAAAGGCACTTAAATGCGGCACATCACTCCAATTGATGCCTTGAGGAAATAGCCAGTTAAGATAAGGGTTATTAGCCATGTCAGCGCTATACTGCCCGCTACTTTGCTGCCAATCGGTTAGCGCCCGATGTAATTCTACCGTGTCGAAAAGCCCAGCCGCTTGAGTCATGATTTGCTGTGCTTTTTCGCTTGCTTCATCGACAGTGTCGTTATCTGCAATGGGGCAGACTTCATCAATAGCCTGCTTTACTTGATAAATAACCGCTTTGTCGGTTTCACAGGAATTGTCAGCACTCAATAGCGCCCTAAGTAGGTGTCCAAACATTTCAGGTTTTATACTGTCGACAATTGGTTTACATTCTGAATTTCTCTTACCAGGTATAATGCTACCAAACAAACTTAAATGCACGGGGGTTGGCGCGGTGTAAATAGCCATGTAAAGCTGCTCTATAAACAGGAGTAACTGAACGGCGGACTCGCGCTCAACTGCAGGAAATTTCTGTTTTTTCAGAATAGTTTCGCCTTTTTCCCACGAGCAGGCGTAAATTTCTAATGGGTAATTGGTGTAACTAGTTGTTTCATCGCTACTTGAAAATATCAATTGTGAGATGAAAAAGCCTAGCGCCCGATGAGCGTCAACTTTCCCGGCGCAAAGCTCGACTAATGCGTCGCTGCCTTCTAGTGCCGTGGTAGTGAAGGTAATATACTTACCTTGAAACTGTGCTTTTTTGTGCTCGGCATCGTGAGGGCCCATAGCTTGACTTAGCGCTAGCGCCCCCTCTTTCCACATTTCAACTTCATCCATTGCCACTGGGTTATTGGGAATATCCCCTCTAAGCGAAGCAAATGTAATTACTTGCTCGCTGTATGTAAGTTCACTGGCATCAAGTTCTGACGAATTATTGCGCTCAGGCGAGGAAAATATAGCGTCGAGCACCTGATAACGCAGCAATGCATTTGTTTCGAAAGGTTCGCTGTTCTCAAGCAGGGTAAATGATTGCGATAAATTCACGCCAAGCCTTTGTATGGAAAAATGCTCAAGCGGATCTTTAAATGCTCTGGCGATTTGCATATTCGACAAACGTAGCGCTTGTGTTGCAAGTGCGCGGGGCGACTGGCTAATATCAGCTGTCGCCGTATCAAGGGAGGTATCAACAACATCAGCGTTTTCATTCGTATCAGCCGCGTTAGCACCTAATTTGTTGTGCTGAAGCGCATCGGCTAGGCGAAGCCACCCCGTTTCATAACTGGGCAACGCCCCAGCAAAAACCGGTTCACTGAAGGGATGTAACGGCGCATGAACCGCGTATTTCTCTAGTGACAATGCATAGTTATTTTCAAGCATATCCATGAACTCAGCCAAAACGAGACTGGGCTGCCGTTCGCTGTTATTCGTTACATCGTTACCTTGATAGCTTAAATACAGGCTTTCCCGGGTTGAGATAATAGCTTCTAGGAATAAGTACCTGTCTTCCAATCGTCTAGAGCGATCGCCAACCCTGCGACCATCACTTGCCATTAAATCGAGCCCTAACGGGCTTGATTTACGAGGAAACTCACTGTCATTCAGGCCTAAAATACACACTTTTTTAAACGGTATGCTTCGCATTGGAAGCATAGAACATACCGTAACCTGACCGGTCATAAAGTGGTTTCCGGCATCTGGAGATGAAAATCGATTGAGCAAAAGATCTCGAACCTGTCGCAAGGTTAATTCGTGCTCATAGTTAGCTTCTTCACACCGGGCGGCAAGGTCTGCGGCGACTTTGGCGATGAGATCCCAGCTTTGCTGCTGATCTTTTGTAGGCATAAAGCAGGCGTCACGAAGCGCAATCAATGCTTTAGACCACTGTTCTGGCGGTCGGGGTTGGGTTAACTCTTGAGCAAATTCCCCCAGTAACGCCACCACTTCTATGAGCTTACCTAACGTTAACGCGCTTTGCCCTTCCACATCGGGAATGGTAAGTACATCACTCACTATCATTTCGCTATCTGGCGCAAGCATGCCCATAAGTAAACGGCGAATGCCCCACCACCAGCTATAGGTGTCGTCTAAATTTACGCCTTCTGACACCGCAGTTTTATGAGCGCTATTAAGGCCCCAATGAATGTGTGCCTGCTTTAACCAAACGACCATTTGCTCTATATCATCTTGAGACACGGAAAAGCGCTTTTGAACCGAGTCGAGCTGTAAGTAATCCAAAATATCCGATACACCAAAGCGGCTATCCGGTAACTGTAGCAAGGCCATGAATGCTGCAATAAGGGGCTCTGCATCCATGGGGCTTCTGTCAGCAATAGTACAAGGAAGACGTACCTGGCCAGTACCACCTAAAGATTTGGTACCCACTCGGTGAAATACTGCATCAACAAACGGCGCGTAATTCTCAATCGCCGGGCACATCACCAATATGTCAGAGGGTGTGCGGGTTTTGTCTTGAGACAACCAGTGCAGCAAGTGGTCATGTAACACTTGAACTTCGCGCAGTGCAGAATGGGTGCACATTACGGTGACACTGTCGTCTTTGTTCTTTAATTGGTGAGTCAGTGGCTGGGGGTGAGCAGCCTGAAGGATATCATTGTGAATGTAGTCGAGCAGGCCTCTGGAATGACACTGTCCGTGTTCATCCTCTCCCTCACCTGCACTTTCGAAATCTGGCGAGTCGAATGCACTTATTTCAAACGTATCCAGCTCGGTGAGTAAGTTAAACAGTTCTCGGCCCTGCTTTCCTAAGTTGCCAAGCAGTGGGTTGGATTGGTCTTCTTCCATCCACTTTTTAAGTCCTTCTAAACGAAGCAGCTTGGCTTGCTCACTACTACTTTTTGCTTCACCCCAATAGTTAACACTGGGGTTGAGGTGAAAGATATGTATATCGATGTGCTGGGCAAGGGCATCGAAAAACGCAATGAGTTGGGGCGCCATGGTGTTTATGGCAAAAACAATAACGCGCTTGGGCAAATGAGCAGGTACGTTACCCGCTTCTAGCGCTTCCAGCGTCATTTGGTGTAAGCGTGCGGGATGCAAAGGCTGGTCTTTCGCTAAAATTCGCCAAATTTCACTTTGCCACACTTCCATATCGTCGAATACGGCTCGCTCGTTATTTTCCCATTTAAACAACCAGTCAGGGCGATACAGCAAGTATTGTTCGTATACGTCAGCCAGTGCCGTAGCAAGCTGAAGCCGCTGCTCTTGTTCACTACCTGCACTTTGCCAGTATTTGTTAACCTGCTCGAATGCATCGCTATCCATTAGCGCATTATCTTGAAGAACATTATCTATACGCCACGTGAGTACTTCGCGGCGATAAGGCGATTGTTTCGGTACCTTGTCAGCCCCCAATACAGTGCGTGCTGTATTCCACATAAAACGCACGGGCAGTGGGTAGTCGATGTTCATAGCTACGCCGTGTTCGTTAGCCATCTGCATGCTTACCCAATGCTGCATACCTGGGCTTTCAACCAAGATCGTTTCTGGGGTAAATACGCCTAAAGGTTGTTGACGTAAAAGCGTAGTAAGAAGAAAACTTAAGTGTTCTAATTTGTTAGAGGGATATAGCGCAAGCAATCGAAAAATCCTTTGTAGAACGAGCCCTTAGATAATGTATAGATAGCGAACATTCATCTTAGATATTCAAATTAGTGTAGCGCAATCAGCGTAGTAGTTAAGTGATTTCTTTCCAATTTAGCTAAGTAAATTGCTTATGCCGTCTGGACCGGATAAATCGTGTACTCTTAAACCAAATACAATGCTTTTTGAAAGCGTAAAAATGAAAAATACTGCAGAACGAAACGAGTGGGGTTTTACGAAGGAAAGCAACGATAGAAAATCGAGACAGTTGTTAAAAAAAACCCATACAGACCTCAGGACACGAAAAATCTGTATGGGTAAGGTTTACGGTCTACTCAGTAACAACGTGAATAAGCGTTGCCTGGCACTCATTCACGTTAGCGCTACTGCGCAGCACTGTTAACAATGATTGTTTTGCAGATAGAGTGCCAGTTTTTTACTTCATATAATTCAATAACTTAGAAGAAGCAAAAAAACATGACCAATAGGTCACAGTTGCACCGTGGTGCAGGTGCACCAAGAGCAAGCAGTCCGTAAAGAAAATGCTAAGCCATTACCGACTAAAATTTATCAGTTTCTCAGTAAGCGTCATTCAAGTACAATTTGCCCTTTACAAGAATCACTGCAATTTCGCGTGCCACTTCACGGTCAGGAGCAATAATGTTAACCGCCCAACAACTCGCCACTATGCTTTCTCTTCAAGACAAAATGAACGCCAAAGTAAACCCCGATTGGCTGAATGCGGGCTATGGATACTTGCGGGCCGCCATGGTTGAGTCGGTTGAAGCTATTGAGCACCACGGTTGGAAATGGTGGAAGGCGCAACAAAAAGACTTACCGCAACTGCAAATGGAATTAGTTGATATATGGCACTTTGCCCTAAGCGCCTGCATCATTGAATATAACGGTGACATTGAAGCGTCAGCTAAAAGTATTGCTGCTGAGCTAGCAAGTGGCGATACATTAGTAACGTTTGACGGAAAAGATTACGATGCAGCAAACCAGTCACTGCTGGACAACCTAGAGTTAATGACTGGCTTATGTGCAGCAAAACGCTTTAGCGTGCCGTTATTTATGTTTATTGTGAACCAATGTGAAATGAGCGCAGACGAGCTCTACCGACAATATGTGGGTAAAAACGTACTGAACTTCTTCCGCCAAGACAACGGCTATAAAGAAGGTACCTACGTTAAAGTATGGGAAGGCCGCGAAGATAACGAGCACTTAGTTGAAGTAATGGATGCCCTTGATTTAACTAAGCCCGAATTTAGCGACTTAGTTTATGAAGGTCTGCGCAATCGCTACCCTTCATAAGGTAGGCTTTTCACGAAATCACGGGGTGTTAGAAAGCGCCCCTGCCTACTATCACCCGCCTACAAGCGGCGAAAGCACCGAACGCCACCAGCTTAAAGGGGTATGATTTCAAAACACAGTCCCTTATATGTAAAAAAGCTCTGCAAGTTGCAGAGCTTTTTACTATGAACTTAGCTAAATAGCGCGGGTCTCTACGCGTTTACCCACACAAGTTTTTCGGAGTAATCGCCTTGAATAATACCTTCGAAACGCTCTTCTAAAACGTGTCGTTTCACTTTCAACGTGGGTGTAAGTAAGTCGTTTTCAATACTCCACTCTTTTTTCATGACCACAACACGATCCATCACTTGATGGCTTTCCAACTTAGCATTTATGGCATCAAAGGTTTTCTTAAGGCTCGATTCAATGCTTGCCTTATCTTTCTTGTGCGCCTCTTCGCTAAGCACTAGCAGAGCCACAGGTTGAGGAAGGTTTGTACCTGTTACACATACCTGCTCTACGATAGGGTTTTCCATAAACTTCGCTTCAATTGGCGCTGGCGTCACGTACTTGCCTTTAGCCGTTTTGAAGATGTCTTTTAAGCGGCCTGTGATTTTTACGTAACCATCAGCGTCAATCACCCCTTTATCGCCAGTACGCAAATACCCATCTTCGGTAAACACTTCAGCGGTTTTTTCCGGCTCTAAGTAATATTCCAGCATATTACATGGCGACTTAACCTGTATCTCACCCTCTTCAGACGTTCGGATATCTACGCCATCATAAGGCTTTCCAATGCAACCTATTTTATCGTGGCGGAACGGAACGCTACCTGTGCCATAAGCACTGTTTTCGGTCATGCCCCACCCTTCAGAAATATTAATACCTATTTTAGCAAACCACTCGATTACGGCAGGCGCTAACGGTGCAGAACCACTGGCCCACAAACGCGCGTTGTTTATGCCTAAACCATTGCGAATTTTTTTCGCTACAATTTTGTTGAGAATTGGAATTTTCAACAAGGTATCGAGTTTCTTTTGCGGCATTTTCGCTAGCACGCCCATTTGGAACTTCGTCCATAAACGGGGAACAGAAATAAATAGTGTTGGCTGACAATGCCCCACATCTCGCTGAAATGTAGCCAGGTCTTCGACAAAGTGAATCTTTCCACCGCTGTAATAGCTGGAAAGCTCTACAAGCACTCGTTCCGTGATATGCGCCAGAGGCAAGTAACTCATTGTACGGTCGTTTTCATTAATGCCGAGCTGGTCCAACGAGCGGCGAGCAGCCCAACAAGCAGTATTGTAGCTGTGTACTACGCCTTTTGGCTGACCTGTACTACCTGATGTATAGATAATGGTCATGATGTCGTCCATATCTGGTACAGGCGAATCTTTAATAGGCGCAATATCCATAAACTCAGCCCATTGTTGCTTGGTAGCAATGTTGGGGTAAGGAAACGCCACCGTTAGGTATTCAGTTGGAATAGACGCTACCTGCTCTGCGGTATTATCTAGCTTGCCCACAAAAAGTAACTGTACATCAGCGTGCTTTAATACGTATTGAACAGTGTCTGGCCCCGCCGTAGAGAAAATAGGCACCGAGACATGACCTGCCATCATTATGCCTAGGTCGGTAATAAACCATTCGGCGCAGTTTTTTGAAAAAATTCCAATTCGGCTACCTTGTGGAAAATTGAATTCACGCAGGCGGGCCGCTACCTTTCTGGCTTGTTCGGCGACTTGCTTCCACGTGTAATCGTGATATTCACCTTTAATAGGCTGGGTAAGAAATACATCGTTCCCACGGTTCTGTTCCCAGTGGTACAACATACTTAATGGCGATGTTATTACTTCCGTGGTATTTGCGTTTGCTGTCATGTCTAGCGGCATAGGTCACTCATATGTTGTTATAATGTAGCTCATTTTCACAATGATTTCACAGACTTCTAATAAGCCTTATTTTTTATTGAAAAACAAGCTTTTTAAACAAGCGTTTACATTCTATGCGACGAATGACGGGGCTTGAGCCCCTTAATTTAGTTTTCTTATAGATTGGGCTTTTGCATTTTTATGGGCTTATTAGCTTAAAATCCCTGCCCATAAATGCCTTTATGACCAAGATTTAAACAGCAGCGGAGCCACCTCACTCGCCGTGCAGGGTTTGGCATAAAAATAACCTTGGTGGAAAAAACAGGCTTTATCGATTAACTCTTTTACCTGCTCTTGTGTCTCTACGCCTTCCGCTACGCAACTCATATTTAGATTACTAGCTAGCGTGATTGTTGTGGTTACCAAGGCTTCATTAGCATTTCCCGCCGCCATTTCGTTAACAAAACTTTTGTCTATTTTGAGTACGGATAGCGGATAGCGCTGCAAATAGCTTAACGATGAATAGCCCGTTCCAAAGTCATCTAACGCAAGGATAAACCCTTCCTTAACAAAGCGCTTTATCTGCCTTAACGCATTATCACTGTCGTCCATAAGTACTCCTTCAGTAATTTCAAATCGGAAGGCCGATTTAGGAAGCTTAAACTCTTCAAGCACGCTCAGCACACCACCAAGATCAAACTCGGTTTTAAAGTGTAATGCAGATAGGTTAATGGAGACGTATCCGTTAAATCCTTGCTCGTACCACTGTGATAAGTCTTCGGCTGCTCTGCGCATCGCTTGCCGCGTCACTTCTATAATGTACTTAAGCTCTTCGAGAACAGGAATAAACTGATCTGGGTAGAGCGGTTCATCGTTTAGCTTTCCACGTAATAGTAGCTCTACGCCTATTGTCGTGTTGGTACGGGCATCAATGATTGGCTGGTAGTGATTAAAGAAGCAATCATCTGAGTAGGCACGTTTTACCTTATTCTCTAGCAACAGACGCGTTTTCGCCCGTTCGTTCATATCACGGGTAAAGTAAGTAAAGCCGCTAAGGGCATCTTTTTTCGCGCTATACATGGCAACGTCGGCCTGCTTTATCAAGTCAGCAGGTTCAGAGGCATCCTCTGGATAAAATGCCACGCCAATGCTACAAGAAACACGAAGTACTTCTTCTGCTAACGAGATGGGTGTTTCAACCGATTCAATTATTTGCCCTACAAAAGAGCTTAAATCGTCGTCATTTAGCACTTCTTCAATAACAATGACAAATTCATCCCCACCTAACCGGGCAACCGTACCCGACTCGGCCACCAAATTTCTCATTCGATTGGCAACAATGCGCAATAGCTTATCGCCGTAGTCATGACCTAGCGAGTCGTTAATGCCTTTAAACCTGTCTAGGTCTACAAACATCACGGCTACGCGATGCTTATTGTGACGAGCAAGCCCAATAGCATGCTCTAGCCTATCGAGTAACAAAGTACGGTTAACCAACCCGGTTAAGCTGTCGTAGGTGGCTATTTTCAGTAATTTACGTTCAGCATTTTTTTGTTCAGTGATATCTGAGATAACAATTAGGTAATGGTCGGCTGCATTGCTTTCGCCGCTTACTGCTGTGATATCAATTAGTACATCGTAACGTTTACCGTCAGCGCCATCGATAACCGCCTCGTCTTTCCAAAAGTCACCGCCTTGCATCTCAGGAAGTTTTCCAGACAGCTGGCGATTTAAGTTCGGATAGCGCATATACAACTTAGCGAGTTGCTTGGGTAAGGGCTCTTTATTGTTAAAACCAAATACTTGTTCGAAAGCAGGGTTAGCTGCGACTAAGCGCTTTTCTTTATCGAAAATTAATACCCAATCGCGGGTTTGTCTGAAGGCATCGCTAAATAGCGTAACCTGTTGTTTCGCCTTTTGTAATTTGAACAACTGACGCTGTCTGGAGAGTAAATAAGCGACGAATAAGCCAATAACAAGCGTTGCATAAATAGTGTAAGCCAACGGTGAGCGCAGCGGCGCATAGGGCATAGAAAGGGTTATCTCGGCCGGTAACACGTTAAAATCGAAGCTGCCCGGGGTGGGTACCACAGAGAAGACGTAATCGCCGGGCGATATGTTGGTAAACGTAATTTTCGCGTCTTCCGTAACCCCTTCGGTCGCCACTTTGTCGCCATTTAATAACTTGTAATAGTATTTAACTTTCCCGACGCCCGACATAGTCAACGAAGAAAAGTGGATAGTTAAACCATAATCTTCGTAGTTTAAGTCGAAGTGGTGCCCATTTAAGTTCCTTAAGGGTTGATTCAATACTCGATTGTCTACCGCCACTTCAGTAATCGCGGTTTGCTTACCAAGTAAACTCCCTTCAGGCTCTAAACTTTCTAATTGTGACGGAGAAAAAACCACAGCCCCGCTTGTAGAGCCGTAGGCGAGTCGCCCGTCTTTCAACTTAATTGAAGCACCTTGATTAAACTCGGACACGCTAAGTTCGCGGCCATAAATAAAGTTTTTAATTTGGCCTGTTGATGGGTCGTATTTATGTAGCCCCTTATGCGAGCTGAACCAAATATTGCCAGACTCATCTTTTTGCAGCCCATAAACAATGTTTGAGAGTAATATGTTGCTGTCATTTAAGTTATAAAGGGGTTCAAAGGTATCAGCGTCTACGCCAATTAACCCCACGCCGCTATAAGCAAGCCACAACACACCTAAATCGTCGATTACCCAAGAACCAATAGAGCGGTCCCTTCCTCGATGAACCTCAGAGAAACGGTATACGATTTCGTGCTGGCTCGTCTCTGGATTAATTAACCACAACCCACCCTCTGTTGCGAAAAACAACCTTTTTTGGTGATACTCAGACTCGCCTAAAAACCCGTAGGAGAAATTAATATCGAAAACACGAGGGTCGAGCTGTAACGGCGAAATTGATTTTTCGGCGATGTCATATTTCCAATAACCTTCATTGCCAATGAAATACAGTTGGCCGTTGCTAGAGAGCGTCGCGCCCGGACCATAAGCATCGAAAACGCTGCTATCACCACCGTTTGCTATCTCTGGCCGTTTTGCTTCACCGCTATTTGGGTTAAAAATACGTATACCATCATAGGTCTCAAGAAATATTGTTCCGTCCGGGCCAGGTATAATACCATCGACTGCGCCATTGCCTGCTATCGCATATTCACTGTTTGAATACAGGTATTTTTCAGCGCTTTTGGCCAAAAAGTCGTAATGATTTAGCCCGTTTTCTGTGCCTAGCCAAAGTTTATTTGGCTCTGTCTCTGCGAACGCCCATATAACATGGCTAGTAAGAACGTCGTTACCGACAGAGCGCTCGTTTTGTATCGCAAAGATATTTGCGCTTTTAGTGCCGAAATACAACGCGCCTGCGTAGACCGAACTTAGCCACAAGTTATCGGATTCGTCTTTGGCAATTGCCGCAATTTTTTTGTTTGATATTTCTGTTAAGCCGTTATTAGGCTCAAGAATATGTTCGTATTGCCAGCCATCATTTGCTGACCAGGTTAATTGATAAAGCCCCTTGTTAGTGCCCATCCAAAAAGCATCATCTTTATGCTGTACTAGCGTCCAAACGTTTCTATCTGCAACTACTTGCGTAAATACATGTTCTTTTTCGCCACGTACTTGCTGAAGGAAATCCTGTTTATTCGCTACGAAGACACCCAAAACAGTGGAAATCCACACTCTACCGCTATCGTCTTCCAACAAAAACTTGGCATTTAAGTTATCCAAGTTGGCGGGAATATCGGCAAGATAATCTAGCTCTTTAAGCGGCTGCGCGATGTCGTTAACATTTTTGGTGTAGACGCCGTCAGTGGTTGCTACCACTAAGATATCTTCAACCGTTATCGCTGCCCGAATGGCTTGCTTATTGTCGAGCAACGTTTCGGGTAATTTAGCTAAGGTTTCAAGGGTGTCTGTCTGTGTATTGAACCGCTGTACTTCTTCGCTCAGCGCAATAATTAACTGCGTATCGCTCTGCCAATGGAAGGTTTCACCGTGCTGCACAAAACCTTCTAAATCGCGAAAGTCAGTAGGTTCAATTTGTACGACTTCTTGTGATTCTAAATCGAGGTAATACACACCTCGGCCGTAAACACTAAACCAAAGCGCCTCTTCACCCTGTAGTGCTAAACGGTAGATTGAAGCGTCGAAAAGTAGGTTATCCGGCCCAGCAACACGCTTCGTTCTAATGCCATCCCAACGAACCAACCCACCGTCTGTCGCTATCCAAACAAATCCGTCGCTATTGATGACAATATCGTTGACGATATCCTGGGGAAGGCCGTTCTTTGTCGACAGTGATTGGAATACAGGGTTAGACAGCCGAGGCGCCGCCACCGCTTGCGTCGCGGTGATTGCCATCAGCAAAAATAAGTAAGCAAAACGTCTCATTGGGAATGGGTCGCACGTTTGAAATTGTTATTATAAATCTAAGTGTAACAGAATGTTTGAAACTTGGGCAGTTTCATAACTAAGGTTTAACACAGAAGTTATTAGCGACTATCGTATTGATAATAATGGGCTATTTTTGCAATTTACGGGTGGAGCTATGCACTAAAGATCTGCAGCTCCACGCTTTGCGTTATCTTTTAACTTCGATGTGGTTAATCTTGTTGAACGGGGATCCGGCCCACCGGGATAACCTGTCTTCTAATACTTGGCTGCGGCGCTAAGCGGTACAAGTCGCCGTTTTGCCCTACATAATGTTTTGAAACACCACTCGCTTTCGCAATGTCTGCGTGAGCCTTAAGGTGTGAATGCTCACCATGGACCGGAATGGCAATCTCAGGCTTGACCCAGTGATACATAAGTTTGAGCTCTTCTTCACAAGGGTGGCCGCTTGCGTGAATTGGCAATGTGCTATCCTCGCTATGGATAACTGCTACGCCTTTTGCCGCCAACGCTTTGCTTAACCGTTCTACACTTTCTTCATTGCCCGGTATGACTATTGAGGAAAATAATACGGTATCTCCTTTTTCCAGCTGTAAATGCGGATGGCTGTCTTTTGCTAGTCGCGCCAGCGCGGTATTTTTCTCCCCTTGACTACCTGTAGCCACTGCAAGTACTTCGTGAGGAGGTAGGTAGCCTAAATGCTGAGGATCGGTAATTGGCAAGTCATCGGGCCAAATACCCTGTTGCTTCGCAATACCGTACATGTTCATAAGCGAACGGCCATACAGCGCCATGTACCGCTTAGTCTTTTTTGCCACTTTGGCTATTGAAATAAGCCGCGCAATATTACTGCCGAAACAACCTACCACCACCCTACCCTTTATGGGAGCAATTGTGCTCAGCAATCCGTCGTAGCAATTTCTTTCGGAAATAGAAAAGCCGGGTTTGGGGGCATTAGTAGAATCTCCCACCATGGCGAGAATATTTTCTCTACCTAATTGCTTATACAGATTTACATCAAACGGCAAGCCTGTGATGGGGTTAGCAT
>NZ_JBQKUJ010000014.1:0-109236 GCF_054968525.1 Alteromonas sp. G5_S2_22_S1 | reverse complement strand
GGTTAGCATCAATTTTCCAATCTGCGGTATGAAGGACAGTACCTACCGGCGTCGCAATTTTAAGGGCAAATGGTTCAGGCAACGAATGAGTAATGGCAAGCCAGTTAACGCTAAAAGGCCCAATTTGAAGGGTATCACCTGCATCTACTTCTATTATCGGCACCCGATTTGCCAATTTACTTCTTGCCAGCTTGCGCCTTAGTACCTCAGCGGTAAACGACGTTGTATAAATCGGCGTTTTAAACCTTTCCCACAAGTAAGGAATAGCGCCCACGTGATCTTCGTGAGCATGAGTGATAACAATCCCCGCTAACGCGTCTTTTTGATTTGCAATAAAGGAAGGGTCTGGCGCAACCACCCGATGTGTTGCACCTTTAGATTCAGTGGAACCAATATTGCTGCCCTTTTTATAGTCTGGAACGAGAGGCTCGTCAAACGATACACCGCAGTCCACCATTAACCAACGGCCGTTGTGGCCGTACAAGTTGAGATTCATCCCTATTTCGCCAGTGCCCCCTAAGGGGACAAACCACAAGTCGTCAATAGTTGGGTGCAACAAAATTGATATTACCTTTGATTAAAATAAAGCGAAGTAAAGAGATCGAAAACCGGTTTACAGGGCCACCGCTACTCGTGAAGCTCTATGTTAAGTTGATCAATGACTTCGGCCCAAGCGGCATCTTCAACAATGGCGTCTTTTAAGAAAGCAGCTTGGCTCTCATTCCAGTAAGGGGCTTCGTGAAGATGTTGGCTCTTGTTTAGACCGCGATGTGTCTCGAAAAACTCGGTAATTTCTTCATCTGAACTACCTAAGCCAAGTTGACTAAACAAGCTATTCATTGTGGGTTGCTCGGTAAACATAACGCCTCCTTGATACTATAGAGATAGGGAGTACTTATTAAGCGTCGCTGGCGTATTTAAACCGGTGTTCAAATTTCCATAATAAAGCAGCCTTACACTCCCTGCTTAATGTTTACCGAAGCAAAAGCCTCTAAGATCACACGCTATAAATACTCTGCGAACTCTTCAGGTGTAATCACCTCACCTTCTTCTGCAGGTACCGGACATACTATAACCATTAGCTCATCTTGCGTCATTCCTGGTACCCATTTCGTTAAAAATTCCTGTGTGGTTAACTCCATAGCCTCGCAGTGAGCCCAATCTTCAGTGGCCCACAGTAGTGCTAGCTCAGCGTCAGGCCATACAGGTACGCCGTCTTCTTCATCGGTTGTCAGCATCACGCAGCCATGCTCATCTTTTAAAATGAATAATTTTTCTTCGGCTTTTATTGTAGCTAAGCTCGCTTCTAGGCGTTGAAAGGCATTTTTTTCTAATAATGGGTGTAATTGTGACATAAGGTTCTCACTTAAATTCTGTCTTTTGCAGGCGCGATAGGCACATCATGCAAATTTCGTTTACTGGTCGCAGTTAGTACGCGGTAGATACGCTGTCAATAATTTCAGCTAAACCTACGCGTCTCACTTGCTTCATGCTATGTACGTATACTTTTAGCGATACGTTTTCTACTGCCTTTATTTTCGTCACCTTTATATGTTGCGGTAACTGCTTTTCAACGTGGATTGGCAAAACAGCTACGCCCCCCTCGCTTTGCAAATTGTTTAGTGCAAGATTAAGTGAATTTGTTCTCAACTTGGCGTCGCGCAGTTGAGGGTAAGCTGTCAGTAACCAATCTCTTGCTTTGGTTCCCCAATCAATAGCCACAAAGTCTGCCGCATCAATGGTATCGGATGTCTCTCCAATGCGATAAAGCGCTAACTCTTGTTCTAGTAAAACCTCACTGTTTACTTCTTCTGACTTAAGCGGTTCGGTGGAAAAAGAAAGATCGGTTACACGCTCATGAAGTTGTCTGGACAAGCTATCGAGCGTAAGCACTTCGGCTTTCACTGACCAATCGGGAAATGTACTGTGCAAGTGACTTAACATTTGGGGTAATAATAACTCGCTCGCTAGTTGTGTGGCGCCGCACACAACATATTCAGATGACTGAATTTGTAGCTCTTGTTTTGCCTCGTTTAGCGTCGCGCAAAGCTGTCGAGCGTAGGGCAATAATTTTTCGCCCGATTGAGTAAGCTGGATACTATTTCTTTGCCTTATGAACAACGTGGTATGAAAATACTCTTCAAGTAACTTTATGCGAGCGCTTACGGCAGACTGAGTGAGGTAAAGATTCTCTGCGGCTTTACCAAAGTGACGGGTTTTTGCCACTTCTATAAACGTGGTGAGAAAGCGTATATCCATGCTTGTTGTACAACCAAATCAAAGTAAAACTAAGTTGACACAGATAATACGGCAAGTAAACACAAAAGCACAGAAGCGTACCGCATGTAACGGTACGCTTTATTAAAATTTCACCAACTCGATGAATTAATACTCTTCTTGGTGCAGGCGACGCTGTTTATCACGACGTTGCAGGTCACGCTTTTGCTTTGCCTTCACATCGCTATGACGTTTAGCATTTGGCTTTTTAGCGTGAAAACCTTCGTCTTCTACCGAGTCCCATTCTTCACGCTGGTAACGATAGTCTTTGCTCATTGCATTCTCTAGGTAGTTAACACGCCTTAATTATTATCCTAAGCCATAAAATGAAAAACGAATTTTAATCATCGTAGCGATAATAATTTTTGATGATTCACGCTTTGATTGGCTTAAAACTATGTTTCTGCCAGTTAGCTGTACTATGGTGCACCGTAAGCGCGGAAGTTATAAAACCCTATAAAAATAATTTTTATTGCTATTTTACAAGTAGTTAAAGCAATAACAGCGCCCCTTTCTCGTTGTCGAGCAACTGCTCAAAAAGCAAGCTACATTTTGATTTTTTTGTTACTTTTTAAACCGTTAAAAATTTTTTATTGATAAGAGAAAAATCTTTTGTTTTATCTTCGTTTTTAATTGTCATAAAAGTGCGCTGAACAAAACATTACGTTGGGTACATCATGAAACGTTTAGCTATTCGACCATCAGCAAAACCTTATATTGACCGTCAAAAATTTCCCTATGGATTTCGCAAATCAGGTGACTTTAGCATTGCAGAAGCAGATCTTCTTACTCAATACGGTAAAACGTTACTGCAATTAGAAACGGGTGAACTTACACCACAAAACGACGATGAAACGCATTTTGTTGACTTCATTAGCGGCAAGGTTGAAGCAAGTAACAACCTAGAAAAGGCGTGGGCGAAGTATGTCCGGTTAGCAAGAGGCAAGAAGCACTTTTATACGCTTCACAGCAGCGCGAGTAATCAATCGGATTATGACGACGACTTTTCCGACGATGAATTCGATGTAGCATAATCATTCCACCCTCTTAATAAAGCTCGCTTCGGCGAGCTTTTTTGTTTTACGACTCGAAATGATCTCAATCAACTTTTGGCAAGAACAAAATGAAGAAACGTTAAGGACTGTCTACACTTAGACTAATACAAAGCGATGCCAATTTACTTGTTAATATCGCTTTGAATAACGAGCCCAAGCAAAGGAGGCGCAACGATGATCATTAGTTCAAAACAGCTTACTCACTTTTCCATTCACGCCGTGGATGACAAAGTGGGCGGCATCCGCGATATCCTTTTTGATGACGAGACCTTTACCGTACGCTATTTGGTTGCAGATACAAACACCTGGCTTCCACTTAGCCGCAAGGTTGTGATATCTCCTATCTCTGTGACAGGTTTGGAAGCCGAGGAGGAGTCCATTCAAATAAACATGACGGTTGATACTCTTAAAAACAGTCCGTCTATTGATGAGCATAAACCTGTATCTCGTGAATATGAGGAGAATCTCTTCAAATACTTCGGGTATGGCTATTATTGGATAGGACCAGGAGCTTGGGGGGAGTTTGCTCATCCCGATGAGTTAGTTGAATTACAGCACGCTGAGGAATCAGACACGGTCCACCCTAAAAAATCCACGAATCATCTGCGTGCTGTTGCCGAGGTGGGCGGATACGAGGTGGCTACAACCACTGATAATGTCGGCCACATCAGTAACTTTATTATTGATACGCGAAGCTGGGAAATTGTACTGCTGGTTGTAGATACCAATAATTGGCTTCCAGGCGGAAAACACCTTGCTCTTCTACCGACCGATGTAGATAAAATCGACTGGGCTGCACACTGCGTCAGCGTTAAGCTAAG
Source organism: Alteromonas sp. G5_S2_22_S1 (assembly GCF_054968525.1). Taxonomy (NCBI): domain Bacteria; kingdom Pseudomonadati; phylum Pseudomonadota; class Gammaproteobacteria; order Alteromonadales; family Alteromonadaceae; genus Alteromonas; species Alteromonas sp. G5_S2_22_S1. Next base: position 105,083 of record NZ_JBQKUJ010000014.1, on the reverse strand, counting down.
CCATGACGAGCTAATTAATCGACCAGAAGTAGACAGTGATAAAATTACTGAAGAATCTTATATTCCTACATTATGCGCACAAATAAATAGTGAAACGCGTTAAGGACTAACGAGAAAATTTCATGCTGATAGATAATGCAATGTCCGTTTGCTAAGGCGGACATTGCACTTTAGAAAGGAAGAAAAACGAAAAACACTACTCGCAGAAAAATTCGTACATTAACGCAATTAAACGTTTAACACGTTCGTCAGCTAATCGATAATAAATGGTTTGACCTTCCCTTCTCGTGGCCACCATTTTTGATTCTCGCAGTAGGGCAAGATGTTGTGAAATTACAGGTTGTGATACGCTAACGACCTCTAGCAGCTCGGTAACCGATTTCTCCTCCTTTAATAGCGAGCAAAGCACCATAAGGCGTGTTTTGTTCGCAAATTGCTTAAGGAAGATCTCAGCCTCCACCGCATGTTCCATTATATCATCTGAACCTATCACCATATCCTCGGACATAAGCACTCTCTATCTGTAAAGTATTTCAACGTCAATTTATCCATTTACTATACTAAAGTATAAGACAATTTGCCGACTTGCCATTTTATGCGATGAATTCCCGTATTTTATGAAATTTTGTAGTGCTACCCTATGAATATTGGTTTTATCTTATTTATACCTCAGTTTCAGCGAAAGCGATTTTTAAAGGAAATATAATGCTAATTGATATCAAGAAACGGCTAGAAAATATCGACCTGGACATAAGAACAATAACGGCAGAACAAGCCGTCAGTGAGCAAAAAAATAATGGGGGTACGCTTATTGATGTTAGGGAAGCAGCAGAGGTCAGCAAAGAGCCCGTCCCTTGCGCCCTTCATATCCCGCGTGGCGTTTTAGAAATGAAGGCATTGGAACACTTTAGCGATGCTTCCACGCCTCTTTATATTCACTGTGCGTCTGGCGTGCGTGCTACGCTCGCAGCAGAACAGCTATTAAAGATGGGTTATGAGAATGTGTCGGTTATCACGTGTTCTGTACCTACAATTAATCAAGCCAGCACAAATGACTAAGTAAAGCCGTATGTGCTATAAGAGACGCTAAACGAAGTCAAAAGGCGTTTTATGCTTAAATCCACACTAGAACAGTGGCGTATGTTTAAAGCCGTTGTAGATGCAGGCGGCTTTAATCAAGCCGCTGCAGAAGTACATAAAAGTCAATCAAGCGTTCACCACGCAGTACAAAAGCTAGAAAACGCGATTGGGGTTACTTTATTTGAAAATATAGGCCGCAAAGTAAAGCTTTCTCCACAGGGTGAACTTATGTACCGCCGTGCCTCTTTTCTGCTTAGTGAAGCCCATAAACTGGAAGCGGTGGCTGATAGCCTACAGGCCGGAACAGAAACAACACTACGTATAGCGGTGGACATAATCTTTCCCTCTGAGCTGTTATACAACGTTCTCGCTAAAGTCTCTTCCGAATTTCCCCAGTTGCGTATTGAGATAGAGGAAACCGTATTAAGTGGCGCTAATTCACTGCTAAGTAGTGGGAAAGTAGATTTAGGGATATCCCCTTTCGTGTTGCCTAATGGGTTCAGCGAAGACCTTTGTGAAATTGAGTTTGCCGCTGTTGCCCATGTAGACCACCCGCTACATCAGTTAAACCGAACACTCACCCTTGAAGATTTAAAGGCACATAGGCAAATAGTAGTGCGCGACTCCTCTGCCGAGCGAAAGGCAGATATTGGGTGGCTAGGCGCCGAACAGCGCTGGACAGTAAGCCATGTAAGAACATCACTGGATATCATTGCCCAAGGATTAGGATTTGCATGGTTACCAATTGCTATTATTAAAGAAGAGCTAGAAAGCGGTACTTTGCAACCACTCCCCTTAGACAATAATGCCGCGCTAAGAAAAGCATTACTGTATTTGTCGTTTGAAGATGGTGATACCTTAGGCCCCGCTGCTCGCGCGTTCATTGGAGAGCTCAGGTATCAAACGATGAACCTGCCCTCTTCGGACTTTATTATGGACGAATGCAAAGATTAGAGAACTTACGCGTTCAAATGGTTTAGACGATTAGGGCAGCGAGTCGTTCAGACCCCAAGACAAAGCCAAATAACGAAATTGAAACACCGACAAGTGCCACTGCCCCGTCATCGGTGGCCATTCCTATTGCCATAATAAATACGGCAGAAGCAGGGATTAGCCCCATAAAAGGAATGAGCTCTAAAGGAATCATCACAAGACCGCATGCCACGCAATTCAACGCAATGAATGAGCGAACAACTGGCTGGCGCATGAAAAACCAACGCGGAACTAAAAACCTGTCCACGCGCACCGCGAGCGGTTTGACCTTTTCAACGATGTATCTAAGTTGGTCGGCATCACATGTTAACTCCATTACCCTTTCCGGTAGCCAAGGGTGACGACGACCGAGTAATATTTGCAAAGCGATGAGTAATATCGTCGCACCCGCTAAAGATGGGATGCCTGGAATGGCGCCAATGGGTGTACAGGCGATAAACGACGGCAAAGCAAGCATTGGCCCAAACCCGCGCTTTTCCATTACGGTCCAGAAGTCAGCAAAAAGAAACTCGTCCCGCCTCGCATGGGGTTGCATTTTCCCAAGCAGCTCATACAAGGTCATTGATCTTTCAGCTGTTTTTCCTAACATATTCAATTCCTTTGATTTAACAACTCGAATCGTCCGCCAAGCGGTTAAGCACAATCCTTATCTATAAAACGGCAGCCGAACCCAATTGGCCTATATAAGGTGGGCTGTATGTAAAAAGAAGTTAATAGCCCCTTGTTGTGCGAAAAATATGCCATTGGACGATTAACGGCCCTTTTTGCGCGTGTAGGAATAGTTTTTGCAATTTTTGTAAAAACGACAGAGTTGTTACAGAGTAAATTTGTAATAACAAGGGGAAATATTTACGAACGCTAATGACAAATAAAGTCGTGAAATGGTTATAAAAACCTTGTCATTGATAAGTGCGTTAGCTATTTCGTTTTGAAAAACCAATTAACACACTTTTTGGATATCAAAATAGTCGAAACTTGCGCTTTGATACCCAAAGACTGTTAAATTATGATAAAACTATAACATTGTTTTTATTCCGAATTTTTCCGAATAGGAATCTAAAGAGAGGGACATCCACGTGCTAACCGTACTTTTAGTTGATGACGACGCTGAGTTCACAGAAGTTGCCTGTACCATTATTGAATTCTTGGGTCATGAAGTGCTTACCGCAGGAACATTAAAAGAAGCCCGAGACTGGTTAGAAAAAGAAACCTTCGACCACGTATTACTCGATTTTATGCTACCAGATGGTAGTGGCGCGCATTTATTTAATGAACTAGACGCGCTTCCTAAAAGACCAAGAGTTACCCTTATAACCGGCCACCCTTCTGTCAAAAGCGTTATTAAAGGGCTGTGTGGGCCTACGGTTGACTATCTCGTTAAACCTATACAACGAGAAGAAATTGAGGCGGTTTTAAGTCAGAAAAACAAACAAAAAGCGCCTAAAGAAGAGAAGATAGAAAAACATTTCGATTTGCTTATCGGTGAGTCACCGATAATGAAAGAGCTTTATAAGTTAATTTCTCGTGTAAGTAAAACAAGCGCAAATGTCATGCTGCTCGGTGAAAGTGGCGTGGGTAAAGAGGTGGTCGCCGCCGCCATTCATCGCGCTTCAGAAAGTGAAGGCCCCTACATTGCCACAAACTGTGGTGCCTTTTCTAAAGAACTCATTGGTAGTGAACTGTTCGGTCATGAAAAGGGCGCATTCACTGGCGCTGTGGGTCGAAAAGAAGGGGTATTCGAACAAGCCGAGGGGGGAACACTCTTTCTGGATGAAATTACTGAAATGCCCATAGATATGCAGCCAAACCTGCTTCGCGTTTTAGAAAACAAGGTCGTGCTTCGCGTTGGCGGCACTAAAACTATCCCCGTTAATTGTCGCGTTGTATCTGCAACAAACCGGACAATGGAAGAGATTGCGCAAAGTAAAGTGCTGCGCGAGGATATATATTTTAGGCTTGCCGTTTTTCCTATCACTATCCCCCCACTAAGAGAGCGCAAAGAAGATATTCCTTTGTTAGCTAAAACGTTCATCGCTGAATTTAATAAGGATAATGGCTCTAACTTTAGGTGGGAAGACGCTCAACTTGATACACTTCAAGCCTACGATTGGCCGGGCAATGTTCGTGAATTAAGACACTTTGTGCATCGTGCAGCTATCATGAGTGACCCCGAAAAAAGTGAAATAGAGTTACCAAAAACCATTGAATCGCCTTTCGCTCAAAAGCAAAGTACGACACCGGCACTTCAGGCAGGACGCACCATTGAAGACGTTGAGAAAGAGCTTATTTACGCCACGCTAGAAAAGGTCAACGGCAATAAAACAACGGCTGCTGAAATGCTGGGGATCAGTACTAAGACCCTCTATAACCGCCTTCACGCATATGGTGACTTAAGTAAAGACGAATAAAAACAATGAGGTATTCAGTATGACTAGCGACGAGTTTTCTCAACTTAGTGTTTTTGTTCACGACGCGCGTAAGCCGCTGAACAGGATTTCGATGCAAGCTGAGCTAGTAAAAATGGCATTAAACGGAGACGTTCCGCCTGAAAAGGCGTTAACGGCATTGGATAAAATAATAAGCAGCGCAAAAGACTGCAGCCACACCCTGACTGAAATGACTTCAGAACTGGGCGAAAATGTTTCGGAATAAATAGATGATTTCTAAAGTATTGTCTTCGATATACAGTTGGATTGTTATCGTTGTGCTTGTTATCGTTGTGATAACGGCAAATTCATTTTATGTGGTAAGCACACTAAATGACCTCTCTGCGCTTGAAGCCAGATTGTTTACTACAAACCGTGTTATTAATGCCATAAACAGGCTACACGTAGCCGTTTTGCGCGTAGAGTCTGGACAACGTGGCTATATGTTAACAGACGATGAAAAATACCTGACGGACTACAGCGAATCGTTAAGTGTTATTGGCGAACTGATGAGCGAAGTCGAAGTCAGCTCTTTTTCTTCCGATATCGATGACCAATCCGTTAGGATTGAAGAGCTACTCGACCTTACTAAAGCGAAAGTCAATGAGGTGATTCGAGTTGTTGAACTCATAAAAGAAGGCAATGAACAACAAGCCATAGAATCATTAAATAGTGATAAAGGCATTGCCCTTTATCGGCGTTTTGAAACCGTATTTAATGATATTCACAACTCAGAAAGAGATATGCAGGGAACACACCTTGCCAACTTGATGAGTTTAAGACGTGATTCTGTAAATACGCTGATTATTTCATCAGCGACAACGCTTCTTCTCATAATCACCGTATTTTTATTATTAAAAATTAACTCCCGTGAGCATGAAAGGTATCAAGCTGACCTTGAGTCTGTAAATGAAGATTTGGAGTCGCGGATTGTAGAGCGTACTCAGGAACTCAGCGTTTACTCTGACGAACTTGCCAGAAGTAACAGAGAGCTTGAAGACTTCGCTTTTGTCGCCTCTCACGATCTTCAGGAGCCGCTGCGAAAAATCAGGGCGTTCGGCAATAGGTTAGAATCCGGCTACAACGACGTGATTGACGAGAGGGGCAAAGATTACCTTGCTCGCATGCTTAATGCGGCTGAGCGTATGTCTATGCTTATCTCTGATCTTCTGGCTTTTTCTCGAGTATCAACCCGAGGTAGAGAGTTTGAAGAAGTTAACCTAGATCGGGTTATAAAAAGCGTACTTGGAGATTTAGAGATAGCCATTGAAGAAAAGTCGGCGCAGATAAACGTTTGCGAAATGCCAACAATTCGAGGGGACAAGTCCCAACTCGAACAGCTCTTTTTGAACCTCATCTCTAATGCGCTTAAATTTCAAAGCGAAAGCGTGGTGCCCATCGTCAATATAACCGTTACTGATGCGACGGAAGAAGATTTGAAAGATATATTGATGCATGAGGAAAACGAATGGATAAAAATAGCGATATCTGACAACGGTATTGGTTTCGAACAGTCTTTTGCAGAAAAAATATTTGCTCCTTTTCAGCGTCTGCATGGTAGAAGTGAGTACAAAGGTACCGGCATTGGACTTGCCGTTTGCCGACGCATTGTTGAACGACACAATGGCCACATAACCGCGAAAAGCACCCCCGGGGAAGGGGCAACGTTCTTGATGATTATGCCTAAAGATAGCGATCCTTTTTCAAACAATAATAATGGAGATACACACAATGACGCGTAAACAAACCCAACCAATCAATATATTAATGGCAGATGATGACGAGGATGACCGTCTACTCACTGTCGATGCGCTTGCAGAAAGCAGAGTATTAAACAATTTGTTTTGCGTTGAAGACGGCGTTGAGCTTTTAGAATTCTTGCGCCATGAGGGCAAATATACAGACCCAGCTTCTGCGCCGCGACCAAGCCTAATTCTGCTCGATTTAAACATGCCTAGAAAAGATGGTCGCGAAGCACTTCAAGAATTAAAGAACGATCCGAAGTTGCGCAGCATTCCTGTTGTTATTTTGACAACGTCGAAAGAAGAAGAGGATATGCTTCGCGGGTATGACCTAGGGTGTGCTTCTTACATTACCAAACCCGTAAACTTCGAAGGTTTGGTGGAATTAATGCGGGCCCTCGGACGCTATTGGATTGAGTTCGTTGAGTTACCAAGCGAATAATTGGAGTACTAGATGACAGAGGTTATAAAAATTCTGTTAGTAGAGGATGATGAAGATGATTACTTCTTAACCTCTGATTATCTAGCACAATGTGAGTCACCTTCGTTTGAACTAACCTGGGTGACTAATAGTCTAGATGCCGTAGAGGCACTCAAAACTAATAATTTTGATTTGTGCTTGCTAGATTATTTGTTGGGTGCTGAAAATGCCATCGACGTGCTAGGGCTTTTGAAATCTAATCAAATTAGCTTACCCGTGGTGATCCTCACTGGCCAGTCTGACTCAGCGGTTGATGAAATGGTTATGCGTGCTGGTGCTGCAGACTATCTTCAAAAATCAGAAATAGAAACGCCTCGTTTTATGCGTACTATTCGCTACGCGATGGTGCGCCGCGATATTGAAAACGAACGCATTGAACGTAATAAAGTCGAGCAGAAGAACAGGGCGAAAGACAAGTTTCTTGCCCACTTAGGCCACGAACTTCGAACACCGCTAACCTCCATTTTAGGGTACACAGAGCTCCTTATTGATGACGCGCGCAACAGCGCTTTTCAACAGGAGCTATCGATTATCCACTCAAACGGAAAACACTTGTTAAGCCTGCTAAATGATTTACTTGATATGTCCCGTATTATGGCGGAAAAGCTTGAGCTTAATATTCAAGACGTTAATTTATCAGCCTTTTTAACCGATATTCATTCGTTGATGCGGCTTAATGCCAAAGATAAGGGTCTGAGCCTTAACGTTGTGTCAAAAACCAAAATTCCAGAGTTTATCCAAACCGACCCAACGCGCCTGCGTCAGGTACTGCTGAACTTAATATCGAATGCCGTAAAGTTCACTGATAAAGGAAGTATAACGTTAACCATCGAACTAGATGAATACACGCCTCAGGATGGCTCCCCTCCTCTACTCAGGTTTTCCGTTGATGATACAGGTATTGGCATGGCGCCAGATAAATTGAAAAATATCTTCCAGCCCTTTGAACAAATTGAAGATGTTATGCGTGCCAATCACGGAGGTGCAGGGTTAGGGCTTGCAATCTGTAATGAGTTAGTTTCTAAGTTGGGCGGGGATATTGCGGTTACTTCTCGACTTGGCGAAGGAAGTACGTTTACCTTTGATATAAATCCCGGTGAGCTATCTTCACAACCACTGGTTGACTTACAGCTCGGTCAAATTCAACCGGTGGAGTCGAGCAGCATTGACCTGTGCGTTACAGGTAGAGTGCTAATTGTAGATGACCTTAGAGAGATACGCAGACTAACGGGGCACCTTGTCAGTCAGTCACAAGCTGACATAAGCTACGCTGAAAATGGCGTAAAAGCGCTGGAAGCCGTATTAGAAGCTGATGAACACAATCAACCTTTCGATTTGGTTCTTATGGATATTCATATGCCCGTAATGAACGGTATTGAAGCCCTCCACGCTATCCGCCGGCACGGGCAAGATATTCCTGTTATTGCTGTCACCGCCGCGAGCCGTAAAGGCCTGCGGGAGTCGCTAATTCGAGAAGGGTTTAACGATGTTATAGGCAAACCTATAGACCGCTTTGCATTGGCAAATTTGCTTTCTCAATATTTGCCTCCAGGCAATTATGTAACCTTTACTAATGTAGAGAGTCAAGTCGCCGATATGCCAATGGAAAAGCCCTATGCACCGGAAGAAAACAAGACGCCTAAAAGTAACCTCTATCTAGAGTACATAGGTGAAACAACAGTGCAAAGCTCGGACAATAAGCCAAACGATACTCACCCAGAAAATGGCGAGGCTGCGCCAAAACATAAGCGCATTCTTGTCATTGAAGACGACGAAGACGCAGCTGAATTGCTACAGCTTTTTCTCACTCATTTAGGCCACGCCGTCACCACAGAGTATTGTGGGGCTGACGCGTTAAACACAGCAGAAGGTCAGAATTTTGATCATATCCTGATGGATTTAACCCTGCCTGACTATAATGGCTACGACCTTGCCGCAGAACTGAAACAGAAACTCCCTGATGCCGTACTAACGATTGTAAGCGGCCACGAAGCAGACACCGATGCCATGTCATCTATTGGCATAGATAGTGCGCTTTTAAAACCCGTATCTAAAGACGATTTGGCCTCCGTAGTAGGTTAAATCGAATCCAATGGCGCAAAGACTAAGAAAATATTACAAGGGTTTGCAAACGAACGTGTGAGACTTGCAAACCCTCTCCTTTTTCCCAAACCCTATATATACATAAAAAACAAATAAAACAATAGCTTACATAAATGGTATACAGGTTGCACCCTTAATATTGAACCCAAAATATTAAGGAGAGTATTATGGCTACACAAGCATCAGCAAAATCGCAAACGGTAAAAACGAGTACGACTAACGGCGTAACTGAGCCGAGCCACCCAGTAACGGATCAACTGAAAGAATCTCTTCACTCTTCGGTAGACAAGTTAGCAGACAGTGCCGGTATCGCCGAAGAAAACATTCGTAAAACAGCATCGTCTTCTGCGGAAAATATGTCGGCACGAAAGCGCCTTGCAGAACAAAAATGGCAAGCGTCAAAAGTACGTAAATACGCCATAGAAAACCCGGTAACCACTGCGGGTATTGCATTCGCCGCAGGCATGTTGGTAACTTCACTACTTCGCAAGAAATAACCGATGACAGTGCCTGATTTTCACAAAGCACAATTTTCATTGTGTGAAGAAAATCCGTTTCGCCTGACGCCTCCTGGCGCTCAGGCGACGCTTAACGCCGATAGACATTCAAGCGCTAATAAATCATCAAATTCTACTACTGAGCAAAACTACCCCGACCCTTCCTTCTCAAGCATCATATCTGCGCTTAAAGAAGCATTTTCTCAAAGAAAAGCACAAGGGTTCGCGTTTTTAGAACTGACTAACAGTGAATTGATGCTCATAAAAAAGAGTATTTTTGTTACGGTATTCGCTTGCTTAGCTGCTTTTGCGGTAGGAACTGTTTGCTGGCTTATCTTAAACATCGCTATTGGCGCTTTTCTTCACAGTGTGGGAGTGCATTACGTGATAGTACCGTTAGTGCTATTGGCTATTAATGTGTTAACAGCATTTGGACTATTTAGACTTGCCCAAAACGCGTTTGGGTATATCAGCTTTCACCGGCTTGTACAAACGTGGAGACGAGTTTTCGGTTAGCTACTCCTTGCTACAAACTAATTCATATTTTTTGTCAAAAATAGCGTAAGGTAACCACGATGAACATTTTTTTAAAGGCTAATATGCGTGACATCGCAGAAAAGGAGCATGCTTACTTTTCGCAAAAGCATCATGCAGATGTTGCAGTTACGCAAGCAAAAAGGCAATGTAAGCTATTAATGGGCAAACCCGAGACGCTATTGGGTATTGCTGCATTTGGCGGTTACAAAGGTGCAGTTGATGCTAAGCCTAAAGCAAAACGCAATCAGGCCATGATGGCGCTAGGCAGAACCGCGCTATTGTCATTGTTTCAATGACCTAAATAATCTAAGGAGTACGTGAGATGACCGGAAAACCTACGTCGAAAAGTCGCAAGATGCTTGCTGGTATTGGTATAGCATTTAGTCTTGTAATAGTAGGTTGCTCATCGACGCCAGTCGCTGCGCCTACCCCTTATAAATCGGCAAACACAAAAGCCGGTTATGGATACTCTAGTGAGAAACTTTCGGGCAGCGAATACAAAGTTCTCTTTAAGGCCACAGACAAAACTCCTGCAGATAAAGTTCAGCAATACGCCCTCCATCGCGCTGCACAAATTGCGCAAAAGCAGGGGTACAGCTATTTATCTATAGTAAAAACTAACGTAGATAAAAAGCCTGTATTGGCACGAGAAATTGTGGCTAATAATGAAAAGCCGGCAGCATTTCAAATTGATAGACAATGCACCATGTCCGGATGTGAAGAAGTGGCACAGCCGATGTCCGTGCCTAATTCCAGTGACGTGGTAAAAACACAGATCAACGATATTTATTTTACCATCGTCGTTAAAATGGCAAATGATATGGCAAGCTTAGGTAAAAACGCCTTCACTGTAGAAGAAGTGCTTGCTGAGCCGCTTGAGACTAAAGGCAGTAATTAAACCGGTAAATACTCGGACCTTTCCATTTTAGGCATCTAAGCGTCATCTGAGGTGAGGTGAAGCGTATTAGCGCGCTCTATCCACTCTAGGCTCTTGGTTTGCTCGTCTAACGTACCCTTTGCATCTTCTAAGAAGACCTGACAGAAATAGTCTACCGCGGGCAGCTTTTCGCGGTAGCGCTTTAGCTGAACTTCCATTTCTCTCATCGCGTTAGAAAACTCAGAATTTGATTTTGACAGTTCATAATCGCACTTTAAATATGCGCATAAGACATCGGCAGCTTTTGCTAGCGTTACGTGATCGTCATCTTTATTTTGCTCAATTAGCGGAATATATCTAGCCTGTAATTCCTCGGGCAAAGTCTTAATGAGCATTAGCTCAAAGCGACGCTCTAGCTTTTTTATTGCAGCCGTGGTTTCCGGGTCGTGGTATTTAACCGGGCTAGGTATATCACTCATCCCTGCAATTTCACTTCCCTCGTGAAAGATAGCCATTGCCGCAACCCTATCAGGGTTGATGTCTTCGTTAAATACATCGCACGCTATCGCACCAAGCATGTGGGCCACAAAGGAGGCTTCGTATATGTGGGTCGATAACATCTCTTCCTGGAATTGTGCCATAAGCGGCCACCGTTTCACATTGCGAGCGCGCTGCATAAGACCGATAAACGCAGAATGTGTTTCTGCCATAAACTTTTTTCCTTCACTTTCATCTTAGACGTTTCTAACCTATCACCTTAGCAAACACACTGCTAATACCATAGGTGATCACGAGCCTGTAAAAAATGCATTTTTTCGTGTAATCGTGACTTCCATAATTGGAAATAAACTAAACCAAACATTGGTCAAATTAAAATTTAGTCATATATATCATAAACATACAAACTCGGCACGAAGCTAGCATTATTCATAGTGAAAGTAACGGAAGCAATACGAGGATTTAGTTATGTTAGGTTGGGCAATCACATTTTTTATCATCGCCATTATTGCAGCAGTTTTTGGTTTTGGAGGCATCGCTGGTGCAGCAACAGGTATAGCACAGTTTTTATTCTTTGTGTTTATCGCGCTGCTAGTAATCTCACTTATCGCTAACGCGCTTCGTGGCAGAGCACCAAAAGCCTAAAAGTAATAATTATTTTAGTAGGAAAAAGGAGTAAGGATATGTTTTCATTTAAAAATCTATCAAAAGTACTAGTAGCATCAGCATTTGCTTTATCACTAGCCGCATGTGGCGATGGTGAAGCAGAAGACGCAGGCGAAGAGCTAGACGAGATGGTTACCGACGCAGGTAACGCCGTTGAAGACGCGTGTGAAGATGTGAAAGAAGGCGTAGAAGCTGAAGATAAAGACTGTTAATCAGCACTTTATCGCCAAAGGGCCAGACATATGTCTGGCCCTTTTAGTTTGTGTTAAGGCTAACGGTTACGCCACCTCTTCACCGCCTAACTCCCTGGCTAAATCATCAAGAGTGGACAGTGTGGAATCGAACACGCCTACCACGTAGCGATATTTAACGCTTACGTGATGATCTGACCGCCCAAATTTCACTTTTAGCCCTTCAGCATCAATATGTTTAACCGTGTTTAAAAATCGATAAGCGGACATTTCTGTCTCGAAATGATATTCAACCGCGTTTTCCATTTAAGCCACCACCTCTGGGTACGCATCAATAACCGCAACAACCCGTTGCGCCAAGTGTTTGTCCTTTTCACACAGCACATCAAAGGATAGCCAATCGGCCAAAATATCGGGCGCTGTAGCGGCTTGCCCTTGTTCTAACTTCGCCGTCATCATTTGTAACTGTACGCTGGAACGTATTGATGCATCAGCGGCCGGACTTGGCATATCTGTAGCAACTTCTAACGCCACCGTTAGCCACTGCCTATCGTGCTGACAGCTGGCATTACCATCAGATTGCCTAAGAAGGCTTGACCACCGTCTGCCCACTGTTTCAAGTAAGGTCTCTTCATCGCCTTCCCGAGCGGTGCCGCCCTCCCCTACGTTAAGAAGAAGTAATGAACTAAGCGCTTGTGCTTTTTGTACCCGAGCTTGAGATTGAGCGCTTTTCGCGAGCGAAACACGTTTTGCCTCTAAGGCTTCTAACTTTCTTTCCACTTTACTGCGTTGTGGTTTAGGTAAATCACGAAGTTGTTCGTTGATTTCGCTTACTATCTCATCGAAAGCCGCGCTGTCACTCTTAATATCGATATTATCGACTTTACTAAGCAGCTCATCGACTTGCGCATTAAACGCGTTACTTTGTACTTTTCTCTCAGCCTTAAGTCGCTCGAAAACCGCGTCATTTGCCGCTTTAAACTCTGCCCAAAGCTTACTTTCTTCTCGCTTGCCTGCATGCCCGATTTGCTTCCACTGAGCCTGTAAACCCTGTGATTTGTCGGCAGCGCTATGCACATCATCTTCCGTAGCAAGTTGCTGAGCCTGTGCAACCAAGGCGCGCTTTTGCGCTTGATTGCCACTTTGCCACTGCTGTATTTTGCTTTGAATTGGCGACGATACCGCTTTCCACTCTTGTTTAAGTGGTTCGTATATTTCGCGCTCAACTTGACCGGCGCTATGCCATTGTTTCGCAGCTTTATCGAACACTTTTACCAACTCTGATTCAGGCGTATTGATGTCTATCGCCTTAACAGTTGCAATGATCGACATACGCTTTTCACGAGCCTGAGCGCGTTGCTCATCAAGCTTGGCATAATGTTCTCGGCAAGGCTCAAACGCTTTTTCAAGAGCTTCGTCAAACTGCTGCTGTAATGCAGCGTCTTCACCATCGTCACTTCCATTACTGGTAGATGAGGGGGTTAACGACAGCCACTGCTTGCGCAAGTATTTAATTGCTTCGCTTCGTGCTTTTATATTGTCGGCCTGTGTTGAGGCTAGCGCTTTGGCTTCTTCAACCAACGCGGGCTTTCTTGGCGCCGCAAGGTAATCTTGCCAGCCTTCCAAATGCGACACCTCCTCAGCTGTTTTTACAAAACGTTTTTCGACCTGCTTTTTCGCATTACTAGGCAGCGCATGATAGCTTTCGTCAAGCTTAGTAAACTTAGCAATAGCGACGCGGAACTTACCCTGCCCGATAAGGTTATCGATAACGCTAATTTGCTTTCTAACGTGCTTCACTTGCTCACTTTCTTTCGATTTCTTCGCACGCTCGTTAGCGTTCACCCGTTTAGTCGCAGCGTTAAAGCGCTTCATCAACGCTTTTGGAATAGTCGCTAATTCACGGCTTAACACTTGATAATCGTTTCGCGCTTCAATGAAAGCACCGTTAAGGCTGGCCACGTTATTACTTTCTGCTGCTAGACCTTCACTAGCGCTATCTTCGTTCACATCGTTTTGAGAAGCATCAACAATTTTAGCGGCAATATCTTCTAACGTTTGCAGCTTAATAAGCAGCTTTTGTCCATATTGCTGCTGCATTGAAAACCGCTCTAGTTGGTCATTCAACCCGTCCACTTCGCGCTTAATTTCTGCAATACGTTTCTCGTTTGAGTTTTCGCTTTCCATTCGAGAAAGCTGTTCTAACGTCGCTTCTACGCCGCGTACACTTTCGTTGACCGTGGCGACATCGGCAAGCGTAGCCTCACAAAGACGATTATTATATAGCCAAGATACTTGCTCGTTAGCGTATGTTAGCTGTTGCTCGCACAAAGCCTTCGTATTGGCAAGCTGCGCGGCCTGCTGCTTCTCTTCCCACGCCGGACGAATACGTTGTAAATAACGCTCGACCTGTTCAGATATACGGGTGCGTTTTTCGTCATACTCTGCGCGCTCGTCCTGAGTGAGTAAATCAAGTTGCGCAAATAATCCCGTTAACTCGCTGTCGAATTCCCGCTGTTTTTCATCGATGAATTGCACGTCAGACTTATCGAGCAGCGCTTGGTATTTAGACAACACTAACGTAAGCTGTTTTTTAAGCTCCACGGGGCGGCGCTGAGCGTCTTTTATCGCCGCTACTCGCGTATCAATCTGCGCAAGTAACTCGCTATCTGAGACCTTTTTGGCCAGCTTCTGCAACTCGGATATTTTATCTTGAGCATTGATGAGCTGGGTTTGTAAACCCGCACTCGCCCCTTCCAGAAATACGTATTGCGTAAACGAGGGCTTGTCGACTTTTTCGATTAACGCTTTCGCAAGACTATCGTCTGATAAAAGCGCGGGGTCTTTTGATAGCATTTGCGGTAGCATCTGCACCACTAAGTCAGCACTGGCCGTTTCGGTTAAAAACGAAAACTTTTCCTGAGATGAAAGTGAGAGGTCGCCTTCCCCTACGAGCGCTTCGTTTACCTTTTTTTCAGCGGTTTTCTTTACTCGTGTTTGCTTTGCAATTTGCGACATTTTAAGCCAAAGAACAAAGCTATTAAGCTTTTCAAGAGCAGCCAAACTGACATTACTGTCTTCGTCATTGAAGGCTAATTCGTGAAGAATTGTTTTTTCTTGTGCCTTAACTGGAGAGAGACTTTCAATTGCCTGAATGCGTTTCTCTGGTTTTGGGCTTTGGTGTGAAGGCGTAAATATACGACTAAATATCATCCTGTTTAAACCGCGCTATAGTATTTTTATCATCATGCTCGTTACTTAACGAGCGTTTAAAGTCGGCTTTGCTTTTATGAACAATTTCACCGCTTTCCCCTACAGTCATGTGCTCTGAGGACTTTTCAATTTTCGCTTGATAAAGCATTACGGCCTGCATACTGCTAGCCTTTTGCTCTTCATTAAGTGGCGTACCGTCGGGCCACTTTCCGGTTTCAACTGCTTGACGTAAACGCTCATATATTTCTGGCGTCATGCTGCCTACAAGTGCTTCTATATTCATTTAGGAAAAACGCTTTATATATACAATTCGCGCGCGGTTTACTAAGTACCATACAAAGCCAACCACTGCGCCCAAAATAGCCAGGTTATGTTGCAAGTCGCCAGGGCGCGTTCCGCCCCAGTACATGAATCCAAAACTTGCTACGAAGATCAGCATAGCAAGGAGTGACTGGTTCTGGATACTCTGCAACTTTTTAAATCTTTGTAAGCTTTGCTTTCGCTCGATGTCTTCGGAAGTCGCATCGCCTATCTTAAAACCGCAGTGAGGGCACGTCTGGGCTTTATCAGACGTTTTTTTATTGCACGAAGGACAGTCAACTAATGCCATATGTTGCTCCTATTGATTGGGTGCGAAATGGAAATACTCGCGCTATCTGTGCTGAGCATTTATACGCGGACGGGTATCATACTTAAGTTCAGCACAACAATGAAGTCGATTATGTTGATTAAGCTGACAACCGCAAAACAAAAAATGCGCGGGGTGTTAACTTTTGAACAAAGTACACTTCCGCGCATTTCAATGGGTTGACCTACCGTTTTTGCCTTTGCTCTGTTTCTGACAAAAGCGAGCGATAAGCCTATTTACACTTACTTTTTATGGCGAGCCCAGTAGTCGTTCACGGTCTCTTTCATTTCTTTGCAAAGCAGCATAATACCGAATAAGTTCGGCAGGGTCATAACGACAATTGCCACTGCAGAAAGTGCCCATACTAGAGTCGTATCAGAGAACGCTGCCCATACAAAACCGGCTACGTAAATAACGCGATAAGGCATCACTGAGCGCGGCCCTAAAAGGTATGTCATGGCACGGTCGCCGTAGTAAGACCACGCGATAGCGGTAGAGAAAGCAAACAGCATTAGACCAATAGAAACAATGTATTGACCCGCGTCACCGAAGAAGCCTCGGGTAAACGCAATGGTTGTCAATGCCGCAGAGTGAACCAGCGACTTACCACTTACTTCTAAATTCTCTTTTACTGGCTTACCGTCTACAACTTTTAGCGTACCTGTAAACAGATCTTCACTTCCCACCGCGTACTTAACATCTTCAGCAATTGAGCGCGCGTTAAGTAGTGTGAAACCGTCACTGACTGCGGTGCCGTTAACAACCGTAATAGAGCCGGTGTAAGGCTCAACCACATTGCCTTCAACCTCATTGAGGTAGCCATAAAGTTTATCGACATCCGCTTGGTTCGTGTCGTCATACTGGCCGGCAACGAAATACATGTCAGAACGGTCAAACACGTTCTCATGTTTTTCTTTCCAAACACCCGACGACAGGATAACTAAACCTGTCACTGTACAAATAAGAATGGTATCGATGAAAGGTTCAAGCAATGACACCATCCCCTCTGACGCTGGCTCTTTTGTTTTTGCTGCAGCGTGTGCAATAGGTGCAGAACCTTGGCCGGCTTCGTTTGAGAATAGACCTCGGTTTACACCTCGGTTAAATGCATAAGCAAGCGAGGCCCCTAAAAACCCTCCCGCAGCCGCAGAGCCAGTGAAAGCATCACCGATAACCGCAGCAAACGACGGCCCGATGTTTTCAAGGTTTGCGAAGATAACCGCGAGTGCACCAATAAGGTAAATCACCGCCATTACCGGCACTACACGAGCAGTAAACGCCGCAATTCGCTGAATACCGCCAAGAATAACCAAGGCCAGAAGAATACCAAGTACACTGCCTACCGCCCAAGGTTCAAAGCCAAAAGTCGCTTCGATACTTTGTGCAATGCCGTTACTTTGCGGAAGGTTACCTGTACCGAATGAGCTCACTACCGTAGCAATCGCGAAAGCAACAGCTAGCCACTTCATGTTTAGGCGTCGGTCCATATAGTACATGGGCCCACCCGCCATGGTGCCATCTTCCGTTTTAACGCGGTACTTGTGCGAAAGGGTCACTTCAACAAATTTCGTTGTCATACCTAAAAAGGCGGTAACCCACATCCAAAATAACGCTGCTGGGCCACCTAAGAAGATAGCAAAGGCCACACCTGAAATATTACCCGTCCCTACGGTGCCAGACAGCGCCGTGGTTAAGGCACGAAAATGCGTGGTATCGCCTGGATCACTTTCTTTATCAAACTTACCGGTAACTACTTGCCAGGCGTGTTTGAAAAAACGAATTTGCGGAAACTTGAGATAAACTGTGAAGAAAAGACCTACACCTAACAGCACATAAGGGAACCAGAACGCCCCCCCTAAGAAACCATCGAGCATAGTTAGAAAACCATATAACCCTTCCAAGGTAATTCCCCTTTTTTATTATGTTTAATTATTTTTTGTCTTATTTTAATAATTAAAAGGCCTCTTTTTGTCGAGGCCTTTTTACGGAAGCTTTCACTTCCTGATTCCTATTTTACTGTTTAGCTGCTTTCAGTTTTTTCACAACAGCATTAACACCAATAAGTAAATCTTCGCCTAACTGACGACTGCGCTGTACTGACCAGCCATAAATATCGTCAGGCACATCTGCGTTATCTTTAAACGGCATTTCAACCGTGTAGGCCATGCACTTAAACTTCTCACCCACCGCGTTCGATGCAACGGTAAGGTTAGCTTTGCCTGGCTCGTCTTTATCGTAACCAAATTCATCCTGGAACTCAGGCGTTGCGTTTAACAGTGCATCTTTAAACGTGTTTTCAAGCATTTTTATGTTGTCGGTGTAGCTAGGGTTACCTTCAGTTCCTGCCACAAAGTTGTACGGCAATGCCTCATCACCGTGCAAATCAAGATACATATCTACACCAATTTCACTCATTGCATTGAGAACGTAAAGCACTTCAGGGCTTTTTTCCACCGATGGTGTCGCCCATTCACGGTTAAGATTGGTACCTACAGCGTTAGTACGTAAATGGCCTCGGGCACTCCCATCTGGGTTCATATTTGGTACTACGTAAAACACGGCATTATCAAGCAACTGTCGCGCCAAACCATCTTGCTCGTCGAGCAAGCGATATATAATACCTTCAGCACACCACTCGGCCATGGTTTCACCTGGGTGTTGACGGGCCGTTATCCACACTTTTTTCTTTTCGGGCGTTTCTTCACCGATAACAAGTAAAGACATATCGCGGCCGTCTAGGGTAAGGCCTAAAAACTTATGCTCACACAATAAAGACATTTGCGCATCGTGAACAAGGTCTAAATGGCGTTCGTAGCTATAGGGAATGAAATAAGCAAAATACACGCTGGGTTGTTCAAGCGTTAACGAAAATGACAAATTATCACCGTCGAATTCACTTGGAATTCTAAACCACGTTTGGCGGTCGTAAGACGCTAAAACCTTATATCCCTTCCAACCTTCGGGGTACGCTGATTTTGCTAGGTTACCAATGGTCATTGTGTGCGTTACAAACGTTTCGCCCACTAGACGAAAATGGAACCACTGCGCAAATTCAGATTGATTGTCGTTGGGAATGGTTAGACGGATATCATCTGGTGATTGTGCGCTAACTACTTCAATGTTACCGCTGTCGAATTGACTGGAAATATGCATAGACTGTCGTTTTCCTCATTATTTGAGCGCTAATTTAGCATAGACGTAAACAAAAATTCCACGCACTCGACGGGTTTTGTACTGACCAAAGTATCCAAAATGTTTACACCATTAAAAAACCGACCACTTGGGTCGGTTTTTTTATACAATTTAACGCTTAACCGTTATCGCTTTCGCTTTCGTTTTCGCTTGTTAATAGCTTGCCTTCATAAAGGCAGCGTTGGGAAGCTCAATCCTGCCATATCGCGCACCACGCGCAATACTTGACAGCTGTAACCAAACTCATTGTCGTACCACACAT
Source organism: Alteromonas sp. G5_S2_22_S1 (assembly GCF_054968525.1). Taxonomy (NCBI): domain Bacteria; kingdom Pseudomonadati; phylum Pseudomonadota; class Gammaproteobacteria; order Alteromonadales; family Alteromonadaceae; genus Alteromonas; species Alteromonas sp. G5_S2_22_S1. The sequence continues at coordinate 85,697 of NZ_JBQKUJ010000014.1, read as the reverse complement.
ACAGTGTCAGCCGGCTATCAGCGGCAATAGTCGCTTGCGAGTCAACGACTGAGGCGGCACGTGAGCCCACTAAATCAGTCGATACGATTTCTTTACTCGCTGTGTAATCAATTTGATGCTGCAATTTAGAAAACAGTGCCGTATCACGCAAGAACTCATTTACGGCAATACGATCTACCGACGTCTTAAGGTTCAAGTTTAAAATGGCTAACGATACGTTAGGGGTTGGTACGCGAATAGCGTTGCCCGTTAGCTTGCCATCAAGCTTTGGATACGCTTTTGCCACGGCTTTAGCCGCACCTGTTTCGGTAATTACCATGTTCAGCGGCGCGCTCCGCCCGCGACGGTCGCCTTTGTGATAATTATCGATAAGGTTTTGGTCGTTAGTGTAAGAGTGAACCGTTTCAACGTGACCATTTTCAATACCATATTCTTCATCTAGCGCTTTAAGTACCGGCGTAATCGCGTTAGTGGTACAGCTAGCCGCAGAAACGATAGTATCTTCTGGCGTTACTTCTTCATCGTTAACACCGTGAACGATGTTTTTGATGTCGCCTTTACCCGGTGCAGTAAGGATGGCTTTAGCCGCGCCTTTCGCTTTAAGGTGAAGCCCTAGGCCGTCGCGGTCACGCCAGATACCTGTATTATCGACGACAATGGCGTTGTCGATACCGTACTGGGTGTAATCAACCTCATCAGGGCTGTTAGCGTAAATCACTTGTATGTAAGAGCCGTTAGCTTTAAGCGCGTTGCGCTCGTGGTCAATCGTAATACTGCCGTTAAATGGCCCGTGAACTGAATCGCGGCGAAGCAAGCTTGCGCGTTTTTCTAAATCACCTTCACGGCCTCCACGCACTACAATAGCGCGTAAACGAAGCTTGTTGTTTTTTCCCTGACGTTCAATCAGTAAGCGAGCGAGTAAGCGACCTATACGGCCAAAACCATAAAGTACAACGTCTTGCGGTTTCTGGTCGTCCGCTTTGCCTGCAACGTCGTTTAGTTTTTCATTGAGGTAGGCCGTAAGGTCGCTGTTGTCAACCGCAGAACCGTAATGGAAATCGAAAGCAAGTTTGCCGATATCAATTTGAGCAGGCGCCAATTGCATAGCGCTCAACGCTTCCAAAATTGGATAGCTTTCACGTAGGCGTAATTTGATCCCTTCGTGCAAACGCACTTTGCGGTGCGCCTTGATAATATCAATCGCGCTGGCATTGAGTAGCGAGCGTCCATAAACTGAAATTTCAACTGCCTTATTGCGATATAGCTTCCCAATAAGGGGCAACATCATTTCTGCGTATTCCTGACGCTCTTGCCAGCTGCCTTGTAACTCCTGCTCAAACTGTTGATTCATGCTTCTGCCTTCATCGATATTAAATTAACGGTGTTGTCGTTGTTTATAGCTTTGTCCACCATTGATAGTGGGCTACGGCCTATAACAAATCCTAATTACGCGTCAGTTTTTTATTATTTTTAGGGTACACTAGGTGAGTTTTCGTCTGACGGTGACGAGCAGTATCTTAAATAAACAAGCAAGGAAGACCAAATTGTTGATAAGTTTCAAAACCACCATGAAAACTCACACTACGAAGAATTTATTTAGTAAGTTTCCAACAAAAAAGCGCTTATCAGCGATGGGCTTAATATCGGCCGTTGCCCTTAGTGGCTGTGGCGATCTTTTCGAGCCAACGATCAGTGAGATATGTGAATCGCACAGTGTATTATGCCTAGACCTAAGTTTAGATGCCCGCTGCCGGGCCGAACGCGCTGAAATAATACGCATACGATATTACAATCAAGACCCTGAAAATGATGCGTATAAGTACCCGCTTCTATTAAACTTCGAAGAATACCTAACTTGTGTGGAAGAAGTGCAGCACATTGAACATGTAAAGCGCAAAGGAAAAGAAGCGACCCGGCTTAAAGGCGTGATCACGGCTCAAAGAGAGATTAAGCGACTAAGCAGAGAAACCAAAAACTCCTTAGACCCCTACCTGTCGTACTACCACTGGACTCGCTTCAATGACAAGGCGGCATTTCATCGCTTTGAACGCTACGCGGCAAGTAACCGGGTTACTGATCCTGCACTACTGGTATCCCTAGCGTCTGTCCAAATAAAGACTGACCTACCGCGCACTGTTGAAACGCTGTATCGGGCATTGAGTTTGTATACAGATAGCGACGATATCGATGTCAGCATTTTTTATTCACTGGCCTCAATTGGAATGGACTTAGATAACTATCGACTTGCGTATGTTTGGTACGGCGTTGCCGAAAGTTTCGATGAAAGGCTTGATGAAACACAGCGATTGCAGCTAGGGGAGAAATACCACCTTCCCACAGAAATCCTAAATAATATCGTTGATGAGATAACCAACCATTTAGAAAGCGCGACCTTTAATGCAGAAACGCTAAAATTACAAAAGCTCTAGTATTTTGAAATTAACTTTCATGATTTTAATGCTAAATAATTAAAAAAACCGCCGTTTATGGGCGGTTTTTTTACAAATTCAAAACAGGCGACACCAACAAGGTTATAATTTGACCAGATGTTTACCTTTAGTTGTTTCTCGCGAAGGCGCCCAAAAGCTTGTTCACCCTTTAACCTCAACGTTATCTTCCCCTTTAAACGTCATAGATAGAGAGTTTACGCAATAGCGTTGCCCTGTAGGTGCTGGGCCATCAGGGAAAACATGGCCGAGGTGCGAGCCACATTGCTTACAGAAAATCTCAACACGACGCATACCGTGAGACACATCTTCTCTATAATCTACATTTCCATCATCAAGCTGTTTATAGAAAGAAGGCCATCCACAGCCTGCATCAAACTTCGTATCTGAGGGAAACAACGGGGCTTCACAGCACTTGCATACATACAGCCCATCTCGCTGTTCATCAAGCAATACACCGGTAAACGGACGTTCAGTTCCCGCTTCGCGGCATACATAGTACTCCTGTTCGCTTAATTCAACTTTCCAATCTTTTTCAGCAATGGATTCGTCTTGTTTTTTATCTGTCGACATAACTTACCTCTTATCATTAAAAAAGGTGTATTTGAGACCAAATACACCTTTTTCCAACTTTCGCATATTGGCTAGGCTTTAGTGACCCTAGCGCTGATTGCAATAATCGTCAGCCGTTATCTTTTGATAGCGGTTTGAGGCCGCGCAGGATCACTCCACTCAATGTGATATTTTTTGCCTGCTGGCTTATCGACACGTTGATAGGTGTGAGCACCAAAATAATCGCGTTGACCTTGCAATAAATTTGCAGGTAATACCGCAGTGCGGTACGAATCGTAATAGCTCAATGCAGACATCATCGCTGGGCATGGCACTCCTGCCAGCGTGGCTTGCGCGATAGACTCGCGCCAGTCTGATTGGTATTGCGTAATTTGCTCGGCAAAGAACGGGTCCATTAGCAAGTTTGCAAGGTCTTCATTGTTTTCATAGGCCTTGGAAATTGATTGCAAGAACACCGCACGGATAATACAGCCAGCACGCCAAATTTTAGCAATTTCGCCAAACTCTAACGTCCAACCATGTTCTTTGCCCGCCATCGCCATTAGCTGGAAGCCTTGCGCGTAAGCACATATTTTAGAACAATAAAGCGCTTGTTCTAGCTTGTCGATGATAGCGGTTTTTTGCTCGTCGCTAAACGTGGGGGTATCTGGGCCCGCGAGTACTTTACTAGCAGCAACGCGCTCGTCTTTCAAACTTGAAATACTGCGAGCGAACACTGCTGATGTAATGGTTTGTGCAGGGCTACCTACTTGTAAAGCGCTCACTGCTGTCCATAGCCCTGTGCCTTTCTGCCCTGCTCTGTCTAAGATAACATCAACAAGGGGCACATGAGTTTCAGGGTCCATCTGCTCTAGTACTTCTGCACTAATTTCCATCAGATAGCTATTTAGCTTACCTTCATTCCATTTGCGAAATACGTCGGCAATGTCGGCAGGTTTCATATTCAGGGCTTCACGCATCACGTGATACGTTTCACAGATCAGCTGCATATCGGCGTATTCAATACCGTTATGCACCATTTTCACATAGTGCCCAGCACCAACTGGTCCGATATACGTTGCACACGGCTCACCTTCTACCACAGGTTGGCCAGGTATATGACTTTCTAAAGGCTTACCTGTTTCAGGATCAACTTTTGCAGCAATGGCGGTAAGCACAGGTTCAATACGCGTCCAAGCATACGGGTTACCCGACGGCATTAAAGAGGGTCCGAATCGCGCGCCGACTTCGCCACCTGAAACCGCAGTAGAGAAGAAAATGAATTTGCCTTTGTATTGCTCTTCACGCGCGACCGAGTCGGTCCATAAGCTATTACCCGTGTCTACAACGATATCATCAGCGTGAATACCGGCATCGATAAGATGATTACACACGTGGTCAACGGGGGCGCCTGCTGGCACAGAGATAATGATAAGATGCGGGGCTTTTAACTTGCTCAAAAGCTCGGTGTAAGAACTGCAGCCTTCCACACGAGGCTCAGTATTTTCAGCTCTTTCGCTTGCGTCTTTAGCCAGAATAGACTCAACTTTATTTTGATCTAAATCGAAACACGCGACACGATAGCCATGGTCTACTAGGTTCATGGTCAGGTTACTTCCCATTACCCCCAAACCGATAAAACCAATATCACACGACTTGTCGTCGTGGGAATTACCACCTTTATTTTGCATAGGAACACCCTCACATTTCAGATGGCTGCGCATGATACCACCTGAAAGAATAAAGAACAGTCAAACCTAATAATTTAGTGCGCACTGGTGTAAATGCCACCAACGGTAAAGGTAATCAGGTTGAGCAGGCGAATTAAGCTTTATTTACACCACCTATTTCGCGCTTTTGAATCACGCCTGTACAAAAATAATACAAAGGTAAAGAGTGGGCTACAAAAATTTCATAGCGCCCTTTAAACCTCTCGTTTAGCGCCCGATTCACCTGCGTTATTATAAAACATACATTCAGTGACGCTGACTACGTTTGTAAAACAGTCTCTCAACCGGAAAAATGCGCAAAGCTAAATAACGTGAGCGATTTGCTTGCTTGTAAAAACACCTTTTGTATACAAATTGAAGGTTGTTCTTCAAGAGAGTTATAGCGCGTATCAAGATGCATCGTCCACCCCCCTTTAGGAAGCACGGAAGGCAAGTGAAACCGCACGTCGTTTTCACTGGCATTTACGCATAAAAACCAGTGTTCTGGTTTTTGGTCGCCCACGATACAACCTTTAATTTCAACGCCAAACGCTTTGTTGTGATGCACATTCCAGTCTTCAGATGCTTTATCAGAACCATCCGGCTTATACCAATTGATTTCCTTCACGTTTCGAGACAGTGTGAATGCATCATCATGAAGCTTTAACTCACTTAACAAGGTAGACGACTGACGCAACCGAATAGCGTATTGGCAGAAGCGCAGAAAGTCTTGTTTACGCTTATTCATCTCCCAGTTTAACCAGCTAATAGGGTTATCTTGGCAGTACGCATTATTATTGCCGTTTTGAGTGCGACTTAGCTCATCTCCCCCAAGAATGTGAGGTGTACCCTGAGAAAATATTAGCGTAGCAAAAAGGTTTCGCTTTTGACGTTCGCGCATGTCGATAATCGATTCGTCGTTGGTTTCGCCTTCAACGCCATAGTTTGCCGAGAGGTTATGGCCGTGGCCATCTCTGTTGTCTTCTAAGTTATCGAGATTATGACGTTCGGCATAAGTCACCATATCGTGTAGCGTAAAACCATCGTGGTAGGTTACGTTATTTACCGAGGTACTAATATGTCGATGGCCTTTGTGGAATATATCTCTGGAGCCCATCAGCCGGGTAGCAAAGTCTGCCGTTACACCGTCATCGCCGCGCCAAAAGGCGCGAACCGTATCGCGGTACTTATCGTTCACTTCTAGCCACGGAGAAGGAAAATTACCCACTTGATAACCACCTGGGCCAATGTCCCACGGCTCAGCAAGTAAAACCTTATCTCGCAACACTGGATCGCTACTTATTGCGCGTAGCAGTCCTGACTTTTTATTGTACTCCTGCGGCTCTCGGCCCAAGCATACGGCTAAATCAAACCTAAAGCCATCAACCCCAATGACCGTAACCCAATGACGCATCGCATCGAGAATAAGGCCCATCATGAAAGGTTGCGCGGTGTTCACCGTATTGCCACAGCCTGAATGGTTGGAATACACCAGTTCTCCGGTTTTAGTCTGCTCAAGTAAATACGCTTGATACGGGCAAAACCCTTTATACGATAAAATAGGGCCGCCATTGCCTGCCTCTGCCGTGTGGTTAAATACCACATCGACGATGACTTCAAGCCCCGCGCTGTGATAAGCATCAACCATCTCCTTTAACTCGGCCAGGGCATCTGACACACCATAGCGAGGTTCAGGCGCGAAAAAGTTTACCGGATTATAACCCCAGTAATTCGTTAATCCCTTATCGGTGACGAAGGGTTCTGGCATAAATGAACACAGCGGCATAAATTGTACTGTTGTGATACCCAGCGCTTTAAGGTGTTTAATAACGCTTGAATGCGCCGCCCCGATAAACTTCCCCCTGTGCTCTTTAGGAACATCGGGGTGAAGCTTGGTAAGCCCTTTAACGTGAGCCTCATACACAACCCGTTTGTGTTTAGGGATGACTGGTGCACTGGCGTGACTGATAGCGTAATCACTGTCGTCGATGACAATACACTTGGGGATCATAAATTGAGAGTCATGCTTGTATCGTCGCGCGTCCCACTTTATTGCACGGCTTATTTTTTTCGCATAGGGATCTATCAGCAATTTGTCTGTAGGTACTGAGTGCAAACCAGCTTCATTGCGCTCAACCCGGTAACCATAGTACTGCCCGGCGCTTACGCCAGTAAACAGACCATGCCACACATCGCCTGTTTTTTCGGGTAACGGGAACTCTTCTAGCGCTTCTTCTGTATCACTATTAAAGAAGCACAACACCACCGCTTTTGCATCGGGGGCATAAACAGCAAAATTACAGCCTTCTTGTGTAATTGTGGCGCCAAGAGGGAACGCTTTTCCCATTCCACTCTGTTTAATTGGCGCAGCGTTTTGTATCTCTTTCACAGCGTTCTCGACTTATTATTTAGCTAAGCTCATTCACTCAAATCAGCAACGTAAAACACCGTAGCAAGTGGCGGTAAGGTTATCTCTACTGAATGTGTACGATCATTCCACGGAACAAGTTGTGCGGTTGTGTTGGCAACGACTTCGTAGTTGCTACCCCAATAAGCCCCATCGTCGGTGTTCAGCGCCAGCGTCAACGTGCAGGCTTCATCCACACCAATTCTAAAGTTCTTGCGCGGAGCAGGCGTAAAGTTAGACACCACGTAGACTTTTTGCTTTGCATCTTTTGAAGTGCGAACAAACGACACAACGCTTTGATCCGCATTGCTGTGATCAAGCCACGCAAAACCCGCCGGGTCATGATCTTGTTCATAAAGGGCTGGGGTTGAGGTGTACAAATGGTTTAACGCCTTATACAGCGCTTGAATACCTGCGTGCTTTTCGAAGTCAAGCAAGTGCCAGTCTAAGCTGCTATCGTGATTCCATTCCCGTGCTTGCGCCAGTTCGTTACCCATGAAGTTAAGCTTCTTGCCTGGATGGCCATACATGAAACCTGCGTAACAGCGCAAATTAGCGGCTTGTTGCCACTCATCGCCCGGCATCTTGTGTAACATGCTGCCTTTACCATGTACGACTTCATCATGGGAAATGGGTAAAACAAAATTTTCATCAAAGGCATAAACCATGCTAAACGTAATATCACCGTGGTGGTAATTCCGATATGCAGGGTCTTTTGCAATGTAGTGCAGCGAGTCGTGCATCCAGCCCATGTTCCATTTAAAGCCAAAGCCTAAGCCACCGTCGAAAACAGGGCGAGATACTTTGGGAAATGACGTGGACTCTTCCGCTATAGTCATAGCGTCTGGGAAGTGCTTGTATACTTCCTCGTTCATCCATTTAAGCAGGCTTATCGCTTCGTAATTTTCATTACCGCCGTCAACGTTCGGGATCCACTCGCCTTCGTTGCGGGAGTAATCTAAATAAAGCATAGACGCTACCGCATCAACCCGAAGTCCGTCCACGTGAAACTTGTCAAGCCAGTAAAGAGCATTGGCAACTAAAAATTGACGAACGGTATCTTTGCCAAAGTCATAGATGCATGAGTTCCAATCTGGGTGCCAGCCTTTACGAGGGTCTTCATATTCATACACACACGAACCGTCAAACCTTGCCAGACCGTGTCCATCTTCAGGAAAATGAGCAGGTACCCAATCGATGATAACGCCCACGCCGGCTTGGTGACATTTATCGACAAAGTATTTGAAGTCATCTGGATTGCCAAACCGACTGGTAGGCGCGAACATACCTACCGGTTGGTATCCCCACGAGCCGTCGAAAGGAAACTCTGATATTGGTAGCAGTTCCACATGGGTGTAGCCCATATCGCTAACGTAACCAATCAAATCATCGGCAAGTTCTTTATAGGTAAGATACCGCGCCTCTGTAGCAGCGTCAGGTCGTTTCCATGAGCCTAAGTGAACCTCATAAATGCTCATAGGGCTGGCGTATTTATCCCCTTTGCGATTTTCCATCCAATCACTATCGCTCCACTGGTAGGAACGGTGATTATAAATTTTCGACGCATGAGAAGGATACTGCTCAGCACAGAATCCTAAGGGGTCAGCTTTATGCGGTAAATCATGACCATTGGCGTCTTTGATATGATATTTATAGCGTTCGCCTTCAGTGAGCTCGGGTACGAAGAGCACCCAATACCCCATCGACGTTTTCTCCATCGGGTGAGTACGTCCGTCCCACTGGTTGAAATCGCCAATGAGTGATACCGCGCTTGCATTTGGCGCAAATACACAAAACCTCACGCCACTTACCGTCTTGCCCTGTGGTGTAGAGATATCAATTAACTGCGCACCCGCTTGTTCGTACAAATTTGCTGGCGTGCTATCGATATAATGTACGGCATGGTAAGCCTGTTCAGTAAATTGGTAAGGGTCGATATAACCATTATCCCCTCTCCCCTTATTAGCGACTACGCGGTAAATTTCACCGTTGTACTCAGCGGGAAGTGACGCTTCAAATAAGCCATTCGCATTGTCCGATTTAATAATTCGATCAGCTAGCGCAGAATTCTCCCATTTTATCGTTACTTCGCTGGCGTCAGGACACCAAACACGAAGCATCGCACCTTGTTGGCTGGCAATGACGCCAAGATGAGAAAATGGTTGGGAACATGTTACCTGTTCGAACTGCTGCGCTAAATGCATTCGCTACTCCTAGTAAAAACCCGCATCGCAGCGGGTTGAATTGAGAGCTTAAGCACGTCTTTATGTGTTTAAGCTCTATCAAAAGCACCCTTGTGGTACTTTATCTTACTCGATTAAGTTAACTAGGCAACTGCCTATTAACATTTTTTTAATAGTGAAAGCTTAACCTTGGCTGGCTTGCTTTCTTGCATGAGTAAGTTTAGATGCTAATTCGTTTATATCATGTCTTTCGAACATCGACTCGATATTCTCTGTCAGCTTTCTACGCCAGTTAGGATATTCGTCAAAAGTACCAGGGATATTAACTGGCTTGTCCATTTCCAGCCAGTCTTCTAATTGAAGACTGAGCAGAGCACTAGAGCCCCCTGCCATGTGTACCTGCATTCCGTTGTTTAATTCACGGTTCATACCCGTAAAATTAACATCGTGACTGATACTATCGCTAATTGAACCATGCCCGTGCAAGGTATCTAGAATAGCCTGCTTATTTTTGTGGCGGTCTGTATACAAGGTTTGCAGGATTTCTTCTGTTGGATACAGCCCAATCTCTTTGCCTAATTCTAAATCTAAACAATGCCAGTACCCGATAAGTGTGGGCATATCGTGAGTGGTTAACGTCGACATCGACTGAACCGGATAGTGACTTGGCGAGAAGAAACCGCCGTCTTCGGCTTGCTCAAAGAAGAAAACGCGATACGAATACACGCCATTTTCAGCAAGCTTACTGCGAATCTCTTCAGGTACTGTGCCTAGGTCCTCGCCAATTACAAGGCTTTGGTTACGATGACTTTCTAGCGCAAGAATGCCTAACAAATCATCTACCGGATAGTAAACATAACCGCCTTCTTTTGCATCGTCACCCTTAACGACCCACCATAATCGCAGAAGCGCCATTACGTGGTCGATTCGTAGCGAACCTGATGACGCCATGTTAGAAGCAAATAAGTCGATAATGGGCTGATAGCCTTGTTCATATAATTTGCGCGGGTCCATTGGTGGAAGACCCCAGTTTTGACCAAGGGGGCCTAAAATATCTGGTGGCGCGCCTACACTGGCATCAGTACAGTAAAGGTCTTTATTGCCCCAAATCTCCGCGCTTCCCTCGCTAACACCTACCGCTAGGTCGCGATACAAGCCAATGGTCATGCCAGCATCACTGGCTTTGTTGCTCGCCTGCTCTAGCTGTTGCGCAGCAATCCATTGTAAGAACAAGTAAAATTTCACTTCGTGTTCGTTGGCGCGCTTAAATTTAGCGACGGCTGGATTGTGATAATCTTTAAACTCTTCTGGGAATACAGGCCACCCCCAACTTTCTTTCCCCTCACCCTTAAGGTGAGATTGCAGCGCATCATACACCGCAAGCATATCTAAACTTTCACCGCCTGCTTCAACAAACGCTTTGAATGCTTTGTTTTGCTTTGTGTTCTTACGAAGGTATTTGGCTTCATACACTTCAAATACAGCCTTAAGCGCAGCCAATTTCACATGGGCGACTGCCTCGTAGTCTACATGTTCTACGTTGCGTGCATGCTCTAAAGTAGCGGTAAACTCGTCATCGTTCACTATTGTTTGCACTGATGTGTCGTCGTAGCCTTCAATCGACGTAACGTCGATGTACAGGTAATTTAACCAGCGGCGAGAACTTGGACCATAAGGAGAGCATGCATTTGGGTTCGCTGGGTATAAGGCGTGAATAGGATTTAAGCCAATAAAGTCTGCTCCAACGCCCGCTGCTTTTTCAATAAGTTGAGAAAGGTCCGAGAAGTCACCAATCCCCCAGTTATTTTCACTACGCACACAATATAACTGTACGCTTAGGCCCCATATTTTCTTGCCTTCTTTAATTTCATTCGGCGTGTAGCAGGCTTCTGGTGCAACAATAATGCGAGAGCGGGCAAATTCATCGTCATCGGCACTTAGTGCGACATCGTGATATCCCAACGGCAAATCTAAAGGTAGCGTTACAACGTATTCATGAAATTCAACATCATCAATGTGCGCCATGGTTGTCATTTCTTGGTCAACCGGCGTGAAGTCATGAGTAAGTACGTTACCCGCTTCACAGGTAACAGTTAGGGTGTGTACATCGTTTACCAACTCAATAGGTAAGCGCACGGCTAGATTGATCTCTTGAGTGTTGCGAACCACCTGAACAGGATTTAGTGGCGACAACCACACCGACTTTATATCTTGTGTAATTTGTGACTGAATTTTTTCGTCACTGCTGGTGTCATAGCCAAGTGTATTGAGCAATTTCGCTTTGCTTGATTCTGCGATGGTTGCTGGTTTTCCCCATGCGTCTACGTATTGGGTTTCTATTCCCCGCATTTCAACCAGTTGTTGCAGAAGTTGTTGTGTCATGGTGTGTCATTCCTGTTATTCGGTGAAAGACGCAAAGGCTGAAGCAGCAAGATACGTCTACATACAAATTTTTAACATTATTCTAGAAACAAGGGCTTCGCGATATCTGAATACGATTGCAATAGCATTAATTCGTAATTTTGCAACACTTTAGCAATTTATTTTGCTAATTATGGCATTTTGATCCATACTTTACGTAATTTATTTTCATTTTATTTAAACAATCGGGGTACGTTATGACAATTCGCATCGGTATCAATGGTTTTGGCCGTATTGGACGCCTAGTAATGCGTGCAGCAGCAGAGCGCAACGACATCGAAGTTGTAGCTATTAACGACTTGCTAGACACAGACTACATTGCTTATCTATTGAAGTACGACTCGACTCACGGTTTATTCGACGGTGAAGTAACAGTAGATAACAATAACCTAGTTGTAAACGGTAAAACTATCCGTATTACTTCAGAAAGAGATCCAGCGGCACTTAAGTGGAATGAAGTTGACGTAGACGTTGTTGTTGAATCGACAGGTTTATTCCTAACAAAAGAAACAGCAGCTAAGCACATCGAAGCGGGCGCGAAGAAAGTAGTAATGTCTGCGCCTTCTAAAGATGATACGCCAATGTTTGTTATGGGCGTTAACCAGGACAGCTACGCTGGCGAAACTATCGTTTCTAATGCGTCGTGCACCACTAACTGCCTTGCACCGCTAGCGAAAGTACTAAACGACAAGTTTGGTATTGTTGATGGTCTTATGACAACGGTTCACGCGACTACAGCAACGCAGAAAACGGTAGATGGCCCTTCTATGAAAGACTGGCGCGGTGGCCGCGGTGCGGGTCAAAACATCATTCCGTCATCAACGGGTGCAGCAAAAGCAGTAGGTAAAGTAATTCCTGAGCTTAATGGCAAACTAACAGGCATGGCTTTCCGCGTACCTACGCCAAACGTTTCAGTGGTTGACCTTACTGTTAACCTAGCAAAAGCGGCGAGCTACGATGAAATCTGCGCGGCGATGAAAGACGCATCAGAAGGCGAGCTTAAAGGTATCATGGGCTACACCGAAGACGCTGTTGTATCGAATGACTTTGTAGGCGATGCACGTACGTCAGTATTCGATGCTACAGCCGGTATCGCGCTAACAGACACTTTCGTTAAGTTAGTGTCTTGGTACGACAACGAATGGGGCTACTCAAACAAGGTTCTAGACCTTGTAGCGCACATTTCCAAATAATTAATAAAATTTAGATCAAATAGTTAAACTATTTGCTTTAAAGTTGAGTTAATCTAAAGGTGTAAACACTGCGTTTGCACCTTTTTTGTTTTAAGTGGTCTTAGTCATTACTAAAACTTAACAAAAGCGATACTTGGTTTATTTGCTATTTAGTTTTAATTCGCCCAAGAGCTTTCCTGTCGCTTTTTCTTTACCTGTTTCTTTATTCGTCCAAGGAGGGCTTATGCCACCCGTTAGTTCAGTCACTGTTAGCGAGTCTAATGGACTTACCTTTTTAGATGTCGATAACGCATTAGCCACGGCGCGAATAAGCCTGTTTGGCGGCCATATCTTGTCTTATGTACCTAAAAGCGATGATAAAGAACGCCTTTGGGTCAGCCCTCACGCCTATTTAAACGGAGAGCGGCCAATTCGCGGCGGTATTCCCGTTTGCTGGCCGTGGTTCAGTGACGACCACGGGCGGGAAAAAGGTGCCCTTCCCTCCCATGGCTTTTTAAGAACCCAAGTGTGGAAGTTGATTGATTCAAAAGACGACGATAGCGGCACAACCATCGAATTGTCACCAAGCTTTACACGGGCAGATGGCTTTGAAAATGAGTGTAACGTGTCCATGGTGATCAAGGTGGGCAATACAATGGACATCTCTTTAATTACTGAAAATACCGGCGTGGCACCTTTCGAATTTAACTGTGCGCTTCACACTTATTTCCATGTTGACCATATTCAACATACGCTAATTAGTGGTATTGAAGGCCAGTACAAAGATAAACTGGATAACTGGGCGTTAAAAGCAACACCCACCCCTTACGCCATTACCGGTGAAACTGACCGCATTCACTTAGCGCCAATCAAAACGGCCGACATTGAAGTGGACGGTAATGCTTTTACTCAAGTCGTTTCTGAGGGTAATGACTCACTTGTAGTATGGAACCCATGGCAAAGTGCCGCCTCTATTTCAGACATGGACCCGTTTGGTTACAAGCATATGCTGTGCGTAGAGACATCATTAACGCAAGGGAAAACGTTAGCACCTAGCGAGTGCCACACGCTGAAACAAACTATCGTTCCACGATAAGCCAACGTCTAAAGTTTGCGTATACAAGTGTTCGACTATAGATAGTTTGGGTTGGTAAAATAACGTTTTATACGTTCTTAATAGCTAAAAAGAAAAAACCTGCCGCAAGGCAGGTTTTTTTAAAATGTCGAAGCAATACTTGGTTTATTGCTTAGCACCAGCAACGGCTTCTTTAGCCAGTTGAGTGATACGCGCCCAGTCACCTGACTCGATTGCATCATCAGGTGCTAACCACGAACCACCTACGCACTTCACGTTTTTAAGCGCTAGGTAATCGTTGTAGTTGTTCGGACCAATACCGCCTGTTGGGCAGAATGTCACATCAGGGAAAGGGCCACTGATAGACTTAATCGCCTTTACGCCACCTGATGCTTCTGCAGGGAAGAATTTCATGTGAGTATAACCCGCATCTTTACCCTTCATCAGGTCAGACGTTGAAGAAATACCCGGAATGAGAGGAATATCCGCATCCATACCCGCTTTAAGCAGGTCTGCAGTCATTCCCGGGCTGATAGCAAACTTAGCACCGGCTTCAACAACAGCTTTTAGCTGTTGTGCATTAGTTACCGTACCTGCACCGATTAAAGAATCAGGCACTTCATCGGCAATTCGCTTAATCACGTCAATGGCCGCTGGTGTACGTAAGGTTACTTCTAGCACTTTGATACCACCTTCCATTAGCGCTTTCGCCAGAGGTACCGCTTTTTCTACGTCATTGATAACCAACACAGGTACAACTGGGCCGGCCGCAAAAATTTCCTCTGGAGAGGTTTTCCATTTCGATGTCATAATTTAGCTCGCTGTATTTTGATTCAGATATGCAGCCGCACCTAATAGACCATGATCAGGCTCTGCAATTAAAAAGGTGGGAATGTCTTTCACGTAATGCTTCATTTGCCCCTTTGCTTCAAAACGCGCTCTAAAGTCACTGTTTTGAATAAACTCAGGGAAACGGTTGGCAATGCCACCACCAATGAAGATACCGCCTGTTGTCGCCATATTAAGGGCTAGATTACCTGCAAAGCTTCCCATTATGCGACAGAACTGCGTTAAAGTGGCTTCTGCTATCTTGCAGGTTCCGTTTAGTGCAGCTTCAGTGATTTGCGCTGGCTCAGTAAATGCAACCGGTGCAGACGCATCGTTAGCTAGCGCGGTATAGATGTTGTGTAAACCACGGCCAGACATGACTTCTTCAGCAGACGCTCGGCCTAATGTTGTTTGTAGATGACGCCATACCACTACGTCAGTCTCATCAACGGGAGCAAAATCGACATGACCGCCCTCACCATCCAGGGTTTGCCAGCCTGACGAGGTCATGGTGATGTGCTCAACACCTAATCCCGTCCCAGGCCCGAAAACAGCAATATTGCCATTTTCTTTCGCTATGCCTTCACCAATTTGAACGACTTGGTCTTCGCCTAATACAGGCAAGGAGTGCGCTACCGCAGTAAAGTCGTTTATCACAAATAATGCGTCTAACTTAAGCTGAGTGCGCAAGGCATTTTGTGAAAATGCCCAGCTGTGATTGGTCATTTCGACCTGATCGCCAAGTACCGGACAAGCTATGGCAATACAACCTTGAGTAAAGTTGTATTGCGGCATGTCAGCAAAGTATTGTCCTATAGCTAAATCAATGCTGGCAAAGTCGTTACACATGTATTTTTTAATGTCGGCGACACCTGAGTCGGTTACTCTCGCAACACGAATGTTCGTTCCGCCAACATCAGCCACAAACTTCTGACTCATTACGCTTGCTCCTGCGTGTAAAACAGTGAACACGCACCTTCTTCAGCGCCAGTTAGAATGGCTCGCATACCTGCAAACATTTCGCGTCCCATACCAACATGGTGTTTAGCCAAGCTAGCAGGCGCAGCTTCACGAGCAGCTAGCGTTTCTTCATCGACATGTAAGGTAAGCGCACCAGTTTCTGTGTTTAGCTCTATAATGTCGCCCTCGTGCACTTTAGCAAGTAGGCCGCCCTTATACGCTTCTGGAGTCACGTGGATTGCAGCTGGTACCTTACCTGACGCACCAGACATTCGTCCGTCTGTAACAAGCGCAACCTTAAAGCCACGATCTTGCAGCACGCCTAGCGGAGGCGTCAAGCGGTGAAGCTCTGGCATACCAATCGCTGATGGGCCTTGGAAGCGAACAACAACAATGCAGTCTTTATCTAGCTTGCCAGATTTAAACGCGTCATCCAGTTCAAACTGATCTTCAAAAACAACCGCAGGCGCTTTAATAGTGCAATGTGGTGTAGGTAGCGCTGACGTTTTGATTACGCCTCGGCCAAGGTTACCGTCGAGCACGCTTAAACCACCATCAGGTTTGAACGGTTGCTCTACCGTTGCAAGTACTTCTTTATCGAGTGATTCAGTTGGGCCATCGCGCCATTCTAGTTCACCGTCTTTAAGCACAGGCTCTTTGGTGTAGAAATCTAAGCCTTCACCCACAATCGTTTTTACATCGTTGTGAAGAAGTCCAGCATCAAGCAGCTGTTTGATAAGCAGCGCCATACCGCCCGCAGCCACAAAGTGGTTAATGTCTGCAGAGCCGTTAGGATAAATACGGGTAAGCAAAGGAACAGCGTTTGAAATATCTGAGAAGTCATCCCAGTTCACGATATAGCCAGCGGCACGAGCAACAGCAATAAGGTGCATGGTGTGGTTAGTTGAACCACCTGTAGCTAATAGACCAACAAGGCCATTTACAATCGCTTTAGCATCGACAATATGACCGATTGGCGTGTAGTTATCGCCAAGATCTGTTAGGCGCGTTGCTTGAACAGCAGCGGCTTTTGTTAGTGCATCACGTAACGGCGTGCCTGGGTTAACAAACGACGAACCCGGAAGGTGCAAGCCCATCATTTCAACCACTAGCTGATTCGAGTTTGCCGTTCCATAGAACGTACAGGTACCAGCAGAGTGGTAAGATTGAGATTCAGCTTCAAGCAACGCGTCACGCCCTACTTTACCTTCGGCAAATTCTTGACGAACGCGGGCCTTTTCTTTGTTTGGAAGACCCGATGGCATTGGACCGGCTGGCACAAAAACGGTTGGCAAATGACCGAACGTTAGTGCGCCCATTAGTAGCCCGGGAACGATTTTGTCGCAGATACCTAGCATCAATGCGCTATCGAACATATTGTGAGAAAGCGCAATGGCAGCCCCCTGAGCAATGTTATCACGGCTCATTAGGCTTAAGTCCATGCCAGACTGGCCTTGTGTAACACCATCACACATAGCAGGTACGCCACCTGCGAACTGGGCTACACTGCCTACTTCTTTCACTGCTTCTTTAATTAACGCAGGATAAGTCTCGTAAGGCTGGTGCGCTGAAAGCATATCGTTATACGCAGACACAATAGCCACGTTGGCTTTAGTCATTGAACGAAGGTCAGATTTTTCGCTTGTTCCACATGCTGCAAAGCCGTGAGCAAGGTTACCGCATGACAACACACCACGGTGTGGTCCTTGACGTCGTGCACTCTCAATTTTTTCTAGATACGCCTTACGCGTTTCTTTACTACGCTCGATAATTCGTTGCGTAACTTCAGCAATTTTTGGATTCATGTTTGTCTCCTATGGCGCCCACATCAAAGTAACCGGCGCACGGTTAACTACGGCGGTGATGGGCTTTTGCGCTTCGGTGGCATTTTCAATAGCGTCAAGTAAGACTTGTTTTTTCTTCTCGCCTGTTAAATGCAAAAAGATATTACGGCTATTGAGTAACGCAGGTAGCGTTAATGAAATACGTTGATGAGGTGCTGTTGTAGGTTGAACAGCGATACAGGTTCTGCCGCTGCTCATATCTAAGCCGTCAAGTACTTGCTCAGAGCAAGGGAAAAGCGATGCAGTGTGACCGTCTTCCCCCATGCCAAGAATCAATGCATCAAAAGGTTGCGACATGCTAGCCAAATTTGACTCTGCAGCATTTACGCCTTCGTTTGCATCATCAGCATCGCTTTTCAATTCGATAAAACGAGCTGCTGCGGCTTTATTTTGAATTAGATTATTTTTGACTAGGCTGGTGTTGCTGGCCTCGTGGCCCTCTTCAACCCAGCGCTCGTCAGCAAGGGTGATATCAACCTTATCCCACTCAAGTTCGGTTTCACTTAGTTGTTTGAAAAGCGCCAGAGGCGTGCGACCACCACTCACTACAAGCGATGCGCGACCACGAGTTTTAATACCTGTTTTTAAGATACTGACTAAGTCTTGCGCAAATGCGTCAGTCAATGCATCAGGTGTTTCGAATGATAGAGTTGTTAACGCCATATTACTTTTTCTTCCCTGTTTTGCTTTCGTACCAGCTGCGATTTTCGCGAGCAAGAAGACCTATAGAGTCTACCGGCCCCCATGTACCTGCTTGATACGGTTCTGGTGGCTCACTCGATTGCTTCCACGCTTCAAGAATTGAGTCTACCCATGTCCAGGCTTGTTCAATTTCGTCACGACGAACGAATAGCGCCTGATTACCCAACATAACTTCAAGAAGGAGTTTTTCGTATGCATCAGGAATACGCTCATCGGCAAACGCTTCAGAGAAACTTAGGTTTAACTTGGATTTTTGTAGATCCATAGAGCCTGAGCTGGTTAAGCCAGGTACTTTATTCATTACGGTGATTTCTACCCCTTCGTCTGGCTGTAGACGAATAACCAGCTTGTTTGGCGGAAGATTCTTGAAGCTGTCACCGAATAAGTTGTGCGGCTGACGCTTGAAGTAAATAACAACTTCACTCACCTTAGTCGGCATACGCTTACCTGTGCGCAGGTAAAATGGCACGCCGGCCCAACGCCAGTTGTCAATTTCAGCTTTTATTGCAATAAAGGTTTCAGTTTTACTCTGTGTATTGGCACCTTCTTCTTCAAGGTAACCAGGTACTTCTTCACCTTTAACAAAACCTGATGTGTATTGTCCGCGAACTGTACTTTCGTTAATGTTAAACGAATTAATTGGGCGCAATGCCTTAAGGACTTTGAGCTTTTCATCACGGATGCTGTCGGCATCAAGGGTTGTAGGCGGCTCCATCGCAACCAAACTTAGAATTTGTAGCAAGTGGTTTTGCACCATGTCTCGCATTTGACCAGCGTCGTCAAAGTAACCCCAACGCCCTTCAATACCTACTGACTCGGCAACCGATATCTGTACGTGATCGATACAGTTGTGATCCCAGTTGGTCGCAAATATTGAATTTGCAAATCGCAATGCAACAAGGTTAAGTACAGTTTCTTTACCTAAATAATGGTCTATGCGATAGATTTGCTTTTCATCGAAATATTCAGCTACCTGTTCATTGATAACTTTCGATGACGCCAAATCGTGACCAATTGGCTTTTCTAAAACAACGCGAACGCTAGAGTCGATAATTTTACAGCTGTGCAAACCGCGACAAATATCGCCATAAATTGAAGGAGGTGTAGCTAAATAGCACACCATTGTACGAGATGAGTCTACGTGATCGTCAAGAACGCAGTAGCTTCCAACGTCTTTCATGTCTACACACGCATAGTGTAAACGCGCCTTTAGCTTTTCCCATGTAGCTTCACATAAGTTCTTGTCACCGAACTTAACTAAGTTGGCATGAACCTCATCGATGTAAGCTTCTAACGACATTTCTTGACGCGCCACACCCACAATAGTGGTATCTGGGTGGATCAGATTGGCTTTTTCTAATTGATATAGCGAAGGCAAAAGCTTGCGTCGTGAAAGATCACCCAGTGTACCAAAAAGTACAAAATCACAGGGTTCGTAGGAATTATCCAATACCATATTCGTCGACCTTTTAAATGAGTGTGTGCGATGTATTGCATGGTTGTTTACAATACTATCGACATTAATTACTGCATAGTTAACACCAAATGTAGTAAAATTACAACTTCAACCAACTACCGGATCTGAAACTTTGCTGTTTCCCTCAGTTTACCCCGATTTAACCCGATCTAATCAATAAAAAATGTCAAAAAATTACATTTTTCTTGTCACTGACGTCACAATGGGTACTATTACGCATGTACTTTACAAATCCATGCACCATTAAATTGCTATAGTCTGTATGAACATTTTAGAAAAAATCACTCAAAATAAAGCTGCATTCAGTAAATCCGAGAAAAAGGTAGCCGAGGTTATACTTGCTAACCCGCAAACAGCTATTCATTCGAGTATAGCAACCCTTGCTAAAATGTCGGATGTGAGCGAACCAACGGTTAACCGCTTCTGCCGACGTCTTGATACAAAAGGTTTCCCTGATTTCAAATTACATTTGGCTCAGAGCCTTGCTAACGGTACGCCTTATGTAAATCGTCACGTCGATGAGAACGATAGCCCTGACGAATACACCAATAAAATTTTTGAATCGACCATGGCGTCTTTAGAAGTGGCAAGACAATCTGTTGACGTGAATGTGGTAAATCGCGTTGTAGATCTGCTTACACAGGCACAAAAGATTTCTTTCTTCGGCCTTGGCGCTTCGGCATCTGTTGCTCATGACGCGCTTAACAAATTTTTTCGCTTTAATGTGCCGGTTGTCTATTTTGAAGACATCCTCATGCAACGCATGAGTTGTATGAATTGTTCAGACGGCGATGTTGTTGTTTTGATAAGTCATACCGGACGAACAAAAAGCTTAGTTGAGATTGCCCAAATTGCACGCATGAACGATGCAACCGTGGTAGGCATTACTTCTGCAGATAGCCCACTGGCTCAAGAATGTAGCTATGTATTATCACTTGAAGTACCAGAAGATACCGACATGTACATGCCTATGGCATCTCGTATTGCGCAGTTAACCTTGATTGATGTACTTGCAACAGGCTTTACGCTGCGCCGAGGCAATAAGTTTAGAGAGAATTTAAAGCGGGTTAAAGACACATTGCGCGGCTCGCGCTTTGAGAAGCGAAACGACTAAACTACTAATAATTCAATCGAGCGGTAAATTAGTCCTCAATGCGGCCTCAATGAGCCATCCGCAAAGTGCACTTTGGCACTGCTCAAAAAGCCACTGACGATGTGTAGCAACACACCGGTTTATTCGGTCAATTTGCTATATCGTTAATGGCGTCCTACCCTACTTAACAGCGTCTTTTTATTTCTACACTACGTGAATTAAATACGTGAATTAAAAATGTGATTGGAGAATAAGATTTGCTCTTTGCTTTCGCGTTGTAAATTTTGTTCAGAATTCAAAAAAACACCGCAACTGGTCGAGCCAGTTGGCAGTTTTTCTTTCTTTCATTCACATTTTTGTCAAATTAAACTACTATTCTGTAATAAAATTACGTAAAGCGATTACAGGTAGCGGGGATCACCCGATACCAATCACTCTTTGTCATTTCTAACTTAGAAACAGCGACGGAATCTCATGACTAGAAGAACAAAAATTCTTGCCACACTTGGTCCTTCAACAGACACCCTAGAAAAAATTCAAGCGTTAATCGCGGCAGGTGCAAACACTGTGCGAATGAATTTCTCTCACGGTCAGGCTGAGGATCATATTGAACGAGCAAAGCGCGTTCGCCAGGCAGCGCAAAACCTTGGAAAATACGTCGCCATTTTGGGCGATCTTCAAGGCCCTAAAATTCGCGTAGCCCGCTTTTCAGAAGGTCCTGTTCAACTAGCGGTGGGTGCAACCTTTATTCTTGACGCAGAACTAGGTAGAGATGAAGGCAACGCCGAGCAAGTGGGCATTGATTATAAAGCCCTACCCGACGATGTATCTGCTGGCGATATTTTGCTTCTAGACGATGGACGCATTCAGCTTAAAGTGACCGGTGTTGAAGGGCGTAAAGTTATTACTGAAGTAACCGTTGGTGGCAAACTTTCCAACAACAAAGGAATTAACCGCCAAGGTGGTGGTCTGTCTGCTGATGCCTTAACTGAGAAAGACAAAGAAGACATTAAGACGGCGGCTAAAATTGGCGTTGACTACCTTGCGGTATCTTTCCCGCGCAGTGGCGCAGATCTGAACTACGCGCGAGAGCTTGCTGAAGCAGCAGGTTGCTATGCAAAAATTTGCGCCAAAGTTGAACGCGCTGAGACTGTAGCAAGTGATGAAGCGATGGACGACATCATCAGAGCGTCAGATGCGGTAATGGTTGCCCGTGGCGATCTTGGTGTTGAAATTGGTGATGCAGAGCTTGTGGGTGTGCAGAAAAAGCTGATTTCTCGCTCTCGCCAGTTAAACAAAGTGGTGATCACTGCAACGCAAATGATGGAGTCGATGATTGACAGCCCGATGCCTACTCGTGCAGAGGTCATGGACGTAGCCAATGCGGTACTAGACGGTACTGACGCGGTAATGTTATCGGCTGAAACTGCTGCAGGTAACTACCCTATTGAGACCGTTGCAGCTATGGCTCGAGTTTGTGAAGGTGCAGAAACCCACCCAAGTGTTAAGCTTTCAAAACACCGCATGGACGAACAATTCTCTTCAACAAGTGAATCTATTGCCCTATCAGCTGTTTATGCCGCTAACCACTTACCAAGCGTAAAAGCCATTGTCGGTTTAACAGAAAGCGGCAGCACGCCAACACTTATGTCTCGCATTACAACTTCATTGCCAATAATTGCCATGTCACGTCACGAGTCTACACTAAATACGATGGCGCTTTGTCGTGGTGTTAAGCCAGTTTTCTTCGACTCATCTAACAGTGAACCAGGCCGTTTGAAATACGACGTTATTGCATCGTTAAAAGAAAAAGGGCTAGTCAAAAGTGGTGACAGCATCATCTTAACTTACGGTGATGAAATGGAAAAAGTGGGTGCAACCAATACATTGAAAATTGTTGACGTAGAGTAAGCGCCAAGCTTGTTGAATACTCATAGCCTGTTCGGGATACCAACCAGCGACGGGTTGATTATTGCGGTCTTGGCGAGTAACTGCGGCATGTAAGCCGTAGAATGGATTGGCCAACTCAACCGGAAAGTCTGAACCTAGTGGCATTGGAATACCACTGTTCAATAATGTTTTCCATGCATAGGCACCTTCCATCCGAGCTTTACCCAAGCGATCTTCCGCCATATTCATGTCGCTGGTGGCATGAGTAGGTTGCATCGACGGCAATACTTTCAACTCGGCAAAGCGAGGCAAATCTTCAACCGCAATGATTTGCGCGTGTTCAATTCGGTTACGCAGGGCTTGGCCACCCAGTAGCTCAAAGGTACGCTCAAATTCATCAAGTACTAACTGATTGGCTTTATCCCCAATGGCATGAAAGTTCAACTGGAAACCCGCGCCTAACACTTGCTGTACTACTTTGGGAAAATCTTCAGGTTGCGTTAGTAATAACCCATGCTGATGAGGTGCATCTGAATATGGCTTGATTAACGCAGCACCTCGGCTACCCAATGCTCCGTCGCCATAAGCTTTTACGCTGCGCACATGTAAAAAGTCGTCTTGGCTGCGAATAATGCCAACATCTAGCATCTCTGGTAGCAGCGGATCTGTCGCACTTAGCATGGCATAAACACGCACGGGCAGTTCACCCTGAGCGGCTCGCGCCAAGTAAAAGTCGTAGACATGATGGCCAATACCCGCATCGTGCATGGCGGTTATGCCAACCGAATGCAAATGCTCGCCTGCAGCGTTGAGTTGTGCTGCATAGAGTGACGCTGAATCTTTTGGCATTATCGCTGACACTAAATCCATGGCATGGTCAATCAACACACCTGTTGCCTTGCCATCAGCATCGCGCAAAATTTGGCCTCCAGCGGGGTCAGGCGTACTGTCATTGATACCCGCCATCTGTAACGCTTTACTATTCACCCAAGCGGCATGGCCATCGACTCGCGTCAACCAGACGGGTTTATTTTTCAGTTTAGCATCGAGTACAGCGGCTGTTGGGAATGAGCGATCACTCCATAACTCCTGATTCCATCCGCGGCCTTTTATCCACTCTTGGTCAGCATGCATCATGGCATAGTCAGCTACCCATTGGGCTGCCTGTTGCATTGAGGAACTCTCGCGTAAATCGACTTCCATTAAGTTACCGCCCAAACCGAGCAAATGCCCGTGAGCATCAATCAACCCCGGCAGTAATACTTTATTGTTGCCGTCAATCACTGTTGCATCAGCTGGCATTTCGGTGGGATTAAGTTGCACTACTTTACCTTCATCAAACACTATTGTGTTGAAGGTTACCATTTCACCCTGCGGGTTTAGCGTATACCCAGTCACGTTGGTCACTACTGTAGACGCATAGCCGGCGAAGCTTGCAGACATTGAAACAGCGAGCGTGGTAGCTAATCCAGAAAGTAATCTCGTCAGTCTTTTTTGCATGATATTTTCTCGTCGTCGTTATTACTCATGTTTCTGAGTATCGGTGTTTGAATACACATACTACGCCATTTTCTTGGTCCAATTACACTACTTTTCCAAGTAGAGGAGCTGTCACACCCGCACTAAAGCCACCCAAGTTGTACTTGCTAATCGGCTACCGCTCTCGCAAAATAGCATCAATTTCGAATGACTCATTGAGCTAGGTATGTCGCTTCACTACAGTCACAGTGTTTCTGTGCACTTTGCCAATGCGGTGTTAGACGCAGCGCGCCAACTCGGTTTGAATTTGGAGCCGATTCTACAAAGTGCTCGACTTAACCAGCCTCTGCTCGACAATCCGCAAAGTCGTATAACCTCTCAACAATTTAGTCAACTTATGCGCTCGGTATGGGAGCAAAGTGACGATGAATTTTTAGGCTTAACCACGCAGCCCAGTAAGTATGGCGTGTTCCGTTTATTCGCCGATGGGGCGATTCAAGAGCAAAATTTACATCGGGTTTATAAACACCTGTGCCGTTTTTACAGTTTGGTTAACCAGTCAATTTCACTGTCATTGTATATAAGTAAAGGACAGGTTGAATTGCGCATGCGTCAAGTCCAACCTGAAATCGACCGTAACTTACTGTTTCGAGATTTCTTTTTGCTGCTTTGGCACCGTTTTCCGGGTTGGTTAATTGGTAAAAGTATTCCTCTGCAACAAGTTAAGATGCGTGGTGCAGAACCCGCTCATGCCGCCGAGTATCGTTTTATGTTTCCCTGCCCCATCACCTACGGCCATGACTACGATGCCTTCGTTTTTAGTGAAGAAGAACTAGTAAACCCTGTCACCCAGCGCGCGGAGAACCTGCGCGAACACTTCAAGCAAGCCCCACTCAACTGGTTTACACGTCAAGAATTCACACCAGTTTATACCCGCCGAGTGATGGATTATTTGGCCGAGTACCGCGAGCACGAAGCTAGCATGCAAGATATTGCTGATAGCGTGAATGTGTCTGAACGCACGCTACGTCGGAAATTGACCGAAGAAGGTACCAGCTTTCAAGAAATCAAAGATAAATTACGCAAAAATATGGCGATTTATTACCTCAGCCAACCCGATATTCCGATTTCCACCATTACGAATAAATTAGGTTTTTCTGAACCAGCAGCCTTCACGCGCGCCTTTAAACAATGGACTGGACAGACGCCTACCTTATATCGCGAGAACACACTTATCTAGCACCAAAACATCAGCCCAAACTAATATAAATGCAGATTGAGATAGTTTGATGAAGTGAGCAAACGAGTGTCCGAATATGTCAAGCAATAGACTTTTTTGGTAATTGAACAAATTAAGCGCAAATTGCAGACTAGTGCCTATACTATTTGGATAATCCAACAACGTTAATCACTAGGATAGGTTCTGAAATGAGTCAATATCAACCCCCTGTACTTGATGCTAAATTTGTACTTGACCAGTTAATCGGTTTCGATGGTTTGTGTGAAAAACTTCAATTAGAAGATATTAATATTGACCTAGCAGATGCGGTCTTAGAAGAAGCCGGTAAACTGAGCTCAGAAGTATTTGCTCCGTTGAACTGGGACACCGACCAAAATCCTGCGCAGTGGGCTGATAATGCCGTCACTGAATCTCCTGGATTAAAAGAAGCCTATCAACAGTTTGTGGATAACGGTTGGTCTACATTAACAGCACCAGAAGAGTTTGGTGGACAAAATCTTCCTCAGGTTTTAGGCACTGCAGTCAGCGAAATGTGGCAAGCATCAAATATGGCGTTTGCACTTTGCCCGTTATTGAGCATCGGCTCTGTAGAGGCATTACTTGCTCATGGTAGCGACGAACTAAAAGCCCTTTACCTACCCCGCTTAATCGCTGGTGAGTGGACTGGCACCATGAACCTGACCGAGCCAGGCGCTGGTTCAGATCTCGCGGCAGTATCAACAACTGCAACACCAGATGGCGATCACTATCGCATTAAAGGCCAGAAAATTTTCATCACTTGGGGCGATCACCAAATGACCCCCAATATTGTGCATTTGGTACTTGCACGCTTACCCGACGCACCTCCGGGCGTAAAAGGTATTTCACTGTTCATCGTACCTAAGTTCGTACTCGACGAAAACGGCGAACCAGGCGAACGCAACGATGTATACCCCATCTCAATTGAACACAAGCTCGGTATCCACGGCTCGCCAACGTGTACTATGGCATTTGGTGATAACGAGGGCGCGATTGGTTATTTAGTTGGCGAACCGCACAAAGGCTTGCCGTATATGTTCACCATGATGAATCACGCCCGCCAAGGCGTAGGTGTACAAGGTTTGGGTATTTCAGACCGCGCTTACCAACAAGCGGTGCAGTATGCACGTGAGCGAGTTCAAGGTAAAAACAGAGATGGTAGTAAAAAGCCTATCATCGAGTACCCTGACGTTCGCCGTATGCTATTAACCATGCGTTCTGGGGTTGAAGCGATGCGCGCTTTAGCGCTAGAAGCGTCTGCCGCGCTAGACTTTGCTCACGCCGACAATAACAGTAAAGAAAAATACGCGCGTCTTGAACTGTTTACACCTATTGTAAAGGGTTGGATGACGGAGTTTGCACAAGAGCTCACTTCGCTTAACATACAAGTTCATGGCGGTATGGGTTATGTTGAAGAAACAGGTGCAGCGCAGCATTTCCGCGATGCACGTATCTTACCTATTTATGAAGGCACAACGGCGATTCAGGCGCTCGACCTTATTGGTCGTAAAGTATTAATGGACGGTGGTGTAGCACTGGAAAGTCTATTAAACGACATGACGGCTACCGCCACTGAATTGAGCGCTTCTAGCAACGCCGACGCGCAAGCCTTTGGTGCAGCATTCGCCCAAGCCGTGGACAAAGCGCGTGCGGCAAAAGAATGGCTACTGACTAACGCACCGAGCGAAAAAGAGTTATCACAAGCAGTTTGTTTCGATATGCTAATGGCAATGGGCTATTTGTGTGGTGGTTGGATGCAAGGCCGTACCTTACTCGCCGTTATCGCCTTAACTGACGCGAACGACGACGTGTACGGTGAAGAGTTCCTTGCTAAGAAGCGTATTTCAGCGATGTACTACAGCCAGTGCTTGTTGCCACGTGCACTACATCATTTTGGTGTAATGGTACAAAACCCCCAAGCACTGTATGAATTTGCTGTTGATCAATTTTAATTAGAATTAGAAGGTTTACTATGAAAATCCTTGTTCCGGTAAAACGGGTTATCGATTACAACGTAAAAGTACGTATTAAACAGGACGGCTCAGACGTCGATTTGAGCAACACCAAAATGTCTATCAACCCGTTTTGTGAAATAGCGGTTGAAGAAGCACTACGCCTAAGAGAAGCGGGCACAGCAAGTGAAGTTATCGCTGTTTGTATTGGTCCCAAAATCGTTAAAGAGCAGATCCTAGCTGCCCTTGCGATGGGTGCTGACCGTGCCATTCGTATTGATGTAGAAGAGCAACCAGAGCCATTAGTTATTGCCCGTTTACTAGCGAAAGTAGCCGAGCAAGAAGACGCGGGCCTGATCATGATGGGTAAGCAAGCTATCGACAGCGACAACAACCAAGTGGGTCAAATGCTTGCAGGTATTATGGGTCGCCCACAAGGAACTTTTGCCTCAGTGGTTAAAATTGAAGGTGACGAAGCGCTAGTTACACGCGAAGTCGACGGTGGTCTACAAACTGTAGCTCTGAAGCTTCCCGCTATCGTGACGGCTGACCTACGTTTGAATGAACCGCGTTTTACCAAACTACCTGATATCATGAAAGCGAAACGCAAACCTATCGCAGAGACAACTGCCGCAGATTTAGGTGTTGAAGTTACGTCAACGCAACAACAACTTTCTGTTGCTGCTCCTGCTACACGTCAGGCAGGTATCAAAGTTGCGTCGGTAGACGAGCTAGTCGATAAACTGAAAAATGAAGCGAAGGTGATTTAATGAAAACCTTAGTAATTGCATCACACAATAACGCCACACTCAGCCCTGTTACCTTAGCAGCCGTGTCGGCAGCACTTAAAATTGGTGCCTCTTTTGATATTTTTGTGGCCGGTAAAGGGTGTGCAGCCGTTGCCGAAGAAGCGGCAAAAGTCGATGGCGTTAGCGCAGTACTGGTTGCTGACCACGATGCACTAGCGTATCAAGGTGCAGAAAACCTAGCAGCAACATTACAAGCTAATGCAGAAGGCTACAGCCACATTGTTGCACCGGCGACGAGTGTAATGAAAGATGCACTGCCACGCCTAGCCGCACTACTCGGCGTAGGTCAAATTTCAGATATTACCGGTGTTAATGGTGAAGCTGAATTCGTGCGCCCCATTTACGCGGGTAATGCCATTGCAACCGTTACTTCTAGCGATGCTGTGAAAGTTATCACTGTGCGTACATCTGCTTTTGATGCTGCGCCAACAGGAGCTGGCACTGGCGCTATCACTGCGGTAGATAATGCTGTTGACTGTGGCTTGTCGCGTGTAGTTAGCGAAGAAATTGCCCAAAGTGAACGCCCTGAACTCGCTTCTGCAAGTATTGTAGTTTCGGGTGGCCGCGGTGTAGGTAGTGAAGAGAATTTCGCACTTATCGAAAAACTAGCAGACCGTTTGAATGCAGCCCTCGGTGCATCGCGTGCAGCAGTTGACGCAGGCTTTATTGGTAACGACCACCAAGTTGGTCAAACCGGTAAAATTGTTGCACCTGACTTGTATGTAGCGGTAGGTATCTCTGGTGCCATTCAGCATTTAGCAGGTATGCAAGGCTCTAAAGTTATCGTAGCGATTAACAAAGATCCAGACGCACCAATTTACGAAGTGGCGGACTACGGTTTAGTCGGTGATTTACACGACCTAGTACCGGAATTAGAAGCCAAATTAGCTAGCGTACTTTAAATTAAGTGCCATAAAGAGGAACGTCATGGATACTCCAGAACGCGAATCCATCGAATTTGATGTTGTTATTGTTGGCGCTGGCCCTTCTGGCCTGTCGGCAGCTTGTCAGATTAAGAAGCAAGCTGCTGAACAAGGCAAAGAAGTCAACGTCTGTGTGCTTGAGAAGGGCGCTGAAGTAGGTGCTCACATTTTCTCTGGCGCAGTCATTGAAACCAAAGCATTGGACGAACTCTTCCCTACTTGGAAAGAAGACGGCTTTGCCCTAGGTCAGCCTGTAGCTAAAGACGAAGTGTATTTACTTCGCGACGAGTCTAGAGCCACTGAGTTACCTCATTGGGCGGTGCCACCTTCAATGCACAATGACAACAATTACATTGTGAGTGTGGCGAATTTATGTCGCTGGCTCGCAGAGCAAGCAGAAGAGCTTGGGGTAGAAATATTCCCTGGTTTCACTGCCGCTGATGTGATTTTCGACGACAATGGTAAAGTGTGTGGAGTAGCCACAGGCGACATGGGCGTAGGCGCAGATGGCGAACCAGGCCCAGGCTATACCCCTGGTATGGATATCCTTGCTAAGTACACTATTCTTGGTGAAGGCTGCCGTGGTCACATTGGTAAAGGCATTATCAAGAAGTTCGCGCTTGATTCTGACGCTGATCCTCAACATTACGGCATTGGCTTTAAAGAAATCTGGCAAGTGCCTGAGTCGCAACACAAACCGGGGTTGGTTGTGCATGGTTCAGGTTGGCCACTAAGTAAAGGCATGGGTGGCGGATTCTTCCTCTATCACGCCGAAAATCAGCAAGTATTCGTTGGGTTAATCATTGACTTGAATTATGCCAATCCGCATATCAGCCCGTTCGATGAGTTCCAACGCCTTAAGCATCATCCGATTATTGCTGAAACACTCAGCGGTGGCGAACGTATCACCTATGGTGCGCGTGCAATTACCAAAGGTGGGTTGAATGCACTACCCAAGCTGAGTTTCCCCGGTGGTATGTTGGTTGGCTGTGACGCTGGTACACTAAATTTTAGTAAAATCAAAGGCGTTCACACTGCGATGAAGTCAGGCATGATTGCCGCTGATGCGATCCTTGAAGCGCTCGGTACCGATGCTGAAGAAAAGGGTACAACCAATTTCCAACAACTATTCGAACAGAGCTGGGCGTATCAAGAGTTATATAACTCGCGTAACTTCGGTCCTGCCTTGCATAAGTTTGGCCCTATCGTTGGTG
This sequence comes from Alteromonas sp. G5_S2_22_S1, assembly GCF_054968525.1. Lineage (NCBI taxonomy): Bacteria > Pseudomonadati > Pseudomonadota > Gammaproteobacteria > Alteromonadales > Alteromonadaceae > Alteromonas > Alteromonas sp. G5_S2_22_S1. Next base: position 55,302 of record NZ_JBQKUJ010000014.1, on the reverse strand, counting down.
GCGGCTACAACTGGATGGAGCAGAAGATTTTTGGTGGTAAGCCACTGTTAAAACTACGCGATTCGAAAGAAGACTACGCGTGTATGGAACCGGCTAGTGCGCACATTAAAATCGACTACCCGAAACCAGACGGTAAACTTAGCTTCGATAAACTTTCTTCGGTTTATATTTCAAATACCTACCACGAAGAAGATCAGCCGTGTCATCTGAAATTAACCGATACGTCTATCCCTATTAAGCAGAACTTGCCTCGCTTCGATGAACCCGCGCAACGTTACTGCCCGGCAGGCGTTTATGAGGTGGTGGAAAGCGACGGTGAAATGCAGTTCCAAATTAATGGACAAAACTGCATTCACTGTAAAACCTGTGACATAAAAGACCCAGCACAGAACATTACATGGCGTCCACCCGAGGGTGGTGGTGGTCCAACGTACCCCAATACCTAAAAAAATTTATCTAAGTAATATAAAGCCAGCTAGAATAGTGTTTGACGATTGTAGAACACTCTTTTAACTGGCTTTTTCATTTTACGAAAGGTTTTCTTTCAGCCTCTTATCGTCATCTGGTTGTTTTGAACGTTCACTTTCGTTCTATCTTCCGAATTTACGCAAGGAGCTATCATCATGTTCACGTTATCTGAGCAATATCACGCAAATTTCGTGTTTGCACTGATTGCCGCCGCGGCGTTACTCATGGCGAGTAACCGTGTGCGTTACGACATGATTGCAATATGTGTGGTTTTGGCCCTAATACTGACCAACATACTGCCCGTTAACGCAGCATTGGCAGGCTTTGGCAATTCAGTTGTCATTCTCATTGCCGGCTTACTCGTGGTTGGCGAGATGCTAGACAGAACCGGTGTAGCGAGATTTGTCGGTAATTGGATCAGCCAAAATAGTAGTAGCTCAACGACCAAAATGCTGATTATGCTGATGTTAGCGAGCGCCATACTTAGCGCCGTAATGAGTTCGACCGCCGTTGTTGCTATCTTTATTCCTATTGTGCTGCGCATTGCTAAATATTCCAACAATAGCCCAAGTAAACTGCTCCTTCCCATGTCCTACGCGGCTTTGGTTAGTGGTATGTTGACCTTAATTGCTACTCCACCAAACTTAGTGGTAAGTGCGGGTTTAAAGAGTCAAGGTTTTGAACCACTCAGCTTTTTTTCTTTCACGTTACCTGGCTTAATTGTGCTAGCCGGTTTGGTGTTATACATGGTCAGCTACGGAGTTTAAGACAAATTAACGCTATTTACTATCCTCTGTGACAGCTGGCTTTAAGGCTTGTTTCATGCGATTTAGGTCCAAAAACAGGAAGCAATTACGAAGTAAGTGTAGTCAAGATAAGAAAATAGGCTGATCATTGGGACTGAAAAATTCTCTCGATATGTGCAACATGATGCCTCAACACATGAGTGTTCAAGCTATATTGGCGGTGGAGCCCTTAAGCGCCAAAGTTGAAATCTCTCTGAATAACGTAATCGTCAGTTGTTATTTGTTTTGACTCAATCAGTGGCGGCGCTCTGCAAGAATTAGCGGTAATTGGTGAATCTTGCTTATCCAAATGCCAGAGTATCTTTTGGATGACGGCAGGCTCTGTAATGCATGCGATGATTTTGACATTCGCCTTTGTGCAAGCTTCGCAAATGGTAATGTCAATGTTGAATACACGTTTTAACCTCTGTGCCCATGACATGCTGCGCGCCTGGTAGGGCTTATCTGAATCTTTCAGATGCTCTGCTAAACGAGGGCTGTTCTTGCCGCGTTGTGAAGCAGTTACTTCTGCTCGTACATTGGCATTTGGCGCAAACACGCCATAAAACCGCGTCAGATTCAGTCTAGGCGGTGGTACCAAGGCAGCTAGCTTACTAATGAAGTCAATCGGCGAGAAGAATACGTGAGTCGTACCATTGCTGTAGGGTGTCTTGAGTTCGTATCTGACATTACCTGTCGTTGTGAGGCTTAAGCGTTTTTCGCTTATTGCAGGTCTTGCGATGTAACGACACAATCTTTCTAGTTTTTCTGGTTGATCTGCATCTGCGAAGACCCCTGCATGTAGGCTAAATCCAGCTATCTTTGCGAGTTGTCCTAAGTGATCAGGATCTTTTGCTTGCATGGTTTGCAAAGTAAACACTTTTTTACCAGTATCTGCACCAACTGCGATCCGGTAGCTGACCGAAGCAGCTTGCAGTGGTAACAAGCTGTCTTCATCGTTAATTGGCAAGTCCAGATAGGTATTGTCAATGTCGCGTTGAATTAGCCCTGCTTTTTCGAGATATTGTGCGATGCGCTGGCTGATGGTGTTTACCAACGCCTCCATATTGGAATGACTCGGCGCTTTGACTCGCTTAAATGTCATTTTTCCATGCTCTTGTGTGATGACACCTTCAAGGAACAGCATATGGAAATGTATATTTAAGTTAAGCGCACTACCAAAACGCTGAATGTAGGTGACTGCCCCTGTCTTAGCCTGCTTCTTCAAGTAGCCTGAACGATGGATGATGTCTGTGGAAATTGCGCGGTGAACGATTTGCAGGACGTTGCTGAGTTCTTTGGGGTATCTGGCGAGTAATAACCTTAGGGGAATAGGTAAGCTTAACACCCATTGCCTAACAGGGTAACCCTGCAATACATCATCAACCAGTAGTTTCGCACTCTCAGCCATCCTTCGAGCTCCGCAACTCGGGCAGAAACCTCTTCGCTTGCAACTGAAAGCTACAAGCTTCTCATGTTTGCAGTCATCACAGACTATGCGCAGAAATCCATGCTCAAGTCGACCACACTTAAGAAACTCTTCAAACTCTTTGATCACATGGTATGGTAATGCCTTTCCCTGAGATTGCATCATCTCGGCGAAGGCAGGGTAATGTTTCTCAACAAGTTGATAGAGCAATGTTTGCTCTGGACGATGGCGTTGATAGGTGTATTGCTCTGCAGCTAACATCAGCATCCTTGCTAATGTAAAAGTCTGTAGTGTACCTTGTTGGGCTGGTAAGTAAACTGACCAGAGTGACAGAAATTGGCAGTGGTTCGTGGTTATCTGAACGACCGGTATACGATCAGATAGCTAGTCTACAACGGAGGCTCCTCTAACGTCTGCTATTCGCTCATAGCTGCCATTAGAACCTCAATGCCTCAACGACCGCTTTACGTACATTTGAGCCGCACAGTATGTGTTTTTTTGTTAAACAACACATACTAATTATGAACATAAAAAAACCTGCATAAAGCAGGTTTTTTCTCTTTAAGCTAATGACTAAAGCGTGCTTATTGATTTGCACCAGCAACGGCTTCTTTAGCCAATTGCGTAATACGTGCCCAATCACCCGCTTCAATGGCATCATCTGGTGCTAACCAAGAACCACCCACACACTTCACGTTGTTTAGTGCAAGATAGTCATTGTAATTGTTAGGGCCAATGCCACCCGTTGGGCAGAATGTTACATCAGGGAATGGGCCACTAATTGACTTAATTGCTTTAACACCACCTGAAGCTTCCGCTGGGAAGAATTTCATATGGGTGTAACCTGCATCTTTCCCTTTCATTAGGTCGGAGGTAGACGAGATACCAGGAATAAGTGGAATTTCTGCGTCCATACCGGCTTTAAGCAAATCTGCGGTCATACCAGGGCTGATGGCAAATTTTGCGCCCGCTTCCACAACCGCCTTAAGTTGTTGTGCGTTCGTTACCGTACCTGCGCCAATAAGCGAATCGGGAACTTCTTCAGCAATACGTTTAATAACGTCAATAGCTGCAGGGGTGCGCAGAGTCACTTCTAATACTTTAATTCCACCTTCCATGAGCGCTTTAGCCAGAGGCACAGCCTTTTCCACATCATTGATCACCAATACTGGGACCACTGGACCGGCCGCAAAAATTTCCTCTGGTGAGTATTTCCATTTCGTTGTCATAATTTAGCTCGCTGTATTTTGATTTAGATAAGCAGCTGCGCCAAGAAGGCCATGGTCAGGTTCTGCTATCAAATAGGTGGGAATGTCTTTTACGTAGTGCTTCATTTGGCCTTTAGCTTCGAAACGGGCTCTGAAGTCACTATTTTTTATAAACTCAGGAAAACGATTAGCGATACCCCTTTTGCGCGCGCTTCTTCACGCATCGCTTCCACTTCTTCAGGCGTACAATAACAACGGTAAGCATTACCCGATTCTATTAACTGAGCAATAACTTCTTTATAGCGATCAAAACGTTTAGTTTGAAAAAACGGCCCTTGTGTCCACTCTAAATTTAACCAATTCATGCCATCCATAATCGCGTCAACAGACTCTTGCGTTGAACGCTCTAAATCTGTGTCTTCTATTCGTAGAATAAATTCACCATTATTTTTCTTTGCATATAACCAGCTATAAAGCGCTGTACGAGCACCGCCTACATGTAGATACCCTGTTGGGCTTGGCGCAAATCGCGTTGTTAGACTCATAAAGTAATCACCGTACACTATTAAATTAGCGTTTTATTTCGCTAATATTTTAGTTGAATAAAAAATTGGCGCTATTCTATCAGGCAACGTTTGATAAAACACTATTTACCCCTGAAGATTCCGCTAAAAAGTTCACTAAATAAACAGGGTGTTGAAAATTAGAGCAATCAATTAAAATATGCTGAAAAAACATGAAAAAAAGCACTTGTTTTTGTTGACAGTTTTAATCATCCACCTATAATACGCCACCACAGAGACGGACGATTAGCTCAGTTGGGAGAGCACCGCCCTTACAAGGTAAGCGATCAATATAGGCCGTCTTCCCCAGATTTAGCTACTCCGTAAAATAGCCTCCGTAGATTTTACTAACGGAGACTTTACTGATGGCAACAAAAAGACGTACACGTGAGCAATGGCAAAGGTTGGTTGACAAGCAAGCAGAAAGCGAACTATCGGTCAGTGAATTTTGTGCGCAATATGATTTAACGGTATCAAACTTCTATCTGTGGCGTAAAAAACTGAGCAATGATAGTCAACCGTTTGCGCGGCAGGATAACTGGCTTGCTTTTGATATGCCAGCGAGCGGGGACCAAAGCATAGATTCAGCGTGGGAGATTGAACTGGTATTACCCGGTGGTGTGGTGCTGCGGATGAACCGAGCCGCCTGATGTTACCCTTATCCAATGGGCGTATTTGGTTGTACACCGGCAATGTCGATATGCGCAAACAGTTTGATGGGCTGGCGGCGCTGGTACAGCGCAAGTTGGGGATGCAAGCGCATTGTGGTGACTGGTTTGTGTTTATCAATAAGCGCCGTACTCAGCTGAAGGTGTTGTATTACTACCAGGGCGGTTATTGTTTGTGGAGCAAACGGTTAGAAAAAGGCACCTTCGCTAACGTGTCTGACGGCAACACCAAAACACCACTCAACAGTGCCCAGTTACAGTGTTTGATTGATGGGATTTACTGGCAAAAAGGTAAACAAAACAGGCGATTTAATTAACTGATTTTGTTATAATTTAGCCCATGAAAACACGCTCTATTAGTCACCTTTCACCGTCTGAAATTGAGGCTGCCTTTGCTCATCAAGCCGATGAAATTGCGCAACTCAAGCAGCAACTCGACTGGCTTAAACGTCAGCTGTTCGGGCGTAAGTCTGAAAAGGTGTTAGCGGATAATCCGGCGCAGAGCAGTTTGTTTGATGAGGGGGAAACCCTCACCTTACCGGCAGAAACAAAACCGGTGAAGGCACATACTCGTTCCTCACAAAAGCAACGTCGCGACTCGGATGTCAATGATGAAGGCCTGCGTTTTGATGAGACAGTGCCGCAACAGATTATTGATATACCTGCGCCAGAATTACAGGGGGCGGATGCCGACCAGTATGAATTAGTGGATACCAAAGAAACCTGTCGCTTAGCACAACAGCCTGGCAGTTATGTGGTATTGAGATTCCGTCGACAGGTCGTGCGTCATAAAACCACGCAAACCATTAAGGAGACGCCTGCCCCCACCAATGTGCTGGAAGGCTGTTACTGCGATGTCTCACTGCTCGCCGGACTGATGGTTGATAAAGCGGTGTATCACTTACCGCTTCACCGCCAACATCAACGGATGCTGGATAGCGGTATTACCCTTAGCCGGGCCACCTTAATCAACTGGATACAAAAAGGCATTGAGCTGCTTCGACCCATCGCCAAAGCCCAGTGGCAACACATTCTGCAAAGTAAAATACTGGCCATGGATGAAGTGCCTATTAAAGCAGGTCGCACTAAAGGCGCTGGCCGAAAACCCGGACACATGAAACAAACCTACTTCTGGCCCCTGTACGGTGACAGTGATGAAGTGGCGTTTACCTGGAGTAACAGCCGGGGTATGTTGCATGCCCAAGCACAGTTACAGGACTTTACCGGCACCTTGCTCACCGATGGTTATGCCGCCTACACCAAAACGGTTGAACAATTAAATCAATACGAACAACAGATTGTGCATGCTGCCTGTTGGGTACACATGCGCAGAGGCTTTGAAAAAGCCCTCGACAGTGAGCCGCAAGCCGCACAGCAGGCACTGGATATTATCGCTGCGCTCTACCGACATGAAAAACACATCAGGCATAAACAATTAGACCTGGCCGATATCCATGCTTACCGGCAACAACACAGCGAACCCTTAGTCACTGACTTCTTCCGGTGGGTTTATCAACAACGACAGCGCACTGATTTACTCCCCAAGTCTCCCTTCGCCAAGGCACTCCATTATGCGCATGAACGAGAAAGCCAACTCAAGGTGTTCCTGAGCAATCCAGCTCTACCCATGGATACCAATCATCTTGAGCGGGCACTGCGTGTTATTCCCATGGGGAGAAAAAACTATTTGTTCTGCTGGTCTGAACTTGGCGCTGAACAGCTGGGCATACTGCAAAGCCTGATGGTGACTTGCCGCCTGCAAGGCATCAATCCCTACCATTATCTGGTGGATGTATTACAACGCGTGGCATTACATCCGGCCAGGGACGTAATCGACCTCACGCCGCGGCTCTGGAAACAAAAATACAATCAAAACAGGTTAGTCAGCGATGTCAAAATACTCACTTCCCAACACTAAAATCTCAGCCACAATTATGGAGTTCGGTAAAGGAGTGTTAAATGCACTCCCTGCTGATTACAGCCAGTCAGAAATGGAAGATGCTATGCTGACGATAATAACCGTGTGGAATGCCATCGTACTGGACACTTGGCACAACACAGACAAAAATGAAAAAATGGTGCTTGATGCACTCTCTCAAGCGCCTAAAGAAGGACAACTTCAAGTAAAACGATTGATAAAAAGAAAGAAGACCAAGTTTAGCGATGATATCCGCGCGGTTGGAGATCACTGGATAAGAGAAGAGCAAGGGGACTTTATCTTCGGCTGTGAAGCACGGTTAGATATAGAACGCATCTCCTTAAACGAAGATAGCCTCAAACACTAAACGAATCACAACGGTCTATATTGATCGCTTACCTTACAAGGCGGGGGTCACTGGTTCAAGCCCAGTATCGTCCACCACTTTGTTTTAAGTGTTAGGTAGACAAAAGACTTGCGTAGCTAAAGAAAATAAGGGAAAACACCTTCTGCTCTTTACAAGCCCGCACCAAGTCACTGGATAAAGCCCAGTATCGTCCACCACTTCTGCTTTTAGCAAAATGTCTCTGAAAATGATTGGACGATTAGCTCAGTTGGGAGAGCACCGCCCTTACAAGGCGGGGGTCACTGGTTCAAGCCCAGTATCGTCCACCAATCATTTACCCTTAGATTCATATCACTATCTGATATATATGGACGATTAGCTCAGTTGGGAGAGCACCGCCCTTACAAGGCGGGGGTCACTGGTTCAAGCCCAGTATTGTCCACCACTTACTTTTATTTTTATCTATTTTATCCATAGTTATTTGCTGTACGCAGTTAAAAGCGGTGCGAGCACCTTCTACTCTTTACAACCCGCACCAAGTCACTTGTTCAAGCTCAGTATCGTCCACCACTTTATTGTTTTCGCGTAATATTTAATAAAAACTAAAGACAAACTGTTCAATTCAGCTAACTGTCATTCCCGAATGTTTTTATCGGGAATCTCCCGAAAAGTACGTTAAAAGCATCATTACGTTCAGGAGATACGGCAACAAGTGTGACGTGGTCAACCAAAATTGACCAACCCAGTTAAGCTACTTTTTTCAATTTCTTCATGTCCGCCTCATATTGATTTGGACTCCTGTAATCCAGATACGAATGCAACCGCTCAGGATTATAAAATGTCGTGATGTAACGCAGTATATCTTGCTGTGCTTCATAACGAGTTTGGTATTGTTTCCAGTGTACTAGCTCTTGCTTCAAGCTACCGAAGAAGCTCTCAACCACACTATTATCCCAACAATCACCTTTACGACTCATACTGCCAACAAATTGGTGTCCTTTAAGCAAGCGTCGATAGTCTGCACTAGCGTATTGGCTACCGCGATCTGAATGGGCAACCAATCCCGCTTTTGGATTACGCTGCCATATCGCCATCGTTAACGCGTCACACACCAATTTGGTTTTCATTCTTGACCCCATGCTCCAGCCAACGACTTTTCTCGAGTACAGGTCAATAACAACGGCCAAATATAACCAGCCTTCTTGTGTCCAGATATAGGTAATATCCTGCACATAAGCTAGATTGGGTGAATCAACATCAAACTGTCTGTCCAGCACATTTTCAAATACAGGCAATGTGTGATTACTGTTTGTGGTGACCTTGTATTTCTTCTTGTAACGGACCTGCACACCTGCTTCTTTCATCAGTCGGCGTGTAAGACGTCTACCGATAGGGTAGCCCAAACAATTCAGTGCTTTTTGCATTCGTCGACTGCCATAGCTATGCTCACTGGCTTTGGCAATCTTGCGCATCCATTCCACTATTTCTTTTCGTTTATCATCATCCGTTGTAGGTTGATGCTGGGTATTCATATATCGATAAAACCCATTGCGCTTAACGCCTAATAACCGGCACAACCGGTCAACAGGATAGGTATTCTTTCGCTCGGCGATAAACGCGTATTTCACTTCATTTCTTTGGCGAAGAATACCGATGCTTCCTTTAGGATGCGTTTATCCATTTCAAGCTGTTTTACCTGAGCTTTAAGCTTTCTGATTTCTGCCTGCTCTGGCGTCAGTTTGCCGTTCCCTCTGAACGCATGGCCGTCATCATCTTGTTGAAACTCTTTGACCCAGCGACCAATAATTTGCTGACTCACATCCAACATTCTGGCGACTTCAGAGCGCGTGTGACCTTGATCTAGCACCAGGCTCACTGCATCCAGTTTAAATTCTTTCGTATACCGTTTTCTTCCGGCCATTTACTTTCTCCAGCTAAAGTTCAATTATATCCTTAACTGGACTGGTCAACTCAATTAAACCACCTCAGTGCGGTATGACAATACCTATATTTTCTTGAATACGACAAGCTGAACTAGAGTAAACTCTTATTAGAAGGTAAAAAGCTATTGCTCGAAAGTTATAGCTTATTCTTATGTACTAATTAAAAACTATTTATACCTTTAGCGATTTGAATACCTAATAAACTGAATCAACTGCTGTACTTGCTGATTATTAGGTACTAATTGATTAAGCTGATAAGCGTAATGTAACGCTTCATCAAACGATTTAAGCGAAATTAAAACACTCACTAACCCGTAAAGATAATCTGGATTGTTAGGCACTATTTGATGTGCTAAACCATAATCAGCTTTAGCTGCTTGAAGTTGCTGGTTTTCTTGTAATAAAACGGCCCTAGTATATAAATATCTAGGATTTCTAGCCTCATTAGCTACCGCTTTATCAAACAATGGTAAAGCTGCTTGTTTATTCTTTTGGCGCACTTTAGAAAGCGCTAACTGAAAATATAAATCTGCGGCTTTATTATTAACTTCTAGCCCTTGTTTTAGTATTTTTTCTACTTTGAATTCATCGCCTTGTTGTCGATAAACTTCAGCTAAATAAACATAAGCAGGCATAAAAATATCTTCTACTTTTATCGCAGTTAATAAAGCTTCTTCAGCTTGTTTAAAGTCTCTTTTCAAAGCATACACTTGTCCAATATTTACGTGGGCGGTCGCTCTATCAGCTTGATACAATTGTCCTTCAATGTATTCTGCAACCGCTTTTTCTAACTGTTGCCGTTTTTCTCCAACAAATGTCGGATCAGCCAGGTTTTCCACCAACTGGCGCCCTGCCGCCATTCTGACAGGCTTTTCTTGATGTGTAAGTAAAGGGATAAGCTTTAGTGAGCGATTGATTAAACTTAATTGCCCTGATGCTCTAATCGCAGCGAGTACCAACATAATATCGCTACTATTAAGCTGCTTACTAATAAAGCCAATAAGTTCTCTATTATTTCTAGCACCAAATATACGTGAAACAGCCGAAGCCCTAATAAGTTCAGGGTTTGTCGGGACATTGGCAATAGCCATTAATGCAGGTATAGCGGTAAAGTCGCCGCTATCAGCTAAAGCAAAGGCATGAGCGTAGCCTTTTTCTTTCTGATATGTTGAATTAGGAAACCACTTTGTTAACTGTTTGGCATGTTGGTCATTGGCTATATCACTATGACAAGACTGGCAAGCATTTGGCACACCAAGCGTGACACTTAAATCAGGACGCGGAACTTTAAACGAATGGTCACGACGATCATCAACTTCCATATAAGTGGTTTCAGGCATATGGCAATTAACACATTGTGAACCAGCTGAATTAGCAAGGTGTTGGTGATGTGATCTAATATCGTACTGCTCTGCACTATGACATTGGGTACAGGTGGCGTTACCTTCATGTTTAAGCTTTAAAGTATGCGGATCATGGCAATTAGTACAAGTAACACCATTTTGATACATTTTACTTTGCTTGAACGAACCATATACATATACTTCATCAAAAATTTGCCCGTCAGGGTAATATAAAGGCGTATTTACTAATGACGATTGATATTGCTGATGATATGGCACTGATTCAGTGTGATCTGACAGTTGTGATCTTCGGCTATGACACTGAGCACATACTTCCACTTGCTGTGTTTTTTTCACTCGCGTTGTTGGAAATAGCTTACCTAAGTCATTAGTAGCAAATGCGGGTACTTTTGTTGAAATATCTTGGCTAAAGCCAAATTTATTTTTATTACTGTCAGGATTTTTTATTTTACTATCAGGATTTTTTACCCACGTTAAATGTTGCTCACTTCCCTGATGACAAGCGGAACAACTAACATTAATGATGTCATAACTCGACTGATATGAAAGTGTTTCTAAATCAAAGCCTTTCTTAAAGTTTGTACTGTGGCAATCGGCGCAGTTTTGATTCCAGTTTTGCCCCATTTGCGTCCAATGAAATTCATCTTCAGCATTAAGTTCAGGATAAAGGTTAAACCACCTTTGTCCACCTTCAGCTTTTGAGCGACTGTCCCAAGCGTAAGGAATAAATTGATACTTTCCTGCTCCATCACTAAACATATATTGTTGTAGCGGGTAATAACCAAAAGTATAAAGTAACTCTTTAGTTACTGGGCTTCCATCTACTCCAGGCATAGTTATTAAATACTTGTCGTCTTGAATCAGTAGCTTTATTTCTTCATCGTTTAGCTTAACCTTGCCTAAAGTAAAATCTCCCAAATTAGAGTCCGATGATACTTCAGCCATAGAGTGAAAATGGTGTGAGCTTTTCCAAGCTAGTGTTTGAGTTTGATGACAAGAAGCACAGCTTAAGTCTTTGTTAGCTTCACTTTTAAAACTAACAAATAATGAAAAGACAAAGAAACACCAAATTAAAACCATTGATGTTTTAAACCGAATTAGCAAAGTTATCCCTTAAAATTAATAAATTAAAACAAAACTTAAAGAAGCTTTTTAGCTATTACGCAAGATAAAATAAATTTATTGCCCAGTGCTCTTAAACACCCGATACACAAATAATGTGATTAACTACATGGTTGTAATGCTAACCATATACAAAGCAAAGCTTATCAATCTATAAATTATTAATTCTACACAACTTAGCCTAAGCTTGTTGGAATAACTTTACACCTTGCTCATTAAGAGTCACTTTTAAGCGACCCGCTTTAACCAATATTTGCAAACTAGCTAATGCTTCACCAAATGCAAATAAGTCATTACCTGAGTCAACTTCACAGTTAAATAACACTTGATAAGTTTCATTAACTTGTTTGGGTTCTTTACAATGCAGATAAAGCTGTTCAAGCTTTTCTTTATGCCCATAAACTATTTTATTTAATCGGCTAACACCACCATAAAAAGCTAAACCATGTGCCGGCAAAATCAAGGTTTCATCTGTAATCACTGTTGATATGTGCTGTGCTGAATCAAAATATAATTGCATAGGGTTAGCATCAGGCGCATCAGGCCAAATACTGATATTTGGCGTGATACTCGGTAATATTTGATCACCAGCAATAAGAATATCTAATTCCTGACAATAAAAACATGCATGCTCCGACGCATGGCCATAGCCCATCACTATTCGCCATTGATGATTACCTAAAGTAACTATTTGCTCATCTTGTAATACCTGACAAGGTGAGTCTACAGGGTAAATAATACTGCGAAAGGTATCAATATTCCTAAAATAAGCCTTTACTTGTTTTTGTCCTTCACCGTATCCAGTATAAAACTCATTGAGCTGATCTCTTGGTACACTTGGCTCACAAGAAAATAACATTTGATAATATTTGTAATCAGGCATTGAAATACTAAAACTAGGCTTGTGCTCTAGCTCTTCAAGTAGCCAACCCACTAAGCCAATATGATCAGGGTGACCATGAGTACAAATAATGCGAGTGATTGGTTTACCTTTTAACTGGTTATTTATTACCGCAAGCCACTGCTCTTTGGCTTTTGATGTATTCGGGCCAGTATCAATTACCACCCAACCATCAGCTTCTTCTATTAGCCAAATATTTATATGATCAAGTGCAAATGGCATACTAATGCGCAGCCAATATAAGTTATTACCTACATGCAACAGGTGTTGAGGTTCGGGGGCTTTTTCTTTGAAATTCTTTAACATTTTATACTTTCCAAAAATAGACGAGCGAAAAAAAGGCGATAGTAAGGTAACAATGTCACCTTACTTTCGCCTTAACTTGCGAGCAATTATTCGAGTTTAATTTAGAAGTTAAAACCTACTTCGAAGTTAATACGACGTTTACTTTGATGAACACCATTAGCATATGCACCTGCAATTAATGGGATCTTAGTTAGGTAAACTTCATAGTCTTCATCTAACAAGTTGTTTACAGTAAATGCAGCATGCCAATTGCTGTCTGCTGGTGTTAGTGTGACGCGATAGTCAACTAAAGCGTAGCCATCCTGAGTAAGGTTTACTTCATTATCTGAATCGACCGTATGTTTAGACTTATAGCTAACACTTAACATATTAACTAATTCATAATCACCAAACACTTCTGCAATATGCTCCACAGCTACAACCGCAGTAAACTCAGGCACCCAAGCAAGGCTATCACCAGACCAGTCACACTTGCCATCTGCGCCCTGCTCACCTCTATAAACTTCAGTTAAGCTACACGCTGCACCTTGGAATTCATCGTAGTAAAAATCTAAGTATTCCGCATTTGCAGTAATTTTTAGATCATCTGTTGCTTGCCAGATAAACTCTACATCAACACCTTTTTGAATTGATTTACCTGCATTACCTACGTTAAATCCAATAGAACCATTGAAAATCGACGTTTGTAGGTTGTCGTAAACACCATAAAAGGCTGCAACATTCAAGCGAACTGTTTCCCAGTCTGACTTAAAGCCTACTTCCCACGCTGATACACTTTCATCTTCAAATTCAGTATCTTCTGGCGTACCCGCTGAAGGTCCAGGTGATGTGCCAAGAGGGCTCGCTGTAACTGGGCCTTCATAAAGCGTATCAAAACCACCCGCTTTAGCACCATCGGCGTAATTTACATAACCCATAAAGTCATCAGAGAAATGATAACTAGCACTTGCTTGTAACATTAAGTGATCTTCTTCGCGTACCATATCTTGAAATTCATGCGGAGCACCCACAGACTTTAAAACCCCCCAATAACTAAACAATGCAGGCGTTAAACCAGCAAATGGGTGACCTTCAGGGTATGGCGCTTCATCGTACGTAGAACCATCAATATCAAGTAATCTTAAACCTTGTGTTGCAGTTTTAGTAATATCGGTATAACGAACACCAAGCGTTAAACTCAATTTATCTGTTGGATTGTAGTCAAATTGCGTAAATATCGCTTGCTGTTCAGTATTCTGCCTTAAATAGTTTGAACGAGAAAATGAACCAAACTCTAATGGGCTACCAATTAATGTGCTTACATAAGGCATATAAAAGTCAACATCAAAACCTGTATTAAAATCTGCATCTTGATAATAAAGGCCTGCCATAATGTTTAATTGGTCGTTTATTTCAGTATCTAAACGCAATTCTTGAGAAAACTGACTGTAATCTTCAGGTGTATTTGATGACATAAAGTTTGCCGGTGTCATATCAACATCAAGCGTATGATAATAATCATAATTACTGTCAGCAGTAATTGACGTTAGTGTCATATCATCATTGATACTCCACACAACTTCCAACATGGTTTCATCACTGTCGTTATAGTTACCTGACGGGCCATTGTTAAAAATACTATCGTCATTACCCGTATTTAAATCACCTGTGCCAATACCAAACGGAGCTAATGGCGAATTAGGGTTTGGTGTAAAATCAGGGTTTACATGCGCATAAATAGCTAACGATTCACCATGTTTTTCAAAATCTGCTTGTTCATGACGAAGGTAAATACTCCATTCATCACTCGGCTCCCATACCGCACTGACACGAAATGCAGAGTCTTCATAAGAATTTTCTACTTCACCTGTATAACGGTTATATGCAGCGCCACCACTTTGGTCACGCCATTTACCCGCAACGCGAACAGCAAATTCGTCTGTTACTGGTATATTTACACCGCCTAAAATTTGTGACTCTTCATATTCTGTTTCATATTTAACGGTAAAGTTACCATTTAGTTCATCACCAACTTCAGGACGCTTAGTAGCCATGCTTAACGCACCACCAACTGAGCTGTTACCGTAAAGTGACACTTGTGGGCCCTTTAATACCTCCACACGCTCCATATCGAAGAAACCTGAACGCAGTTGATTCATACGACCACGGTATACACCGTCTACATATGTTCCTACAGACTGTTCAAATGACTGGTTATCACCTGATGAAACACCACGAAGTGATAAACGTGAATGGTTAGCTAGTTGTGGCTGTTCAAGACCTGGAACAAACTTAGTAAGGTCGTTAACACTGTGTACGCCCATGCCTTCCATATGTTCGCCTGTTACCGCGTTAACACTTGAAGGTACTGTTTGAACTGACTCTACTCTTTTACGAGCTGTTACTTGGATGACTTCTAAGCCAGATTTCTCTTTGGCTTTTTCAGCCTGCTCACCAGCAGCTTCTTCTGCGTACAAGCTGCCTGAAAATAAGAATGAAACCCCGATAGCCGCCGCTAAGCGACTTTTTACAAAAACATTGTTGGTTCTCATAACTTTCCCCGATTGTTAATTTCACTTAAATTTATTGTTATCTTTTATCAACAGTAGAGTCCTTTATGCGAAATTCAGGTCATATTCTGCTATTTAATTGTCTTAAATATAGCTAACGTTTTAAAATTTGATAGAAAAGTAACTAAGTTTTGTAGGCTCATATCCAAAACGACATTCAAGCTAGACCGTTATACATTTGGGGCTTTGATAAGTTTCTTTAGAATCGTTCAATGCTTTATCAAGTAGGTAAAAAGACGTCAAATTAAGCAAAAATAAATTTATAATAAACCAAGTTCTCGTGCTTTTGAGGTAGCTTGATTTCTTCTTTTAACCCCTAATTTTGAAAATAAATTGCTTAAATGCCACTTAACTGTACTTTCTGACAAGCTTAGTAACGCACTAATTTTGCTATTAGTATGGCCTTTATTAATGAGGTGCAATAACTCTTCTTCTCGCTTGGTAAGTGGTTCAATTAGCCTATTATTTACTTCTTCGTATTGCGCCGCGTTAGCTTCAATACCAAAAGCGGCTAATAAAGATGCTATATAAAGTGCTAGTTTAGAGTTATAGTCATCTAAGGTTTGGTATAACTCTTTTAATAGCTCGCTAATCACTTCGCCTTCATCAACAAACGTCCGAACAAACCCTTCATTTTGGCCTTGAGCTACTAATTTAGTTAGCAGCCTTAATGCTTGTCTATGTTCATTGCTCTGCTTTAACGCAACTACTTTTAAAACTTCTAATTTTAATATGCGATAATGGCGATTAGGTTGCGACTGCTCGATTGCATCAGCTATTTGCTTTAACGCTTTCTTGTATTGCTGGTTTGCTAACAAAAGTCGAATGCTGGTAATAGTATCAGCCTCATTGTCTGCAGCGATTGAGCACTGCGCTTTTTTAACCACTAAATTTTCGCTACTAATACGTTCAGCAATGTCGTTTGCTAATATGACCTCACCATTATTAAGGTGGATCCTCACCAGCTCCCACCGCGCAATAGCCGAAAGTCGAGGTAAATGATCGGAATAACCTATCTGTTCAAGTGTCTCAATTACTTTAATAGCATCATTAGTATTATTTTTTGCCAAATGAATTCGCGCCAAGCATAAATAACTTACTGCTAACCATTCTGGTAACGCAAACTGCCTAATTAACGAGAGGTTTCTTGTAAGAATAGTTTCGCAGTCATCTAACTTATTCGTTTCATATAGTAAACTTGTATACGCTGGAAGTACGCCATAAGCATTTGCTGACTCAATAAAGTCTTGCTGATAAAAATCTCTAAGCCCTTGCTCAGCTACTGCGAGTGCTCTTTTAAGTTTTCCTTGCAATAATAGAGCAAAAGCTTGAACGGCATGAGCATAAGTTACGGTAAAAAAAACATTATCTGATGATTTGTTTTTACCCATAAATTGCGTTAACGCCAACGCATTCATACCATCAATTCTTGCATCTTCAAATTTTGCTTGGCTTAAATGGATGTACGCTTGAATATTATAAAAACCAATTCTAACCAATGAATGGTTACTAGGTTGATTATCAGCCAACAATGCTTGTACTACGTTTAGCGTCTCATCATTATTGTCAGACATTATGCTAAACGATATTTTTAAAGACGTAAAAATACGCTGCTGCTCTTTAGTTAACTTATTAGCCTTTTGCCACTCACTAATTTGAGAAATATCCTTCTCAACCAATAATGTGCGTTTATAAAATAAATCAGCCCATGTTTTTGCTAAATACAAATTAATATGTTGATTTAATAACTCAGAAGAAATGCTATTTGTCCAATCAGCTAATGTATTAAACTGCGCTTTTCTTAACATAGGTAGAGCAAAGTCATCCATCATTTGAGCGGCAAGTTCATTGGCATTACCAGCTATAGCATGCTCTATTGCTAATCTTGGCCTGTTATTTTCTTTAAACCACTTTGCCGCTTTAACGTGCAATGGCTCTACCTGTTCTGCATAATCTCGTTTTAATAGTTTAATTAAAAAGCTTGCAAACAATTGGTGATAACTTAACCAAGGTTGTTGTTGATTGGTTGACTCAATCAATATCGACTCTTCAAGATCTTCATTTAGCATTGTCGCTGCTCTTCCAGCGGAAAAAGTGTCAGCTAATAAATGCTGGCAAAGTGGCAAATTAAACTCTGACAGAATTGATGTCTTTACTAAAAACTCTTGTTGTTCAGCAGATTTGTGGTTAAAAATGTTTTCAATTAAATAATCATCAAACAGCTCACTGGTAACTTTTCCGTCTACCGTCAGTTGACTAAGTTGCTCTGGTTGTTTGATCAAAAAAGTAGACAGCTTTAATGCTGCAGGCCAGCCATCGGTTAATTCATATAATTTGCATATTTGTTCTTCATTTAGTTGAATATCACCAAAACGAGAAAAATATACTTTAGTTTGCTCAAAGCTAAATTTTAGCTCCGATGTTGAAACCTCTATTAAGTTATCTGCTATTTTCAATTTTGACAAAGCAAGCTTTGGCGCAGTGCGAGAAGCAATAATAATTTGCTGATGACTTTTTAAATGATTAAGGGCGTCACTTAAAATACTTAACGTTGACGGTTCTGTTATTACGTCAAAATTATCAAGAAAAAGATAAAAAGGCTGTTCATTATCAGCAATAGCCGACAACAATACATTTAAGTCGTCAGTATTATGTGGGTTTTCTTTTGTAGCTACTTTACTCGAGCCCGATACTGATGCATTACTAGCTTCACTAACCACTTGCAATAAACGTGATATATCATTGTCAGCTTTTTCTAAATTAATCCAAATTGTGCGGGCTTTTTTTGCTTGTAACCAAGCAAGGTATTGTAAAAGTAAGGTTGTTTTACCATAACCAGCAAGCCCTTGCACTATCGCTACATTACGTAACGGTTTTGCAGTTAAATGCTGAACTAATTCTGTCTGCTCTATTAAATGTTTGGTAATTACTTTAGGAGTAAATTTAGCTGCAGAAATTTGCACAAAGCGCCCTATTATTCATAATTAGTAATGTAGATGCGTCAAAGTAATACGCATATGCTAGCCCTACATTATTGATATTATTATACATTGTAGTTCTTTTTTTAATGAACAGAAACATAGTATAAAGTAATTTTCTAACGAGTATTTTATGTTTACTAGATATAGCCCGCACAGACCATTTTTTTGCTTGTTAAGACCAGCATGCCCTAATCAAAACATCTATAGCTAAAAACTAGGATAGTTTTAATCGGCTATTAATACGCTTTTTAGCTTGATAGAAATATTATAAATGTAGTTTAAATAAAATTCATAAAAACAAGCATATTCAAACTATTGAATAAACTTTTGCTCTATTAACGGACAATTATTTTGAAAATTATTACATCATTAAAAATACTTGCTAGCAGTGCTTTGTTACTCTGTTTAACGACTCCTGTACATGCAACAGAAGATCCTTCACGCCCTAATGTATTAGCGATATGGGGAGATGATATAGGCATGGATAACTTAAGCGCCTATACCATGGGACAAGCAGGTCACTGGACACCAAATATTGACCGTATTGCTAAAGAAGGCGCAATATTTACTGATTACTACGCAGAAAACTCTTGTACTGCTGGTCGCTCTGCATTTATTCATGGCCAACATCCAATGCGTACAGGCTTAACCAAAGTTGGCTTACCTGGTGCTAAAGAAGGCGCTCGTGAAGATGATGTTACATTAGCAGGTTTATTAAAGCCTCTAGGTTACATGACCGCCCAGTTTGGTAAAAATCATTTTGGCGATCAAGACAGTCATTTACCTACAAACCATGGTTTTGACGAATTTTATGGCAACCTGTATCACTTAAATGCCGAAGAAGAGCCTGAACATGAAGACTATAACCGATTCATGACTGCGGAAATGAAGAAGCGTTTTAGCCCTCGCGGCGTTATTCATTCATTTGCTGATGGACGTATTGAAGACTCAGGTCCATTAACCAAAAAGCGTATGGAAACAGCCGACGAAGAGTTTTTAGCAGCCACCATAAAGTTTATGGAAAAAGCGCACAAAGCTAAAAAGCCATTTTTTGCATGGTTTAATGCAACTCGAATGCATATTTGGACACATTTAAAAGATGATGTTAAAGGTATCTCTAAACGTGGCGGCCTATATGGCGACGGCTTGGTAGAGCATGATCGTCACGTAGGACAATTACTCGATAAGCTCGATGAGCTAGGCATCAGTGGCAATACAATCGTTATTTACACAACGGATAATGGCGCAGAAAAGTTTTCTTGGCCTGATGGGGGCACAGTGCGCTTCCGTGGCGAAAAAAATACCACTTGGGAAGGTGGCTTTAGAGCACCTGCCATGGTTCGTTGGCCAAATAAAATAAAATCAGGTCAGATAGTTAACGAACTAACCGCTCATAATGACTGGTTACCAACGGTTATGGCTGCGGTAGGTAATACAAATATTAAAGAACAGTTAAAGAAAGGGGCAATATTTAACGGTCGTCAATATAAAATTCATTTAGACGGTTACAACATATTGCCACAACTAATTGAAGGTAAAAATACTACTGCTGACGATAATACAAACTGGCCTCGTAAAAACTTTATTTATGCAACCGATGGCGGCAAAGTTGCTGCAATTAGAATGGGCGACTGGAAATTATTATTCTTAGAGCAAAAATGTAAGGGTTGGGAAGTATGGGCTTGTCCTTTAGTGGCACGCCGTCTACCTTTAATTTTAAATTTACGCCAAGATCCATATGAAGAAGCACCAATAAATGCGGGAGGCTATGATAGATGGTCGGTAGATCACTTATTTACTGTTGCTCCTGCGGCAACAGAAGTAATAAAATTCTTACAAACATTTAAAGAATTCCCGCCATCACAAGCACCAGCCGACTTTACCTTTTCAACGGTTGTTGAAAAAATGAAAATTTGGGAAAACGTGACATATAAATAAAAATCACAAAAAAAAAAGCAAGAGTTAATACAGCTCTTGCTTTTTCGTTCTACACTAAAATAAAAGCTTAGTTATGTAATTCATTAAAAACCATGTATTTATACACACTTTTGGCATTACAAATAAACTAATAACACCATTACCAATAAAGAATAAATATGGCCGAAAACATATTAGCTCAAATTAAAGCGCTTCAGTCAGAAGTAAACCAGTCAATTTTAGGGCAAGAAAAGCTCGTTAATGCCTTAATAATTGCATTGCTGACCAACGGCAACGTACTGCTTGAAGGATTACCTGGTACCGCTAAAACCCGCTCTATTCGCACCTTGGCTAAAGTGCTTGAAGCTAAGTTGGGGCGTATTCAATTTACGCCCGACTTGTTACCATCAGACGTTACAGGCACAGAAATGTTCCAAGATATCGATGGTAAAACTGATCTCTCCTTTAAAGAAGGGCCTATATTCAATCAATTAGTTCTAGCCGACGAAATCAATAGAGCTCCTGCAAAAGTACAAGCGGCATTGCTTGAAGCAATGGAAGAAAGACAAGTTACTGTGATGGGGAAAAGCTATCAATTACCTGATCTATTTATGGTATTGGCCACACAGAATCCAATAGAGCAAGAAGGTACCTACCCTCTTCCTGAAGCACAAATCGATCGTTTCGCGCTAAAAATTCAAATCGACTACCCTGATGATGAACAAGAATTATCAATAATTCGTTTAGTGCGCTCAGAAGAAGGTAACAAACAACAAGCGCCTATCAAAATACAACAAAGTGTTGTTTTTGATGCTCGTCAACAAGTATTAAACATACACATGAGTGAAGCGGTAGAAAAGTACATTGTCGCAATAGTGATGGCGACTCGTAAACCAGAACGCTACCCAAATAGCAATTTAAAAAACTGGATAGCAGTTGGCGCTAGTCCTCGCGCTAGTATCATTTTAGACAGGTGTTCACGAGCACAAGCATTCTTAAATGAAAAAGACTATGTAGATCCCGATGATGTTAGACAAGTAGTTTGTGACGTCCTCAGACATCGAATAAACCTAAGTTATGAAGCGCAAGCTGACGGAATAACTTCTGACGATGTTATTAACGAAATAATTAAGCAAGTCGCTGTCGTATAAACCAAGCCAATGAAAACAGTTAAAGCAATTGATGAACGCATACAAATAACGCTAAAACAACTTATGCGTTTAAAACACGACGCTCATGGCTTTAGCTTTTTATCTAATCAACCATTAAAAAGTAAATTAATGGGTCGTAAACGCTCTACCATTAGGGGAAGAGGTTTGGACTTCTCCGAGTTAAGAGATTATCGCCCAGGAGACGATATAAGAAATGTTGACTGGCGTGTCACTAATCGTATGGGCAAGCCCTATGTGCGCCTTTATTGTGAAGAAAAAGACCGACCTGTCATGATCATTGTCGATCAACGTTCAAATATGCACTTTGGCAGCCAATGGAAAATGAAGTCAGTTTTAGCAGCTGAACTTAGTGCGTTAATTGCATGGAAGGCATTAGATGAAGGTGATCGTGTTGGCTTTATTATATTGTCAGATCAACGTTACATTGAATGTGAACCAACTAGAAGTCATACAAAGTTTCAACAGTATTTAGCATTAATAGTTAAGTTTAATCAAATAATAAACAGTAACAGTGCCCAAACCAACAAGCCCATTTCAATGGCTGGCTTACTCAAAAAAGCTGAAAAGTTTATTACTCACGATTACTTGCTAATAGTTATTTCAGATTTTATTGACCCGCAGGCATCAATAATACCGAGCCTTGCAAAACTAACTCAGCACAACGACATTATCGCCTGTTACGTTTATGACCAACTAGAGCATGATATTCGCCCGCTAGAAAACCTAGTGTTAGGAGATGGCGAATACCAATTACAACTGTCAGCTAATAAAAAAGGTCTAACAGAAAAGTTTAATCACTATACCGAACAGAAGTTGTCTAACATGCAAACAACGTTTGCTAAACACAATATTCCATTATTGTCTTTTTCAACAGAATTTAACGTTGCTGGACAAGTTCGTAAACACCTAGGGGCAGCTTAATGTTAGATGCCTCATCAACAATCAATCAAAGTTTTGGCAATTTAGCATTGACCAACTTTAATGAGGCTCCAATGCCAGAAACCTTACCAATTTTACCTTTTGCCCCAGGGTGGAGCTACCTTGCAATAATATTTATTACTTGGTTAATAATCTTTATTATTCAAAAATTAATTTATCAAATTAATAACCACTATCGAAAAAGTGCACTATTGGCTTTAGCTGAACTAGCAAACTCTTCGTTAACCGAACAAGCGCGACTATATCAACTAGCAGAGCTAATAAAAGGAACTGCTCTTTATATTTTCCCTCGTGAAATTATTGCGCGACAAACAGGAAAAGATTGGTTTAATTTTTTAAATACTCATAATAAAAAACAAGTATTTGATAGTAATGCCCACCAACTATTAGGTGATAACCTATACCAAGTACCAAAAGAAGCGTGCACAGAGAAACAGTGGCACTCATTAATAGAACAAACCAAACTTTGGATCCAGCAGCATCCTTACGAAGGAGTGAATCCCGTCATAAAACCTTTTAGCTTATTAAACTTAGTTAAGAGCAAGTAACCTAATGCTTGAATTTGTATTCCCTTGGCTATTTCTTCTTCTACCGTTACCTCTGTTGCTACGCTTTCTTCCAGAATACCTACAACAAAATCAAATGGTTAAAGTACCATTTTTCAATAAGCTCATCGAAATATCAGGTGATAAAGCCAAGCTAGGGGCAAAAACACAACAGCCAAGCCGGTTACAAAAGTCTGTTTTGATCATTTCTTGGTTGCTTTTTGTATTAGCTGCTGCAAAACCTCAATGGTTGCAAGATCCAATAGTACAAACAAAATCAGCAAGAGATCTAATGGTTGCTGTTGATGCTTCAGGGTCAATGGCAACAACTGACTTTAAAGTGGCAAGTGATAATACAGTTGACCGACTAACCATGGTTAAGTCAGTGCTAAAATCTCTTGCTATGGAGCGTAAAAACGATCGTTTAGGTTTAATTGTATTTGGCTCTGCAGCCTACCTTCAAATGCCTTTTAGTGAAGACCATGCAACTTGGTTAACTTTACTCAATGAAACTGAAATTGCAATGGCGGGCCAAAGTACGGTAATTGGTGACGCCATAGGTATTGCAATTAAGCACTTTGAAGAAAGTGAAACAAAAAACCGAGTACTTATTTTACTGACCGATGGTAATGATGCAGGCAGCAAAGTACCACCAATAGACGCTGCAAAAATAGCTGCTAGCTACGGCGTTAAAATATATACAATTGCGCTTGGCGACCCAGCAACGATTGGCGAGCGAAAACTCGATAGTAAAACCTTAAAGCGCATCGCTGAGCTAACTGGTGGAAATTTTTATCATGCGATGGACACCAGCCAACTTAGTCAAGCTTACCTAAATATTGCCCAACTTGAACCGCAAACATATGACTCTATATCATTTCGCCCTAAACAAAGTATGCATCATATCCCTTTGATTACCTTAGTTATTATGAATTTATGTATGGTAGTGTATATACGTTCAAGAATAAAAGTTAAGGTGCCCTATGATCAGTGACCTGGCTTACTCGCAACTACTACAAAACTTTCACTTTTTAAGGCCATGGTGGGCATTGTTGATCCCGATACTCTGGTTATTGTTATCGAACAAAAACTCGAAGAAAAATGAAGACCAGCAAGCTAAAAAGGTTTTTGCTCAGCACATTTATCAAGAACTAACAGCAGAAGCTGGAAGTATCAGAAAAATATCTCCCTCAATTGTTGCATGGGTTGTAATGCTGCTAATTACCGTGATTTTAATGGGCCCAAGTTGGCAACGCCAGCCTTCTCCTTTTCTACAAGACAGCTCTGCTCTATTCATATTGCTTGATACCAGTAACTCCATGAATAGTGTTGACATTCAGCCTTCTAGACTTGAGCGAGCTAAACAAAAAGTATCAGATCTTCTCGCTGAACGCCCTGAAGGTTATACCAGCTTAATTGTCTATTCAGGCAGTGCTCACTCAATATTACCGTTAACAAACGATCACAATATATTAAGAAACTACTTGTCAGCTGTTACAACCAAAATAATGCCTCAGCAAGGAAAGTCTGTAGCTAATGCGTTAACTTTAATAAAACAAGCAACCATCAGCGACGATACACCCGTTACCGTTTTACTTATAACCGATGACATCACCGAACAAAGCCAACAGGCATTAACACGCTTTTCTGAACAACACCGCTATCAAATGTTAATTTACGGCATCGGCTCTACGAATGAAGAGCTTAGCGCAAAAGGTTTAACGCTTCCTTCATTAAACAATCAAAAGCTTAGTCGCATTTCAGATGAAATAGACGGTTTTTATCTGTCGGCAACAATTAATAAACAAGACATTCACCAACTAGTCAGTAGAATCAAAAGCTTTTATAACCCAATAAATGACAAACATATCCCTTGGGTTGATAGCGGTTATTGGCTTGTTTTTCCCGCAATGTTACTTTATTTACTGTGGTTTAGACGAGGCTGGACGATTCGCTGGTCAAGTTTTATTGTTGTACTTTGCTTATCACTACCAAGTACTCAAGGCCAAGCTGCTGAAAACAGCTTTGCTAATTTTTGGTTAACTCCTAACCAACAAGGACAACTATATTTTTATTTGAAAGATTATAAAACCGCTGCTGAGCGATTCGAAAATACGATGTGGAAGGCCACCTCTTATTACCTAAACGAAGACTTTGACCTCGCAATAGAATACTTTTCAAGAATAGATAGCAATGATGCCAAATTACGTTTAGCAAACGCCTACGCTCATGCAGAAAAATACTATGCTGCTGAGTCTATTTATCAATCGTTACTTGCCGTTTTCCCTAATAACCAAGCAATCATTGAAAACTTAGCGGCTGTGCAAAAAATAATTAAAGCTCGAGAGTCGTTATCTGAACATCAAAAACAAGAGCAAAATGAACGTTCAGATGATGAAACAAGTGATCAATTTAAACAGGCAAAAGGTAAACAAATAAAAACGAATCAACGTAAGCAAGAAGTTCAGCAATACAGTGCAGAACAAATACTAAAGAATGAGCAACTTGCCAAAATGTGGATGGAAAATCTACAAAAAAATCCGAGTAAATTTTTAGCAAACAAACTGCAAATACAAGTGAATAAGCAAAAACTATTAGGGAGTAGCAATGAGTAAAGCTAAATTACTTGCTCTTTTTTTGCTACTGCTACCTTATTCATTAGCACATGCAGCAACAACTATTGACGATTTAATCAGACAAAATGAGCTACAAGTATCTATTGAAGTTGTAAACGATAGACCTGTGATAGTTGGTCAAGAAGTAACGATAAAACTGCGAATTGCAACATCCACTTGGTTTAAAGGGTCGGTAACATTCACTTTGCCAGAAATTGATAACGCCATTGTTATCCAGCGCAGTAATTTTGGCCTAAATAGTAGCGAACACCTCAATGGTAAACGGTGGACGGTGCATGAAAAAGAGTTTTCGATATTTCCGCAACAAGCAACTAACTATATGGTTCCTGAATTTGAAGTTAGCATGAAAATTCATGTTATTGGTCAAGGTGATATTGAAGGAATCATACTAACTAACCCTATAGTCTTCAGCGCCTTAGTACCAAAGCAATTGCAAAATAGTCTTGATGAAAACAGCCAATGGTGGGCAGCTAATCACTTGGCTATTAAACAAGCTTGGGATAAAGATTTAACACAGTTATTGCCTGGTGATGCTGTCACTCGCACTATCACCATTGAAGCAGACGGCTTACTTGCCATGATGCTACCTGAAATAAACCACAATACCATTCATGGTTTACCTCATTACTTATCGACACCAGAGCTTATCGACAACAACAACCGAGGCAACAAGCTTGCAACGCGCATTCAAAAGTTCACTTATATCGTTGAGCAGCAAGGAAAAGTGGTTATTCCAAAAATCAAACTTGCTTGGTGGGACAATAACGCTCAAACCCTTAAACATGCACAACTTGATTCACAACCAATAGCCATCGGCTCACTTACTGTTGGGCAACAGTTTCAGTTGTATATAACTAAAAACCTAACCATATTTTTTTACCTATTATGTGCTCTATGCTTACTTATTGGTTATTTAGTTTTTATTAGAAAAAGAACTAATAATTCAAATCAAGATAAACACCGAACAAAAAAGATCAAAGCTCAGCTAAAACAAGCGATAAAAAGCAATGACCACAAAAGCTTTATAAAATGGGCTTATATTTACTTAGACACTGTTACTAAGTCTAACAACATAAATCTATTAACTAAGGAACTCAGCAGAGAAGAAAATTCGGCAACTAGTTCATTATTTGAAAGCGTTTTTTCGCCAGTATCTTCAGATAAACAAACTGATCGGCTCTCAAAAAGCTATCTCAAGGCGTTAAATAAAAATAGTAAAGTAATAACAAAACCTAAAACACCAAACATTAACCCTAAGGGTTGATCTATCTACTGAAGTAATAAAGATCATGAACATAACAACGCAATACATCGATTTAAATAGCGGCAAAGTTTTCGTAAAAATATGGACACCAGAATCTATAGAAAATAAAGCGCCTATTGTGCTATTACACGATTCACTTGGTTCAGTAAATCAATGGAAAGACTTCCCTCTTCAACTAGCAACTAAATTATCTAGACAGGTTATTGCCTACGACAGACTTGGTTTTGGGAGTTCAGACGCTAGAGAGCAATTACCATCTCTTAACTTTATAGAAGAAGAAGGCTTAGTTTACTTTCCTCAAATCAAGGCTAAATTAGGTTTAACAGAATATTTAGTACTTGGTCATAGTGTTGGTGGTGCAATGGCTATTAACATTGCCGCACAAGATAAGGAATGTTTATCAATTATAACCATTGCCGCACAAGCATTTGTTGAAGATCTTACAATTAGCGGTATTGAGCAGGCAAAATCTGTCTTTCAACAACCTCAGCATTTCGAGAAACTAGTTAAGTGGCATGGTGATAAAACGCGATGGGTAATAGATGCATGGACAGAAGTTTGGCTAAACCCTGAGTTTCGCACTTGGCAACTAACAGTAGCAAGCAAAATTACTTGTCCAGTACTAGCATTACATGGTGAAAAAGATGAATATGGCTCTGTCGCTTTTCCAAGCTATATAGTTGAACAATCCACAGGTCAAGCTCAACTGAATATTATTCAAAGCTGTGGTCATATGCCCCATAAGACCCACACGAAACAAGTACTATTAGCAATAGATGATTTTATTAATGATCTTTCTTAACTCAAGAAGACGAAGACATTAAAACGAACTCAATATAAAAGCCCTATAGCTCATTAAAGTAACTATAGGGCTTTCTCAATCAGCTGGTTCAAGCAAACTCACGGTTTTAAGCGTTATCTTCTAAAATCATATCTGCTGCTTTTTCACCGATCATAATAGTAGGTGCGTTGGTATTACCTGAGGTTACCGTCGGCATAACAGACGCATCAACAACACGAATACCTTCTAAACCGTGTACACGTAATCGCTCATCAACAACAGCCATATCATCATTACCCATTTTGCATGAGCCAACAGGGTGATAGGCGTGAGAAGCTTCTCTTCTTAGGTATTCTTCAATTTCTTGATCTGTATTGAGCGGTACATCAGGCTTTAATAAACAATCACGATGCTCGTTAAAGCCGTCACTATTAAGTATATCAAGCAAACGCTTCACCCCTTCTCTTAAGTCTTTCATATCATCAGGATGTGATAACAAATTTAACTTAATGTTAGGAGGAGTCATCGGGTTACTGTCTTTTAATGTTAACTCGCCACGACTTTTAGGATTTGATATATTAATAATTACACTATACCCCCATTTGGTCATGATTTTATAATCACGACAATGATCACGGTAAGCTAACGGCACAACGTGTAATTGCGCATCTGGACGTTCTTTTTCTGGTGAAGTTTTAATAAAGCCACCTGCCGCAGTTGGTGGACTAGCTAACCACCCTTTACCTGCTAACGCATATTTAAACAGCGCGATGGTTGATTTAATTGTTCCCACGAGATTAAGTGCTATACCTGACTTCTTCTTACTTTTCACCACTAAAATAACGTCAGGATGATCATGTAAATTTTTGCCAACACCTGGTAAGTCATGAATAACTTCGATGCCTTTTTCTTCCAGTTCTGCTTTAGGACCTATGCCTGATAGCATCAACATTTGCGGAGAATTAAAAGTACCGCCACAAACTAATACTTCTTTTGCAGCTTTTACGGTAACCAATTTACCGTCTTGCATATATTCAACACCGACCGCTCGTTTGCCTTCAAATAATATACGTTGAACCTGAGCACCTGTTTCAACGGTTAAGTTACTGCGCTCCATTGCAGGATCTATATAACAAGCTTTAACGCCAGCGCGTTTGCCATCTTTCACCGTAAATTGATAATAGCCAATACCTTCTTGATAATCGCCATTAAAGTCTTCATTCATTTTATAGCCTTTTTCAAGGCCTGACTTTATAAAGCCATTATAAACATCAAAACTTTCATCACCATTACTAACTTCTAGCGGACCACCAACACCGTGGTACTTATTTTCACCACGTTCATTGTTTTCTGCTTTTTTAAAGTAAGGTAGTACATCATCATAAGCCCAGCCTTTGTTGCCCAGGCTTTCCCAATGATCGTAATCTTCCTTACAACCACGAATGTACACCATGCCGTTAATACCACTAGAGCCACCTAGCATTTTGCCGCGTGGTTGGTATTGTGTGCGATTATTCATCGACTTATCCGCCAATGTATTATAACGCCAGTTGATGGTATTTATTTTAAAGTCTTGAATAAGTGCAGCAAAAGCAGCTGGCGTTGAAACCAACTTATTGTTACCAGCACCACCAGCTTCTAACAAACATACTTTATTGTTCGGATCGGTTGATAAGCGATGTGCTAACACGCCCCCAGCTGAACCGCCACCAATAACAATATAATCAAACATCTTTAATTCCTGTTGTAATAGTGTTGATGATTTACTGACGAAGTAACCATTTTAAAATAGGACGCAAAAAGCCTTTATCGTACGGCGGCGCAGTGAATTTTCCAGGATAAAATTTGCCACGTTTCAGCACTGTTTTCGCCTTGCTCATCGCTTTAAAACCTTCATGACCGTGATAGTGACCAATACCAGAATCACCAACACCGCCAAAAGGTACATCGTCACAAAGTGCATGTGAGACAACTTCATTAATACTCACACCACCCGAATGTGTATGATTTAAAATGTAGTCTTGTGTAGTTTTATCAAAGCTCATGATATAAAGACCAAGCGGACGACCACCTTGATTAATATAACTAACAGCTTCTTCTACTGATTTATAGCCTTTAATTGGTAAAATTGGACCAAAAATTTCTTCCTGCATCACAATCATATCTTCAGTAGCATTCAACACTAAATGCGTCGGCATCATACGAGTTTTTGGATCTGGTTCCTGACCGTTAGCAGATATTACTGTTGCTCCTTTGGCTTTGGCATCAGATAGTATTTCTTGTAAACGTTGAAAATGACGTTCAGAGTGAACACTTGAATGATCTGTTGTAGAGCTAAACGCAGGAAACATCTCTTTGAAACGCTTACAGTATGCATCTACTACAGCTTGCTCTTTACCTTCAGGACATAATATATAATCTGGTGATAAACAAATTTGACCTGAATTAGCACATTTACCATAGATAAATCGACTTACAGCATCGTCAATGTCCATATCTGGACAAACAATCACTGGACACTTACCACCTAACTCTAAAGTTACCGGTACTAAGTTTGCAGAAGCTGCGCGCATAACATGGCGACCTACTGCTGTTGAGCCAGTAAACATTAAATGGTTAAACGGTAATGCAGAAAAGCGAGCAGATGCCTCTGCTTCTCCATCAAAAATTGACACTAGTGAATCATCAAACGCTTCGGCAATAATTTTCTTAGCGACTTTGTTAGTTTCAGGGTTGAACTCAGACATTTTTATCATGGCAGAGTTGCCGGCAGCAAGCGCGGTAACCAAGGGACCAAAAGTAACAATTATAGGGCCATTCCACGCACCAATAATGCCAACTACACCAACTGGTTGATACATTAATTCAACCTTTGCAGGTCGCACTAATAAGTCCGTATGGCGAGTTTCAGTTTTCATCCACTTTTTAAGGCGCTTAACGCAGTAATCAATGTTATTAATGTTAGGTAAAACATCTAACAACAAAGTTTCTTCAGGGCTTCGGCGACCAAAGTCTTTATTTAGTGACTCAATCAACTCATCTTGGTGGGCTAATAAAGACTTCCTTAAACGCTTTAATCGTGCAATACGCTCATCTGCTGAAGGCATAGGATTTGCTAAATAAGCTTGCTGCTGTTTTTTCAGCTGCAATGCAAATTCACAAGCTTGATCTTCAACTACCACTTGCTCTTGGGCTGACATAATATCTCTCCCCTAAACCTTAGCCAACGGCTCTGTCTGAGTTTTCCCAATACTTTTTACGTACATCTTTCCTTAACACCTTACCAACGACAGTAAGTGGTAATTGGTCAACAATTACTATTGATTTTGGTGACTTATAACTACCTAATGACTCTTTAACAAAAGCAATTAGCTCTTGCTCTGACACCTGTTCACCTTCTCTTAGCATAACCTCGGCATGAACAGCCTCACCCCATTCTTCATGAGGAATGCCAACAACTGCTGACATAAAAATTGCGTTATGAGCATTAATTGCCGCTTCAACTTCAGTGGCATAAATATTGAAGCCACCAGAAATGATCATATCTTTTTTACGATCTACTAAGTAAATATAGCCATTTTCATCTTTATAGCCCATATCACCTGATTTCCAATAGCCGTCATAAAACTCTTCTGCTGTTTTTTCAGGGTTGTCTAAGTAGCCTAAACAAACACCACGAGAGCGTAGCCAAACCTCACCTATTTCTCCTCTTTTTACGGGCTCGCCATCATCGTCCATAATTTCAACTTCAACACCAGCAGTTACACGACCTGCTGAAGACAAGTGCTTATCGTCACCATTTTCACATAAATGATCAGATTTACTTAATGAAAGCGCGATAGCAAAATGCTCAGTTGAGCCATAAGCCTGAATAAAAATATTACCGAATTTTTTCTGTAACAGTTTTAGTTTTGCAGGGCTCATCGGCGCAGCGCCATAATACATATTTTGCATGGTTGAAAAGTCAACATCTTGCACTTCTGGGATCTCAAGCATACGATAAAGTATAGTTGGTACAAGAAAAGCGTGAGTTGATTTTTCTGTCTCAATGGTTTGACAATATTTCACCAAATCAGGTTCATTTAAAGTAATGTTACAACCACCACTAAAGAATGTAGGCACTAAGAACATACCACTACCATGACTAATTGGCGCAATATGTTGCATTCTAGTATTGGTATCAAAGCAAGCTTCATCTAACGCATACAAAGTATCGCGTAAACCTAGCCAATTATCAGCACAATACACCGCTGGCTTACCTTTACCTGTCGTACCACCTGTAAAACGAATGATAGATTGATGCTCTCTATCATCAATCTCCATATTTGGATTTTCATCAGATACCTGCGCTAACAGATCCCATAAATAAAACAGGTTGTCATTACCTTCAAACTCAGAAGGAATTGGATCCATACAAACCACTTTAATGCCATGCCCAATTAGCATTTCTAAGTGCGTTGCTAAGTGCATATTCTCTATAAATACAACTTTAGGTTTAGAATATTCTATTTGCCATTCATGCTCAGCAATAGCATCGCGTGAGTTAGTAAAAGCCCCAGTAAAATGTGATTTAAAAATAGTAGGGAAATGAAATAACGCCATGTTGTCGTTATCTAAAATATTAACAAAGCGATCATTTCTTTCCATGCCAAACGTCGTCGAAAGCATGTTCACTATTTTATTAGTTACTAAATGAAATTCTCGATAAGTAAAACGGCGGTCACGTTCTACGTTAACTATTGCTTCCAAGTCTCCCCATTTATCAACAATACTTTGGAATTGGCTGCTAAAATTAACTTTCATCTCTAACTCTCTTAATAATTATAATGTTCTAATTTCATGACTATAAGTAAACTGTCTTTGAGCTCAATTATCAGGTCAAAATTGGCAAACATGCAGTTAAGTACTGAGGGATCCCCACGAATTTAGCATGTAATCTTGCTCATGCAAGCTTCAGCGGTGAGTTCATCAAGCCAGCGGATCGTCTTTTTCCACTGATGCAGGGTAAATCGCATTGAGGTGTTAAAAGCTCTCAAGCCAAGAAAGTGAAAGGATAGTACGGATTTTGTTTCGGTATTTGCCTGAAAGCGTCGATGCTTGTTACTGACAACTAATAGCATGCCCAACAGTACAGCCACTAACGAAGCCAGTGTGGTAAGCAAGACCAGAACAGTAATGCGTGTCTTGGTTGTGCTGCGATTATTTTCATACCCCAGACCAAAGCGCGTGCTTTTCATATCCCGAAAGCCTTCTTCTATTTGCATGCGCTGGCGATAAATATCGATGACTTGTTTAGATAAGTGACGATGGTAGGGCAATGACGTCGCCAGTAGCCACGGATCTCTTGCGCCATCAGCATATTTCAATGAATTGGTATCCCGTTGGCGCGAGCCATTGGCATTAAACGCTCGTCGACCTTTCGCTTTCTCTTTAACCAACACCAAGGTACAGGCAAAAGGTCGTGACTTGACGATAAGCGCGTTATCAAATCGCTTGGGCCGTGTTGTAGCCTTTAGATAAAGCTCAGCGATAGATTGCCATTCATTACCGCCATCCAGCGAATATAAATGTGGCTTTCGCACACGTCCGACAATATGCCATCTCAATGCCTGCACTTCACGAAACCACGGCGATTTGTAGCCCGCATCAGTGACAATAATGGGCTGGCAGGTATCCGGTAAGAGCGTGTGCAATATCTCTAAAAAGTCTCTATGTGTAGTCGCTTTTGCACTGGCTTTTCTATCATGCACTTCCTGATAAAGGGTAATAGGCCGCCCTTTAACGACAATTGCGGCGCGAAGTAAAAAGTGCTTTTTGCACTTATCCAAATCTGACCAGTCAACGGCAATGACAGGATGTTTACAGGTACAAAATAACCGGCAAATCATTGCATAGATAAACGGTACTTCACGCTGGAGGTGACCATTAGATAACAGCCGGTCAGCCCGCTTAATACGGTGTTTCTCATAGGCATTGGAACGGATACCGCGCCCCATACTGGTCACAGTGGCCGAACCGCTCTCAATCAAGCTTCGCACACAGGCGACAACGGCCTGTTTGCGGGTTTTATGCATTTTATGGCTGACAAAAGAGACAAGATTGTTCAATATAGAGCGTGCATTCATGGTGTTTTCTGTGTTGGTTTTTTTTGGCGAAAGATCTGATCACCAAATGCCATGAATGTTCCCTAACTCTTTGACTTTATTTTACTATTCGTGGGGATAGCTCAGAGTTAAGTATTTACTCTAAAGTAGGCATCTTTTAATACAAAAGAACAAATACAAGAAGATGTAGAATTTTAAAAGGAATAAAAAGAGGCTAAAAGCGAGGACATTCCAAGTCAATTAGCCTACAGAGGAGAAATGCACTTACCAGTGCGAGGTTAAGTATTCGTATTTACTTGTTCAGCGAATTTAAAATTTCTGCTGTATGTTGCCCAACGTTAGGAATTTCACCAATACAAGGCTGGCTAACACTAAACTTAGGCGCAGGTGTTGGCTGTAAATATTGACCTTCACCTGTATAACAGCCACGCGCCTTAATATGCTCATGCTCAGCTGCTTCTGGAATAGATAAAACAGGTGCATAACAAGCATCAGTTCCTTCTAAAATATCGTTGCATTGTGCTTGAGTTTTACTTGCAAAAAATGCCGCCATTTTTGCTCTTGCTTGAGGCCACAACTTTTTATTGTTCTGCTGAGCAAAGTCATCATCATCAGCAAAGCCACACAATGTAACTAATTCTTTATAAAAATTAGGCTCTAACGCTTGAACTGAAACATATTTCCCGTCAGCACATTGATAAGTATTGCACCAATGAGATCCTGCGCCGAAAAAGTCTTGCCCTTTTTCTTCACGTAGCAACCCCTGCGCCCTAATACTGGTTAACAACCCCATGCTATAAATGGTGCCGTCACAAATAGCTGCATCAATCACCTGCCCTTGGCCAGTGTTTTGTGCATATAAAAGCGCTGAAGTTATACCAATGACCAATGGTAAGGTGCCACCACCAATATCGCCCACTAAGGTTGGTGTTGGATATGGTGCATCGTCAGGTAAACCGCCATAATGCAAGGCTCCAGTAATTGATACATAGTTGATGTCATGGCCAGCATTTTTTGCTAAAGGTCCTGTTTGCCCCCAACCAGTCATACGACCATATACGAGTTTTGGGTTGCGCTGATGACAAACCTCCGGTCCAAGCCCCAACTTTTCAGTAATGCCTGGGCGAAACCCTTCAATTAACACGTCTGATTGCTCAACAAGCTTCAATACTGTTTCAACATCATCAGGATTTTTTAAGTCTAGTGCAATCGACTTTTTACCACGCTTAAAAAATGAAGCATCTTTATTGCTATCTAAATCAATACCAGCGTTAGGGTTAGCCGTTTTACGTTCAATTAAAATAACCTCAGCCCCAAAGTCAGCTAGTATCATACCAGCTGCCGGACATGGCCCTAAGCCAGCCAACTCAACAACTTTTATACCGTTTAGTGGTCCCATTTCATTTTCTCCACGTTATAATACCAATTAAATTAAATATTTGATCATTCAGCGAGAGTTAAAAGGCTTAGAGGCAAGGCATTGGTTGCAGGTAATGGTTATTCCCTTATCAAAATCAATAACGCAAGCATATAAGCCTTTTAAACTCGCCCTTCGGGAGCTTGTCAGGAGAGTAATAACTTTACAAATTGCTTTAGTGGAGAATGCTACACCTGCATCAATTTGCTTTGTTCTAACTCCCCTGACACAGCTCTGAACTGACTAAATATTTAATGCAATTGGTATAAAAGCACCTTAAAGGTGCTTTAATAACTTATTAAGAACTTACTTAGCTTGCATCACTGTAGCGCCATCTAATCGGACAATACGACCATTCATATAGCCATTTTCAAATAAGAAAGAACAAGTATGTGCAAACTCTTCCATTTCACCCATACGTTTAGGCGCTTCACACATTTCTACAAGTGAATTAACCACTTTTTCACCTAGCGACTTAACCATAGGCGTACCAAATAAACCTGGTGCAATTGAATTTACACGAATACCGTAACGGGCTAATTCTCGTGCAGCTGGAATATTCATACCATTAACTCCGGCTTTTGAACCTGAATATGCACTTTGACCAATTTGCCCTTCAAAAGCTGCCCCCGATGAAATGTTTATAATCACTCCTCGTTCACCTTTTTCGTCTGGCTCATTCTTTGCCATTTGTTCAGCACATTTAGCCATCACATTAAATACACCACATAAATTAACGTTAATTACCGTAGCGTATTTTTTTAGGCTTGAAGCAATACCTTCTTTATCTAAAATTTTACACGGTAGTGGAATACCAGCCGCATTAACGTCACCGTGAATTGCACCGAACTTATCCATTACAGCAGCAATCGCAGCATCTATACTTTCTTCACTTGTTACATCAGTTTGGCAAAAGATAGCCTTATCTTCCCCAAGCTCAGCCACGGTCGCATTGCCTGCGTCTTCATTTAGGTCAAACAAGGCAACTTTAGCGCCCTTTTCTGCTACTAAATATTCTGCTGTCGCTTTACCTAAGCCAGAAGCGCCACCTGTTATAACAACAACTTTATCTTGCAAATTCATGAACTTTCTCTCAAATTTTTATACACATGCTGGTTAACTTGCAGTAACCAACGATAGAATTATTTAAATGCTTGAATACCTGTTAACAAGCGAGCAATTAACAACTGCTGAATTTCTGTAGTCCCATCAGGAATTGGTCCAACAATCGCTTCACGAGCTAAACGTTCAACAATAAATTCTTTAGTAACACCATTACCACCGTGTATTTGCACAGCATCACGACAAGCAGTAACCGCTATTTCAGTACCGTACCATTTCGCCATTGAGCACTCTTTGTCACAACGAATACCATTATCAATCATGTCAGCAGCACGTAAAGTTAATAGTCGAGCCGCATCAATTTCAGTTGCCATTTTAGCAATTTTAAGTGCAATTAGCTGGTGACCCGCAATCTGTTTGCCATGCTGTGTACGCTCTTGACTATATTTAACAGATTCTTCCAGCGCACGACGAGCAATTGAATAACCCCAAGCCGCCATATGACAACGAGCACGTTCAAACGTTACCAATGTATTTTTTAATCCATCACCTTCTTTGCCAACCGTATTCGCTACAGGCACACGAACATCAGCAAGGAAAATTTGAGAAGTTGACTGGCTGTTTAACGCCATTTTTTCAATTCCCTTAACTTCTAAACCTGGTGTGTCGGCAGGAATAGCAATATGCGTTAATTCACCTTCGCCTGTTTTACAGGTACAAACGAATATATCCATATGTTCGCCATTTGAAATCCAAGTTTTTTCGCCATTAATAACCCACTCATCGCCATCTTTTACCGCACGAGTTTTAACAGCAGCTACATCTGAACCCACATCTGGTTCAGAAATACCAATAGAA
This sequence comes from Alteromonas sp. G5_S2_22_S1, assembly GCF_054968525.1. NCBI lineage: Bacteria > Pseudomonadati > Pseudomonadota > Gammaproteobacteria > Alteromonadales > Alteromonadaceae > Alteromonas > Alteromonas sp. G5_S2_22_S1. The sequence continues at coordinate 18,056 of NZ_JBQKUJ010000014.1, read as the reverse complement.
ATAAACTTCTCACCCGAAATTAAACCTGGTACATACTCATCAATGATATGTTGAGGAGCATTATTAATTAACAAATCAATACCTGCTACGTTAATTAACCCAGTAAGCGCGAGATCTAATGAACCTACCGCAACTTCTTCCCAAATTAAAAGATGCGTTTTCCAGTCCATTCCATAGCCACCACTTTCTTCTGGGTGTGGAGCACTGATATAGCCAAATTCAGATAATTTACTGCTCCACTTTACCAATTGTTCTTTGCTAAAGTGGCTTTCACCGTGAGCTCTAATTTCTGGTTCAATCTCGTTTTGTACGAATTTACGAACCGACTCAACGGCCATTTCTTGTTCTTCAGTCATTTGGAAGTTCATTATTTATTCCTCATTACATTAATCTTTTACAAGGTCGATACTAGCCACTTAATAAAATTAAGCTTTTGCTAAAATGTTAATTGACACAGCGCCTTCTTCAATACCTACTAACCCACCGCTGTTTTCATGTACCGCATGTTTAGCACCAACAACCTGACGAGCACCGGCTTCACCACGAAGTTGAACAACAAGCTCATGAATTTGACCAAGCCCTGTCGCACCTAGCGGATGACCTTTAGACTCTAAGCCACCTGATGGGTTAATTGGAATGCGGCCTCCAATTGTAAAGTCACCATTTTCTGCAGCTGGTCCAGCTTCACCAAAACCAACTAAACCAAGGTTTTCAGCATGTAAAATTTCACCCATTGCTGTTGCATCATGAACTTCAGCCACGTCCATATCTTGTGGACCAACACCCGCTATTTCATAGGCTTCTTTTGCCGCTAAATGCTCACAGTGCTGATCCCACTGATCAGCTGGTCGGCTAGTAGCGCTGCGAATAACAGCAGCAAGTACTCGAACAGCGCGCTTTTCGGCATTTAATTTTTTCAGCCCTTCTTCATTACAAACCACAACCGCTGCCGCACCGTCTGAAATAGGTGCACACATAGGTAAAGTTAAAGGGTAAGTAATTGGTGGAGCTGCCATTACTTCATCAATCGTATAAGGGTCTCTAAATTGCGACAATTCATTATGAACTGAGTGCTGGTGGTTCTTAGCGCTCACTGCCGCTATTTGTCTTTGAGTTGTACCAAATGTTTTCATATGGTTACGACAAAAAGCTGCATATACATCCATAAACACACTATAAGGGCGCTCTGAGGTTGTACCTGGTGGCACTTCAAAACCTTCAGCAGGCTTTAATAAAGTTTTAAGGTTTTGCTCTGGATTGCTCACATCCCATGCACCATCAAATACAGAGAACATCTTAGCTTTGTCGGCTACATTCATCTTCTCTGCGCCAACAACTAGTGCAATATCACATGCACCTGATTTAAGCATTTGGTTGGCTAGATAAAAACCTGAACTACCTGAAGCACAAGCATTCTCAACATTAAAGATAGGGATACCTTCAATACCATTTTTACTTAAGTAAACTTGTCCGGGTACCATACCCTGACCATGTAAATGGCCTTGAGTACAGCCAGTGAAAAATGCCGTTCCAATTTCGTCTTTATCACAACCAGCATCAGCAAGTGCTTTTTCAATTGCTTCGCCAGTCAAACTTTCTAATGTACGTTCGATGTGTCGACCAAACTTAGTCATGCCAACACCTGCGATATAAATATTACTCATGTTCTTGGTTCCTATTATTAGCTTAATTAAGCAACTCTTGCTATTTGCCGATAAATTGCGGTTTACGTTTTTCAGAAAACGCAGTTAAGCCTTCGGTAAAGTCGTATGAACGCATATGCTTTCTTAACAATACTTGCTCATGCTCTAATGCTGCATCTCTCGATTTATCTAAAGCTTGATTAGCCACTTCTTTCATACGACGAAGTGCAATTGGGCTTTTTGAGGCAATTTTGAGTGCAAGTTTTTGTGTTTTATCTTGTAGCTCATCATCATTTGTAACTACGTTAACAAAGCCATATGTTTTCATTTCTTGTGCAGATAAAGTTTCACCAGTAAACAATAAATACTTAGCTACATTGTGAGGGATAATTCGAGGTAATAAGGCTGCCCCTCCAGCGCCAGGGTATACGCCAAAGTTCGCGTGAGCATCACCAATGACTGCACTTTCAGCAGCCACCACTATATCTGCACACATAGCTGTTTCTAGACCGCCCGCCATAGTAATACCATTTAACGCTGCAATTACTGGCTTTGGAAAGTCACGTAGTGGATTAAATACGTTTTCACATAATCGATCTAAAAAGTCTTTCTCTCCAGGAGGTAGCTTTTGTGATGCCAATACTTCTTTTAAGTCTGCCCCTGCACAAAAAGCAGCACCAGTGCCAGTAATAACAACGGCTCTAATTTCATCATTATTAGCTATTTCAGGAATATACTTTTCATAAAGTTCAATGATTTCACCATTGATTGCATTCATTCCTTTCGGGCGGTTTAATGTTAACCAGGCAATACCATCTCGGTTTTCAAAAAGTAAGTTTGCTTCACTCATCACTAATTCCTAATTTTTATTTTGTTAGCCATAAACACGCTAAGTCTTGAGATGGTTCTACTCTAAAAAATAAAAACGCAAAAAAAACCAGCCAAAAGTATGGGTTTAGGAAAAAAGTATGGGAATAGTTAGGAAGGTATATTTAGAAAAACAATAAACAGTTTAAAATTCAATATATTAGAGTGAGATTTTAAAATAAACAAGTTTAGAAAATTGGAAGTTTAAGTATGGGCTCCAAACGAAAGCCCATACTATATTTGTTTAATTTTCAGCTTTAGCTTTTCGATATTCACTTGGTGAGTGCCCCATCCAACGACGAAATGCACGAGAAAAGTTACTAGTATCAGTAAAGCCTAGTTGATAGGTAATTTGACTAATACTCATTGAGTCTTGCTCAATATATTGAATTGCTAATTGTGAGCGTAAGTCGTCTAAAATTTCTTGGTAACTAGTATCGCGTTGTTCTAGTTTGCCATGCATATTCCTCGGGCTCATATTTAATAATGAAGCAATACGCTCTTTATTACATTCCCCAGTAGGCAATAGCTCAATAATTTTAGTTTCAACTTGGCGTACAATATCAGAGCGATCTAAACGTGCTAAATGCTGAATAACAATTTCATCGTTCACTCGCGCCAATTCAGAACTTGCTGCAGGCAGTTGAACAAACATATCTTCTTTAGCAAAATGTATCGCGTTTAATTTGGAAGAAAACTCAACAGGGCATTTAAATGACTGCTCAAATAACTCTGCCCCAATTTCTGGTTTTTCCCTTACGAGTTGAACTTTTAAAGGGTTAAAGTTAGGGCGGAAAATATGTCGACACATTTGAACAATAGCCATTAACCAGCCTTCAATAGTTTCATCACAAGTTACTGTATTGATAATTTCAATATCCAACACATAATCATCTTTTGTTTCAGTTAACGTATGAATGCCGTTATCACTAAGTAAGCGGAAATAGCGTACTATGCGTTGGCAAAAGTCATTTAAATTGTTACTCGCATATAACGAATAACCAAACGCGTGAAAGCTGCCAGGATGAAAGTTTTTACCAGCTAACAACCCAAAACCTGTTATGCCCGTTGCTTCTACTGCCAGCCTAAAAATTTCCGTAATTTTAACGGTTTCAATACGGTAACTTGGCTCTGATGACGTAACTAAATCAACGCCAGCTTTTTTAAACAAAGCTTGGCTGTCTATCCCTTCAGACTCTAATGCTAACGCAATGGCACTCGCCCAACTGAATATAGTTTTAGGTTCATTATTAGTTGATGTTGTCATAGAAAGTATTAACTCACTAATTTTATTATTATCATTTTTCTATCATAATGATACACGAATAAAACAATGATAGAACCTTTAAATAATTATCATCAAAATGCGTTTAACTAATTTAAAAGTATAATAAAAATTACATTTATCAAGTAACTAAATAGTGACTAAATTTGATATTTATATAGGCCAACACGCAATTTTAATAGAACTGCTGTAATAACAATAGGTTGAGCCAATTTCTAAATGTAATTGGCTTTATGTTGAAGAAGTGAAGAAAAGGAGCTCTAGCTTAAAGAAGGTTGGGTTAATGTAATAGCTAATATCTATAGCCAATACTAAGCATTGGGTATGAGCCGTCATTGTACACATTAAATGTAGCACCAAACGTGTTCTGCGCAACTAAATCAGGACACTTTTCTTAAGGAACTTTGCTCATATTCTATTGGCGACAGATCACCATTAGCGGTATGAAGTCGCTCTAAGTTGTAATAGCGCATATACGCAGTTACATCATTTCTCATATGTTCACGAGTTGGTTGTGGTATTTTCAATAGCCAATCATGTTTTAAGCTGCCGAAGAACCTTTCAACTACCGCATTATCCCAACAAGCACCAACATCACCCATGCTCGCTCTTATACCGAAATTGGCTAGCAATTTACGATAATGCTTACTGGTGTATTGTGAGCCTCTATCCGAGTGAAACACTAAGCCTTTAGGCGGTTGGCGCAAGTTATAAGCCTTCATCATAGCTTTGCTTACTAAGTCAGTCGTCATTCGTTTGTCGATATGCCAACCAACGATGCGGCGTGAATATAAGTCCATAACAATGGCTAAGTACATCCAGCCTTCACCTGTTCTTAAGTAAGTCACATCACCAGCCCAGACCTGATTTGGTGCAACAGGGTTAAAGTTCTGGTTCAACAGGTTATCAGCAACAGCATCACTGTGTTTGCGTTTGGTTGTCACCTTGTATGCCACTCGTTGAGTCACAACTAAGCCAAGTGTTGCCATTAACTTCTGAACGCCATAATCACTGACGTTAAAGCCCTCTCTGCGTAACTTCTTTCTAAGCTCCCGATAACCTAAGCTATTTCTGCTTTTCTCGAAGAAGTGCTTTGCCATTCGATATAAGTTCAGTTGCTCTGCTGTGATGATTTTGACTGGCCGTTTGAGCCAAGCGTAATAAGCACTACGGCTTACTTTCATCACTTTACAGAGCTTAACTACGGGAAATGCCGAAGATAACTGCTTAATCGTTTTAAACGTTACTTGGTTTCCTTTAGCAGGAGGGCGCTGGCCTTTTTTAAAATCTCTTTTTCCATCCTTAGCTCTTTATTTTCCTTACGTAGTTTTAGCAGCTCTGCTCGTTCATCCGCATTTAAACTGGCTCCAGATTGCTCAGCCTCGAATTTAGCTTTCCAGTGATAAAGTAACTTATCTGTGATACCTAAAGACGCTGCTGCTTTTGGTACGCTGTAGCCTTGCTCGGTTACCAATTTGACAGCTTCTTGTTTAAATTCAGCCGTGTAACTTCTGTTTGTTCGTTTTGTCATTTAACACCTCAATAATTGGATTATATTCCATTATTAAAGTGTCCTGTTTGATTAAAGCAGATCAGTCGGTGTGCTAACCATTCTACCTTACTTACGTCTGGCAAGAAAAAAGGGGCGAGCGCCCCTTTTTCCATTAAGTCGAATAAAGAAACCCTTAATTCATTGCAGTTTCAGTAACAACACGTAGGTCACTTTCAACGTCTTTAACATCTGACGCGTTTTTAGCAATTTCCACTGCTAGGTCACGCTCAGCGTCGGAATCAACTTCACCGGTTAGCTTCACAATGCCGTTTTCCACATCAACATCGATGTCGAAGCCCGAAATGTCGGTGTCCATTAATAGACGAGTTTTTATAACTGTTGCAATTTTTGCATCTGTCAATTCACTCGTACCTTCCTCTACGCCTTCTTCCATGTCATCTGACATGTCAGAATGCATATCGTTATCAGCAACAACGGTAAGCTTATTGTCTACAGAAGTTACGCCGTCGATATTTGCTACTAGCTCTTCTGCCAGCTTTTTATCGACAGAGTTTTCAACCTTACCGGTTAAAACGACGTTACCGTTTTTAACGTCTGTATTAATGTCAAAAGAGTCAAGGTTGCCGTTAAATAACAGCGTCGCCTCGGCTTTACCGTCTATCCATGCGTCTTTGGCACCTTTTTCCCATTTATTATCTGTGTCCATATCACCTGCATATGCAGCAGTAGTTAAAGATGTGGCAACAATCATCGAAAGTATTGAACGTTTCATAACATTTCTCCTTTGTCGAAACTCGAACTTAGCAATGCCAGAACCTTGCCAACAAAGTAACATATTGAAATAATTGCTTTTTATTGATCATTCGCCTGGATACTCTACCCCACTGATTGCAAACTTTGCCTTAGGTCGAGAATTTTTTACTTTATGATTTTGCGGTTATCAAAGGTGGTCTGATTGTTAAATAGGTAGTTGAGTAGGTAGTTGAGTAGCTAGTTAAGTTGATCGATGAGTTAATGCTTGAATAATGTAACGAGCAAGCGAAGTACAACTAGGAAGATTAAACTGATTTAACAAAATCCGCGTAATGATAGCTGGCATAGTTTCGATACTTCAATTAACTAAGGTATCGAACACTTTTCTTAATATATCGCTATTGTCTGCAGTTAACTCTGATGCAGATTAAAGACAAGCAAGACACTTAATTTTTAAATCAAGGACGCCCAAAAGATGGATATTGCGCTCATTATCGCATCGCTACTCTTTATAATAGTCAGCTTTACCCCGTTACTTCCTTCTTCCCACTGGTTAGTTAGAGTGTGGGAATTTCCGCGTCTTCAAATTTCCGTTATTATAGGTTTCCTGCTTATATGCCACGTGGTTAATTGGCCTTCTACCAATATTCCTTTTTTCGTTAACGCATTAGCCGTAGGTGGCTTAACAATAAGCCTTGTTTACCAAATTATCTGGATTATTCCCTACACGCCGTTTTACAAACGTGAAGTTACTAGAATAAAAAACGCGAAACCACAAGACACCCTCAGCGTGTTGTCTAGCAACGTGTATATGCCCAATAATGATTTTCGTAAACTTATTGAGCATGTTAGAAATAAGCAGCCTGATTTTTTGGTTACGCTAGAATCCAACGAGAAGTGGCAAAAAGGGATTAGCGAAATTGAATCGGAATACCCTTATCGAAAATTTTGTGCGTTAGAAAACCTCTATGGCATGCACTTATACAGTAAGATCCCTTTTGAAGAGGCCGCATTGAACTTCTTGATTGAAGATGATGTACCGTCAATGAAAGTGAAAATAAAGCACAAAGGTAAAGATGCGTTACTCTATTTTCTTCATCCGAAACCGCCTAGCCCTACAGAAAATACTTACGCGAAGCCGCGGGACATTGAGTTAACGGTAGTGGGCGAAGAAATAGCTAAAACAGAAGGGCCGATAATTGTAGCGGGCGACCTTAATGACGTAGCCTGGTCTCCTACCACCCGTAAATTTAAAAAAATTAGCGGGCTATTAGACCCAAGAGAGGGGCGTGGCTTTTATAATACATTCCACGCAAAGTACCCGTTAGTAAAATGGCCCCTTGACCATGTATTTCACTCTAGGCACTTTGCGCTCGTTCATATTGAAAAATTAGAGGGCATTGGCTCTGACCATTACCCTTTATACACGGAGCTCGCGTTTATTGAACAGTAAACCTATAAGCGCGAACCAAACTATTGTTTGTTTTTAGTGAGAGCCTCTGTGTTCTACACACCACATTAGGCTTTCGCATGCGTCTTCGCGCTTTTTAAAATGCGCTAAGCCGATAAGCTTCCCTTCTCTGGGCCAAACAGCTTGGTCAAGTACCTTTTGCTCTTCCTCTGACAGCTGCTCAGTGTCTAAAACAATCTCTATTGCTTTCTTGTTTGGCTTGATAAGCGTTGGGTTCGCCGCCTTAACAAGCGAAGACTTCACACAAATATACTCGCGCTTAACCGGATCGCGTACCACGCCAATCAAGTCGTCATCGCAAATAATAGCTGGCCACCCCTCTGATATCCGGCTTTGGCCGAACATAATAAGCGTGAAAGCAACGAGCACAAAAAGCGTTAGGCCGATAAATTGCGTACTTAAATCTGGCGCCACACTAATGATGACGCCGACAACAGCGGCAAAAAATATCCAGCCACCAAACACGCGACGCATTGCATTAGGAGAAATACCCGATATGACATCCACGACTTTAAGCGATTGCTTGTCGTACTGCCTTATAATTACAGACGATTGTGATTCCACAGCCTTTGTCCACCACAGAAAAAGAAATACCTAAATTAATACGTTACAAGTAAGGCTGAAGATTTACCTACACTCAGACCGAACAACTCTTAGAAAAGAACCCCAAGTTTTTCGATAAACAACGTGTTTAATGATACATGTAGGGACATTTAAATTGTTGAATTGTAATGCTTAAACCTACTATCAAAGCATAGCAAAATACGAGGCTGGGGCAAAGCTATTGCGTTTGCTTTGTAAATTTTTCTCCTTCTTTGCACCTATTGCTCGCTTGCGCGAGTAACCAATAGCGAAATTGCCACAAAAAATACAAATAAATTAGAATTTTCAGTAACTTAAATATTGGGAACGCACCTTGCTTACTACGAAAGTATAACGTGCAAGGTGCACCGTTGAAGCTAATAAGCATTCGCAGGGCTATCAAAGGAGGTTGAGTATGCGTTCGCCAGTAAGTGCAGTAACTATTGTTAAAAGCAGAACCGAGAAGCTTTGCAATTTAATTTCGCAACTGGAGCAGTGCTCTCCGACGCCTGACGAGCTTGTACTCGTTTGGATGGCCCCACCGTCAGACCTTTCGCTGATTAAAAGCGATAAATTCGACATCGTGCACAAGTTTACAACGCAAGGCGAATTACCTATTGCGAAAGCGCGAAACAAAGGTATGCAAGCAGCTAAACATGCAAACCTCGCATATCTAAACGTTGATGCCGTGATTTCGCCATCATTATTTAGAGATGGTTTGCTGGCTTTAAAGGACAATTCAGTAGTTTTTACTTCAGTAGTCTTTTTACCCAGTGAACGCTGCAATAAGCCTTATTCAGACATTTCAAAAAATGAACAGCAAATTGGTTATCTAGCGAGTAACGATGAAACGTTGCCGGAAGATGATAACAACGAAATACCTTCGAGAGAAAAGGAAAACCATCATGGAAAGTTTAGTGACGATAGTATTTGTTCTACAGTGTTTTTTATTCGTAAGGCAGACTTTCAGAAAACCGACGGCTTCGATGAAGGCTACGCGGGTTTCGGACTAAACGACGAAGACTTTTTTACCAATTGTCGAGCGTTAGGATATTCACTCGAGCAATTACCTACCCGCACGTTTGCGCCGCAGCGCCCTAACTATCAATGTCCGGTAAATCATTTGTTGGACTTTGTGCATAACGCCCAGCGTTTTTATTCGAAATGGGGCTTTTACCCTTGCGAAAATGTGCTTAATGCCTATGCAAAAGAAGGCTATATCAACGCAGACTTTAAAGCGAATGGTGTGAAGATAGTTCAGCTTCCTGAACATGAAGACGAGGCGGCTCCCCCCCCCTCTATAGGTACTTTAAGCCCTAGTTCTAACGCTAATACAGTCGCATTCACCTCTTTTCATTCGCCGGCTAAAAACCAAGAGGTTTTAAGCACAACGGCTTGAACACGTAGGGAAGGAGATATGGAATGTCTATAGTAAAGCCGGACTTAGAAGCCCGTTTTCTCTCCTTCGTGGGGGACGATGAGTTTCCCTGCGTAGGGGCTAAAAGCGCGCTTACTAAGCAACAAATTCATATAAATCAGTATGATGATTTTCGCTGTGATTCCAACGAAACTGACATTTTGGCGTCCATCCACAAATTCGTAGAAACGTTTACGTTAAAGTGCGATATGTACTCTTCACTGGTTGTTACCTTTGAGCAGCCTGATACGATTAGCGAGAGCGAATTTGATAAAGTGCTCTGGGAAAAACTACAACGCCTGCATGAAGTGGATGCCTGTTTAAAGTCTTGGGATAGTAAAGTTTCCAGCGATCCACACAGTGCGCAATTTAGTTTAAGTTTAGGCGGAAAAGGTTTTTTCGTTATCGGCTTACACCCAAATGCGTCGCGTAAAAGTCGACGCTTTTCCAACCCCGCTATTGTGTTTAATTTACACGAACAGTTTGAACTGCTTCGTAAACAACAGAAGTTTGAAGCATTTAGAGATCATATTAGAAAGCGCGACGTCGCCTATTGCGGCAGTAAAAACACGTTGTTAGCAAACCACGGCGATAGCTCAGAAGTTTACCAGTACAGTGGAAAGAAACATTCTGAAAATTGGGAATGCCCGTTTAAACAGGTAAAACATCAATCTTCATAAAGACAAAAAGGTCCAGTATGAGACAAACAATTCAGCCAAGAAGCGGCACAGCATTTACGATTAAAAAAGGCGAACTGCTGAAAGTAATCGACCCAGAAGGGGAACAAGTGGCCGACCTTTATGCATTTAATGAGCATGACAAAGAAGAGTTTATTTCTTCGGGTCGAAGCCTAGATTACAACGAAAGTATTCAATTTAAAAAAAGCAGCAAACTTTATTCGAATCGAAGTAATGTGATGTTTGAAATTGTAGAGGACACGGTAGAGGACCACGATTTCCTTTTAACCCCTTGCAGCGTTGACACGTTCAAACACTTTTACCCAGATGAAGCACCTGTGCCAGGCTGTCACGGTAACCTCGTTGCAGCGTTCTCAGAGTTCGATATTCCTGAACATCATGTGTGTACTACCTTCAATACGTTTATGAATGTAGAGGTAGACAGTGCAGGGAAAATTGCCGTGTTACCACCGAAAAGTAAAGCTGGCGACTATACCGTATTTGAAGCGAAAATGGATATGATTGTAGGTCTTACCGCATGCTCAGCCGGTGAATCGAACAACTTCAGGTATAAGCCTATCCAATTTGAAATTTTGCCCGCGAACACACTTTAGTTCACGAGCAAACGCTCATTTTTAGACTGAACTTTAAGCGCTATCGCGTTTCTGCGATAGCGCTAGGCGCTTCAGCTTGCCAGTTAAGGCGCATATCCCACTTAAAACGGTGTTCAGGCTTAAGCGGGGGCTGCTCTGCATCTATCGTGCTGAGTACATTCGTCGCTTCAGTGAGCGTTGCGTCACGACCAAACAAATAGCTTTGCTCTTTCACGATAGTTAAATAGGCTTTATTAAGCGCATAAGCGCGCTCTGGTGAAGGCGTAATGATGTCGTACACTGATTTGGCACGCTGTACTTCTTCGACTTTCACCATGCCTTTTTCATCAAACCATTTAGCAAGCATCTCCCCGTTTTGACGGAATTCATCACCACCACCGACCCGCTCCATATACGTCAAGAACTCACCTTTTTCTTCATTGATATTCGGCACGTCTTCAATTTCTTTAAGGTTAATGTAACCCCACCCTGCTTGGCCTGGTACTTTTCGAGCAAAGGAGAAAGTTTGGTCGAAGGTAGAGCCCACGGTCTTGTGACAGCCATTACAAAACGCGAGTTCTTGGTCGTGTTGGGCCCGAAGCTCGCCCTGTTCGTTTTCGATGAAACCATTGATGGTCCAGCCAAAGCCATTATCAATACCTTTTTCACCTAAATAACGGGTTTGAGGCAGCTTCTCAAAGTGCTTATCTTTTGCCTCAGCATAATAGGCAGAAGCGAGGCTCTCACGGCTTCTAAACATGTGCTTTTTCATGTAGCGTACTTCTTTCATACGCGGTGCATTGTATATAGTGCCATCTTCATCGACACCGATATAGCGCACGGTATGTAAGAATTCTGTGCCTTCAGGGTAAAGCATATGGGCGAGCGGAACTGCTCTTGCATCGCCAACATAATGAGAGGAACGGGCAATTTTAGTCACTGATTTTGTGAGCTTACCGTCTTGGTTTACGTCAATGTTCAGTACTAATTCATTGACCGGCGCTACAGTTAATGTATCAAGCTCTTTAAGCGCCATTTCAATCAAGCTTAGGTTCAATGTATAGATAGCCTTGTTGTACTCCCCATTTAGCGTTTGAAAGTCATCAGGAAGCCTGATCATGGCGTCGCCTGTCGAACCATTAGTCGGCCAAAACGTACTTGGAAAAGGCTTGTAATTGTAAGACACCCACCCGCTTCCATCTTTCGCGAAGCCGTCTTTATCAAACGCGTTGTCAGCAGAACTGAGGTTTTCAATGCGCATATAATCAGGCATGACATCTTTTTCTAACGACGCCGTATAATTATCTTCTTTTACATATTTTTTGATCGTTGCGTCGTCAATACCCGCTATAAGCGACGTACGGTCAATAAACAGGTTCTTCCAGCTATTCGTTAACCCCACATCGGAAAATTCATAATTACCCTGTAGCGTACCATCACCCATTTGATTAGGGCGCTTCTCTATCGAATCGTAACTTTGGTGACATGCGTAACAAGGGTTATTTACGCCTTCTGTTTTGGTATAGCACTGGGGAGGGATCACCGATTCATGGTTATACACTTCATTATGCTCAATATACGCAAGAGCGGGAATATCGTCCCCTTCTCGGTATGGGTAGGAATGTGTGCTATCGGCATCTGTTTGAGCCGATGAAGGCCCGTCTCCATTGGCAGAGTAAGTACTTGCGCTTACTCCGGTATTTGATTGATTGCTTAAATCAGCACTTGTGTTTTCAGTGCATCCTGCACTGATAAGTAGTGAAAGCAGAATGCCTGCACCTGGAATTATTTTTAGTATTTTCATAATCGTCACAACGGAAAAAAGCCGGGCGCGTAAACACCCGGCGTATTTTAAATTAAAAAGAAAACTTACTTATCTGCTGGTTCATACATCCACAGCGTGTTGTTTTCTTGGAAACCGTCTTCACCGATAAGAATACGGCCGTCGTTCATGACTACAACGTTATCTGGTTGAGAAAGCTGCTCAACGTCACAACGCTCTGCACCAGTTAGGCTTGAGCGGTACGTACCACCCATTACCACAGGCTCAATACGCGTAATGTTATAGCCTGCTTCAAGCTTAGCGCGGTATACACCACCGCAGTCTTTTACCCGGGCAGATAGCTGCATGTCGCCTTCACCGTCAACCATCGTGTTGTCGATATCTGCAATACCGATATATAGGTAAGCATTTTCCACGACTTCACCTTCAATGGTATCAACACCTTCAACCGCTTCTTTTGCGCGCTTCTGGTTAATAGAGATACCTTCTAGTTTTCTCCACTCTGCCGTTGCTCCTTTAAGTCGCGCTGCTGCACGGCTTTCAAGGAAAGCTACGCGGTTATCCATTGGCTCTCCCGCAGTTACGCTAGAACCACCTTCTTCTACTGTGGGGTAAGTCGCATCGCCGTCTGCCCATGCTTGAACGTCAGCCATGGTGATATACGAGCTTTGGCCGTCCACGTAGTCGTCCGTTCCAATACCGTTGTATTCGTCAATCCACGCGCGAATTGTCATATTATCGCCACTTGCCAATTCAACCCACTCAACAGCGAAGCCCGTTGTCGCTGGGTCGTTTTGACCCGCATCTTGGGTAAGTTTGGCGCCGTAAAGCGTACCAGCTGATAAGTCTTCTGCTGTGTCTGCTACAAATTTGAACAGCACGCCGCCGGTATCATCTTGTGAAAGATAAACCGTTTTTCCATCGGGCATCACCGTTGAGTTTTCATGCTCGTAGCGACCCATGGCAAAATGCTTAACAATTACTGGCTCGTCGGCAAGCGGATCGGTCACCTCTGCGATATAACCGTAGTTGTATGGGTTTGGCGCATCAGGCGCGGTCATCTGCCACATACGACCTAAGCGAGCGTCAGTTGATACCGCTTCAGGGTTGTTCCAGCTAGGTGATGTGGTTGAATCTACAGAAGAGTTAACGACCCACTCCTCCGAGGTAAGTGGCGTGCCCCAAGGCGACATAGAACCAAAGCAGTTTGCCGCAGTGCCCCATACTGGCGAAAAGTCTAGCATCATAGCTTCTGTAACTTCCCACATGCCAAATTCATCTTTTTCTACCTTCATGCGGCTCATACCACCGGGAAGCTCTTCCCAGTTAGAAAAAAGGTAACCCTCACCTTCTGCTGTTGAAATGAAGCCATTGAAGTCTGGCATATCGTTTTCAAGCACTAACTCTTCGCCATCAAGGGTGTAGATGTGGCCAAGGCCTTCAGGTAGATCTGTACCAAAAGTGTCGCCGGTTTGGCCGAGTACCTGGTATTGACCAATGGCAGAAACCACCAACTCTTTTTCTTCGTCAGAGCTAGGTACTGGAGAGTTGGGTAAAGTAACGGGTAAATTGTTGAAATTTGCGCCTGCTAACACTCCTACCGTACCCGTGTTGATTGGCATTTCGTTTACACTTGTTGTTGCCGCATTCGTGCCCGACGGGTGCTGTACGTTAAAAAACAAATCGCCTTCGTCAGTAAGAAAAATACCCGTTACTTCTGCGCCAAGGGGCACCGTAGCAATACGGGTAAGCGTTCCCGCAGTATCGCCTTCTGGGCCTTGTTCGCCCACAGGGCCTTGTTCGCCTACTGGGCCTTGCTCACCTGCTGGGCCTTGAGCGCCTTGTGCGCCGTCTTCACCGTCATCACCTTCTAGTGAACAGGCTGATATACCTACTGTTACCGCTAATGCAATCGCTGAATACTTAATCCCACGAAGAGTTTCGCTTTTCATTATGGTTCCTTGCTTATATTTGTTTTCTATTTTGAGTGGAGGAAAGCAGAAGACTTACCTCTGTAAACGGTCTTAGCGGCCAAAAGTGTGGATGACATTTGTGACACTTCAGTGACATAGTCTTGACACGAAAATGACGATTTGTTGACAACCCGATAGAAAAATAGAAAAACGTGAAGAAAAATGCCTTTGCAGCCAGCGAGGTTACTGAGGTTATTGAATAGACATTCAATAAAGCTGAACCATTCGGTCAGTTTGTGAATTTTTTATTGCTACCCACGATATTGGAGTTAAAAGGGGAACCTTTTATTTAGTTTAGTAGTTACATTGCGTAACTACTTGGTATCTATTATCTTTTAGTTATCACTGCGCCAAACTTACTTTTATGTCTATACGTGTCCGTTACATCGCTGCCCTCGTGCTTATAGCTACACTTGTCACGCTTTCATTTATAGTGATGCACGACTTAATTAGTGAGCAAAAACAAGATGCTGAGACTATTAATGTTGCGGGTCAACAGTGTATGCTTTCTCAGCGTATAGCGCTAATGCTATCTACCGGCAAAACGTGTAGCAGTGGCCCGGAGCGGGAGTATCTAGAACAAGCACTGGCACAATTTAAAGCAAACCACCAGCAGCTAGTCTCGAAAAACAACCTTCCCCTTCCTATTTTCAATGTGTATTTCGTCGAGGAAAAATTAGATAGAAACGTTAACCAGTACATCAAAAATGTCGAGCGCGCTTTAACAGCCACCAATTGTCAAACCATTGCGCCGTTAGATATTCAGGCACTCACCGAATTATTGAAGCAACTCGATTACGTGGTAACGCTTTTCGAGCAAGATGCGTCGAACCAAGTAGATACGGTCTTATCCATAGAGTTTTACTTATGGTTAGCCACGCTAGCACTGCTTTGCATAGAAGCAGTTTTTATCTTTTCCCCCATGGAACAAACCGTAAAACAGGCATTTTCGAAACTTACACGTTTGAAGGCAGAAGCAGAAGAAACGGCTGAAAAAGCACGAAAAGCAAGTAAAGCAAAATCTGAGTTTCTTTCTAGCATGAGCCACGAACTTCGTACCCCGATGAATGGGCTGTTCGGCATGATAGAGCTAGCCATTGATAACCCTGAAAAAAGTAGTATCTATCTAAAAAAAGCCAAAACAGCGGGGCGCCAACTGCTGGTACTGATCAACGACATATTAGATGTATCTAAAATTGAAGCGGGCAAAATAAAAATAGAGCAAGCACCAGTAGACTTGTTGCAGATACTCGATGACGTGGTGTCACTACAACGCGTGTACTGTCAACGAAAAGGTCTTGAATTTATCTATTTGAAAGACCCAGATTTACCACATGTCGTGGAAGGTGATATAACGCGGATTTCGCAAATCTTACATAACTTATTGAACAACGCTATTAAGTTTACCGAACGTGGTTCGGTAACGCTTAAAGTGCGATATACCAAACATCCAAACGGCAACTTCTTGTCCTTTGATGTCATCGATACGGGTATAGGTATAGCGTCATCGAAACTAGACAATATTTTTAGAAAATTTGAACAAGCAGACAAAACGACAACCCGAGACTTTGGCGGTACCGGGCTCGGTTTAAGCATCGCAAAACAACTTGCTCAATTAATGAATGGCGATATCACTGTCACCTCATTTGTCGGTCAAGGCAGCACGTTTAGTTTTACAATGGCCGCAAAAGAGTGCCACCTGCCTGAGATAACCGTACAGCCAGGTTCTTCCGTGCGCTGCGCTGTTGTAGATGATTTGCAGACCAGTCGCGAATATTTTGAGCACGTGGTCAATGCAATGTCTATCAGCTCTCAAAGCTACGGTAGTGCAAAAGCGTTCCTGTCAGACACTCCGTTAAGTTTTGACGTTATCATTTTGGATTTATCCATGCCGGAAATGAGCGGTATTGATTTACTCAGACAATTAAAGACATTGAACCCCAAACCATTTCCGAAGGTTATTTTAATATCTGCGGAGCTCGAAAGATTAGAAGAGGAAAGCGACGATGAAATAATCGGGCTAATTTGGCGAACTCACGTGAAACCGATTAATCGTAGAGAGCTAGAGCACGACCTAAATAAGCTTGTTGATACAACGCCCCAAGTAACTACCGATACCGCAGCGGCTAACAAAAAGAAACGTATCTTACTTGCCGAAGATAACGAAATTAACGCTGAAATCGTTAAAACGATCATGCAGTCTGAAGGCTATAAGTTTCTGCACGTCAAAAATGGTAAAGATGCCATTGACGTGGTTAAACGCCATAATTTCGATCTCATTTTAATGGATTGTAATATGCCCATAATGGGCGGCATCGAAGCGTCTTCTATTTTGCGGAACGCTTTGGATATTACAACGCCAATAGTGGCCCTTACGGCCAATGCGTTTGCAGAAGATAAAGAAGAGTGTTTGGCCGCGGGAATGACTGACTTTATGGCGAAGCCAATAGACAAAGACACCCTTTTATCTTGTATTAGAAAACACCTAGCAAGCTAAGAGGCATGGAGTGCACAGATAGTCGTTACTCATACCCCGAGGCCTGCTATGCCGTATAGGCAGCTTGTTCTGCAGTATACCCTGGCGCAATAGCAAGATTATCCGTATCAGCAAGGCTTTGGCGGTTTTTAAGCCAAAGTTGATATTCACCTGAACGCAAACTTGCATGCTTGGTACAGTCTACATTCCAGCGCCTCAGTAAATAGCCCGCCATAGCGGCGCGTACTTCTAAGGTGAGTACGCCTTCTTCCATCGCATAATCAAGCTCAATGGCAGTAGGAAATTTAATGTTTTTAGGGTGAGGCACAATCTCAAGAGGGATCAACCTTCCCCACTCTTCATCCTGCTCAATGCACTCATGCACTTCAGGCTCTGCTTTAACCGTTACCTTGCTAATGCGGGTTAATACAAAGTCTCGAAAGCTCTGCGACTTTCTGTCAAATGCGCGAACATGCCATCGCTGACCATTATCAACAATACTATGGGGCACAAGTTCACGTGCGCCACTGCCGCTAGATAACGATGTGTAAATAACGCTCATCGCTTTTTTGTTAACTATGGCTTGTACTACTTTCGCTACCACAAAAATATCAGGTACGTTCAGCGAAGACGCACTTTCTACCGGAAAGTGCAAATCGCCAATGGCATCAAACCCGTCTGATATGTCGTTGGCAAGCTTTACCAAGGTACGTTTGGCATCGTGCTCGAAAACTGGAAGAAAGTTTTCTGTTTGAAAGTAACGCTTTTCTCTTGGATCGTAGATTAAGTTATCGGGCGCTAGTTCTTTGTAGAGCGTAAAGTCACGAGAGCCGGCCGATAGCCCCACTTCAAAGCGATTTATTAAGTCTTGGCGATGAATAGCCCCTTTAAACAAAAGGCAGAAATCGATATACGCCAGTCGTTGGCGTTGAGAAAAAGAAATGGTTTCTAACATGGTGCGCACTTATTGTAATTTTATTCAGTGTGGTTCATTTAAAGCCGCATGTAAATAGCAAAAGAAAT